>JBHOSQ010000032.1:0-2110 GCA_042584585.1 archaeon | reverse complement strand
GCGTGTGCCCCGTGGCGATAATGTCCGCGTCAAACCTGCCTGTTTCGGGGTCAATCCCGATTTCCTGCATCACAAACCTGTGCAGCCGCACCGCCCGGTCCGCGTCCTCAATCTCCACGCGCTGGCTAAGCCTTCCGCGTGCCGATGCCTCCCCAAGACGCACAAGCGCCTCAAGCTGCCTTGCAGTCGTGGCGACGGCGCCCTGCTTCTCGCCAAGCGCCCTTAAGTCAACGTAATACTCCTCAATCTTGCTCATTGCCTCGGTCGTCAGCACCGGGTTAATGTTGCGCCGCGCATAAGCAATGTACTTCCTCAACAATTCCGGGTCAAGCATGGGAATAATCTTTTCTTCTGCCTTCTCCAACTCCTCGGGCGTCATTATCCCCTCCAACCCAGTGCTGCGGATTCCCGAGGTCTGGTGTGAAGACAAAATGTGCTTGGCCATTGCCCTGTCCTTTTTCTCGTCCAGCACGTCCTTGATGGGGAAAATCAAGTCGAACCTGCTCAATAAGGTCGGTGGAATGTTGAACTGTTCCGCCGGAGTCGAAAACGGGTCGAACCGCCCGTACTTGGGGTTCGCCGCCGCAAGAATCGACGTCTCGCTCTTGAACGTCGTCACAATCCCAGCCTTCGCGATGCTGATGCGCTGTTGCTCCATTGCCTCGTGCATCGACGACCGGTCCTCGTCACCCATCTTGTCGAACTCGTCAATACAGGCGTGCCCACCGCTCGCCAATACAAGTGCGCCGGCCTTCAATGTCCAGCCCCCTTCGCCGAACTCGTCCTTCTCCGCGGTCGCCGTGAGCCCTGCGCCGGTCGCGCTCTTGCCACCAACGAAAACGCCTTTCGGAGCCAGGTTGTAAACATAGTTAAGCAATTGTGACTTGGCAGTCCCCGGGTCTCCAATCAAAAGGATGTGCATGTCCGGCCGGATTTTCATTCCGTCCGGAAGCGCCTTGTTCTTCGTTCCGCCGAACAATTGCAGCGCCAGTGCCTCCTTGATCTCCTTGTGGCCGTAAATGCTCGGCGCCACCGACTCAATCAGCTTGGCGTAAATCTTGGGGTCGTTCGCGAGCTCTTTTATCTGTGCCTCTTCTTCTTCAGTGAGCTCGATTTCCTCGAACTCCCTTTCGATTTGCTGCACGTGCACAGCGTGAATGTAAATCGAGTACACCGCGCTCTTGTGCTTCGGCGGAATCAGCCTGAGTATCCCGGTGATCTCGACCTTGTCGCCGGCGTAGAGCTTGTTCGTCAAGTCGCCCTCCATCCAAATGTCCATGTTCTTGGCCTGCTCGCCGCGCACCAATGCCTCGAGCGGCTCCTGCACCTGCATCTTCTGCATGTCCGTGAACCGCGAGTCGTCCAGCAATAATTTGAACGCGTTGCGCTCGCACTGCGGGCACCGAATTGGCTCGTTCAGCTTCCCGAACAATTCGCCGGTCTGGTCGACAGTAATCCTGCGCCCGTCGTGCATGCACTCAAAAACAGCGACATCGACTTTGGGCCGCACGTCAGTAATCTTGTTAATAACGCCCTCAACCGAAATGAACTTGTTGATGTGGTCCGAGTTGATGTTCCTAATGAGAATGTGCTGCGGCAAATTGAAGAACCGCACCCTCGGCGCAACCAAATCCCCCTCGGTGTTGACCAAGCCCTGGCTCGCGAGCGCTTCTTCGCTCGCCTTGATAATGGTGTCCGGGTTTTCAATCAAGTCGTCCGCGATTTCGGGCGAATGCTTTTCCAAAAGAGTGTAGTCGACCGCGATGCTGTTATTGTCCGGCCAGTACTCCGCAAGCTTCTCCATTTCCTGCTTGTAATTATCTCGGAAAAAATCTTCCAGTTCCTGCACGTACGAAGTTGAAACTATCTTAACACCTCGGGCCTGTTGTTAGGAATACCGGCATATTTAAATTCCCCCCGTACTTCCGGTATTCAGGATTTAAAGCCATTTCGGCTTCGGATTGCCGAGGCATGCCGTCTCAGACAAGCCCGAAAATCAGGAACGGCAGATGGGGCAGCACAGCAATTCCCATAGCCATAGCCGTCGGAATCGTGCCGAACAGGCTGCTCATCACGTCCCTCTCATTTTTGTGGTTCTCGTAGTAGATAA
>JBHOSQ010000031.1:0-2254 GCA_042584585.1 archaeon | reverse complement strand
ACAACGGGCGGTTCATCTGCCGGTTCGACGACACCGACCCCAGCCTGAAGAAGCCGCTTGTGGAGGCGTACGACTGGTACCTAGAGGACATGGAGTGGCTCGGCTGCCCGCCGGACAAGGTGGTTTACGCGAGCGAGCACTTCGACGAGTACTACCGCGTGGCCGAAGAATTGATTATGAAGCGCAAGGCATACGTCTGCAGGTGCTCGGCCGAGTCCTTCAGGAAGCTCAAGGCGAAGGGCACGGAGTGCAAGTGCCACGAGCAGGGACAGCGCGAGACCAAGCAGATGTGGGAGCAGATGCTTGCCGGCGAGTTCGCCGAGGGGCAGGCCGTACTGAGAATTAAAACGGACATGAAGCATAAGGACCCGGCGATTCGGGACTGGGTTGCGTTCCGTGTGCGCCTGGGAGAGCACCCGCGCGTGGGCACTAAGTACAAGGTGTGGCCCATGCTTGACTTCGAGTCGGCGGTCCAGGACAAGATGCAGGGCACGACGCACATTGTGCGGGGCAAAGACTTGCGCGACAGCACGGAGCGGCAGAAGTTCCTTTACGATTACATGGGATGGGCTTATCCCGAGACGCTTTACTGGGGCCGGGTTGCGGTGCACGAGTTCGGGAAGCTCAGCACTTCCGGGATTAGTGAGGGCATTGCGAAAGGAAAGTACAGCGGGTGGGACGACCCGCGCCTGCCGACGCTTCGGGCCTTGAGGCGGAGGGGGTTTGACCCGCAGGCAGTGGTGCAGTTCTGGATTGACTTGGGGCTGACCGAAAAGGACGTTCGCGCGTCGATGGAGACCATCGAGGCGTTCAACAAAAAAATCATTGACTCGCGGGCGAAGAGGTACTTTTTTGTGCCGAAGCCCAAGAAGATTAAAGTGACGGGGATTCCTGAGACTCAGGTCAGCCTGAAGGCGTACCCGGGTGACGAGGAAGGGAAGCGAAGCTATTTTTTCCGGGGGGAGCACGAGTTTTTTGTGCCAGAGGCGCCGGAGTTGTTCAGGCTGAAGGACGCGTTTAATGTCAAAAAAGAGGGGAAGGGATTTGTGTATGCGGGCAAGGAGTTATTGGACTGCCCGAAGCTGCAGTGGGTTACTGAGGCAATGGACGCGGAATTGGTGACGTCCGATGGAATACAAAAGGGCGTTGTGGAGCGGTACATCCTTGACGCCAAGAAAGGGAATGTTGTGCAGCTTGAGCGGGTTGGCTACGCGCGGATTGACGAAATCAGCGATGAGAAAGCGGTTTTTTGGCTTACGCACAAATAAGCCATTTGGAGCCGGAATAGCCTATAAAAACCTTTATAAACAGGTCGATTTACAATAGCACTCGCTAATTTTTAGTTAGCGCCAATGAGTTGTGAGCCCCCTCTGGGGCTATGAATAATGAGGTGAAATGAAAAATGCCAAAATTTGAAGTCTCGAAGGAAGTAGCGGACCAGACGTTTGAAGCCGTAGAGATATCCACGAACACCGGCAAGATTAGGCGTGGAGTGAACGAGGTCACGAAAGCAGTCGAGCGCGAAAAGGCAATGCTTGTTGTGATTGCTGGCGACGTCTCGCCAGAAGAAA
Source organism: archaeon (assembly GCA_042584585.1). Classification (GTDB taxonomy): domain Archaea; phylum B1Sed10-29; class B1Sed10-29; order WALL01; family WALL01; genus WALL01. The sequence continues at coordinate 683 of JBHOSQ010000031.1, read as the reverse complement.
TCGTGATGCACCTGCCGATTCTCTGTGACGAAAAGAACATTGCGTATACCTACGTCCCCACCAAAAAAGAGCTTGGGGCTGCAAGTGGGATTCCGGTTGGGACGAGCGCGATTGCGATTGTCGAGACCGGCGACGCGAAAGACCTTGTCGATGGTCTTAAGAAAAAAGTCGCAGAACTCAAAAAGTGAGGTGATTCTGGATGGCAGAAGAACACGAAGGCTTCCCCGCACAAGTCATGGAAGTCGTCGCCAGGACAGGAGTGTACGGAGAGATACACCAGGTGATGGCCAAAGTGCTTGACGGCAGGGACAAAGGGCGCGTAATGCGCAGGAACGTCAAAGGCCCAATCAAAGTTGGGGACGTACTAATACTCATGGACACCAAGACCGAGGCCAAGCCCATTCGCGCGAGGTGAACAAGATGAAGTGTAGCTTTTGTGGGACCGAAATGGCAAAAGGCGTTGGGCTAATCCACGCCTACAAAGACGGAACCATTTACTCATTCTGCTCGCGCAAGTGCGAGACCAACATGCTTAAGCTCAAGCGCAAGCCCCAGAAAGTCAGGTGGACCGCAAGGTACCAAGAAGAAAAAAGCATCCGCATGCACGGCAAGGAAAAGAAGGAAACCACCGTGAAGAAAGAAAACGAATACATGAAAATGTGCGGGCTGTTGCTGTCCCACCC
>JBHOSQ010000030.1:0-2671 GCA_042584585.1 archaeon | reverse complement strand
TTTTCTGTGATGAGCTTGTCGAGGACGTTGCCGAGTGCCCAAAACACCGAGGCGATGATTGCGTAAGCCGCCCAAATCATGATTTGGAGTTTGGGCGGCGGGTTTTAAATAATGAGTCCTCGAAACTAGGGACTAATGAAAGTTGGTGACTTGCTGGGCAGCGCGCTGGAAATAATACTGCTGGTCGTGATAATCGGGGTCATGTATGTGTTTGGATTGCTGGACTGGCTGGTTGAGCTAATCTAGTTGTGCAAAAAAGCTTAAAAAGATAGAGAGTGATAATTAACAACAGGTGAAAGGGGAATGGCGATTGGCAAGAAGATTGTGAAGCCGAAGAAGCTGCTTAAAGTTGAGGAGGGGGGTTCTGGAGGATTTGGGATCGTTCCGGAGTTTGGGAAGACTAGGAGCATTCCAGAACTCCAAAACAAAATCACTAAATTTCAAAACTTGACCAAGACGATAAAGGCCAAGCCCATAACAACCAAAACGCTCGACGAACTCGCACCATCTGAGAATAAGCCAACCCCGCTGTGGAAAGAGCGAGTATTTGGCAACATTAAAGAGGAGAAACTGGGTGCCAAGCTGTTCCTGAAGGAGAAAGAACTGGAAAAGCCACTTAGCAGGGATGTCCTGAAAAACTTTCATGCCATTATACGCGGCGAATCCACTGGCATCACCCTCAGTGAAGAAGATATGCAGCGCGGGGTGAAGCAGCATATCGAAAAGATTTTTCTGAGGGACGGTGAGTATCACGCCAAGCTGAAGGGGAAAAAGTTCTTGGCCAAGCTGGAGGATGCAAAAGTTGGGCTGGACACAGTCTCCAACTCTTTCAAGATACGCCTCGGAGACAACGAATACGACATAGGCATGTCGCAAATAGACCACGCCACGGTGATTGGGGAAATGCCGCTTGTCCCTGCCAGTGAAAAAAGGCCGCTGGAGCCCCAAAGGATACTACACGACAAAACCGGTGACCCGGGAGTGGAAGCAAACAGCGGGTTGTTGGGAAGGGTTGAGCTTAGGACGGGTGAAACCGGTGACTCTCTTCCCGAAGGCAGCCCGCTTGAGCTGCACCTTTCCGAAGGCATAGTGCTCTTTACCCTTGGCATGGACAAAAAAGGACGGCCGATTGCGGTGCCGGCCGGAAAGGCAAGCACTTAAGCTTTTATTCCCCTTGTTTCTTAACGGTAGCCCGTGAACACAGAATACGCAGTCACTGCTTTTTTGGTCGCCGCCGCCGGAATGCTCGCGCTCGGCAGCGGAATCCCGCAACTCGTTAGCGCAGAGTATCTCGCGCTTGCGGTAGTGGCGGGACTGCTTGCCGCGTTTATAGATGCATATAGAATAAAGGTCTTGATAGAAGAAGGCGCGAAGAGCACGGTCGAGTACATGAGCGTGCAAAAGCCGATAAATGTCACGTTCAATGCCCCCATGGGCGGGCAAAGCGTGCTCGGCACGCAAACGGTCGAGCAAATGGTGTTTGGCCTGCAAAAGCAAATGACCAAAGCCATGGGCAAGTCCCTGCTCGCGTTCGAAAAAGTCGTGGAAGTCTCGGTCAAGGCAATCGCCGCATTCTCCGGAATCGCGCTCCTGGCAGGCGGATTCGTTGGGATAGAGCCCACGTTCGCATTGGGGCTGTGGATGATTCTTTCCACACTTGCCGTCACAGCGCTCATGAAAATGAGCGGCTTCTTCAGCTTTGCGTTCGGGCTGGTCAGCCAAAGCTTCGTGCCGCTGAACTCGTACACCGGGAAAGCAAAGCAATTGATTGCCGCAATCGCCGGCGCCGGAATCGCGGCATGGCTGTTGTATTCAGTGCAGTGGGTGGTCGTCATGGCGGCGTTCGGAAGCGACGCCAACTTGATCGCGGTGTTTTTGTTGTACGCATTGGTGTGGCTGTTCTCGTTCGCGCCGTACTCGGTAATGGGAATCGGGTGGATGGAACTGGCCGCGGTCCTTGTGCTTCCGCTCGCGGGGGCAAGTGCGGGCGCGGTGTTCCTCGCGGTAATCGTGTGGGAAATGACTCGGCTCGCCGGCGGGTTCGCGAGCTACCGCTTGCTCGAAAAACAACAGGACCTGTCGCACTACAAATAAGTTATTCCAGCGACGCGATTTGCTTTTTTATGTGCTCCGCAGCCTCGGCAAACTCCGAGGGCAAATCCATTTCCACTGGGATTATTCCGTCCGCGCCGAGGGAAGCCGGCACGCCGATTGACAAGCCACTCAACCCGTACTCGCCGTCCAGCACACACGAGCACGGCAGCACTTCCTGCGTGTCGTTCGCAATCGCGTACACCATGCGGTTAATCGAGACAGCGGGGCCGTAAAACGTCGCGCCCTTCTTTTCGATGACGCTCGCGCCCGCCGCACGCAATTCCTTTAAGCTGTTGGGCGGGATGGGCTCGGTCGGGACCATCAAGTCGCCGTGCGCGCCGAGGACAAACCCGTCGAAGCCAAGCGCGTGCAGGCGCGCTGTGTCCAGGACGCCACTCATTCCGGCGACGCGCTCCCGGGGAAAGCCGGTTTTTTTCCACATCAAGTAGTTGATTGCGTCGACCTGGTTCGTGACCGTGATTACGATTGCGTTCGGCGCGACTTTTTTTAGTTCGGCGGCGACCGAAGTGATTATGCCCGCGTTTGTCTTCAGCAAGTCGTCGCGGGTTTGGTTTGG
>JBHOSQ010000029.1:0-2741 GCA_042584585.1 archaeon | reverse complement strand
CCCCCGGTTGGAGCGGGAGCGCCTTTTGCTGGGGCTTTGGCTGGGGTAGCGGGAGCAGGCTCTGGAGTGCCTTCCCCTGGCTTTTTCGTGCGGTGCATCAAGCCGTCAAGATAGCCCATATTTCTGCCTCTACAGCGCTAATAATGTGGCTGGCATTTAAATACTTACCCCAGTATGGTCTGGAACGCTATTCTGAACAAAAAGACGAGCACGAGCAGCATGAATATTGCTATGCCCGCGACTGCGATGAGCACGGAAAACTTTGCCATAAGCTCTTTTGGGTCGAAGGCCATTGCGGAAAAGAACAGAGGCGTTGCTTAAAAAACTTTAGGGCTTCAGTGCGCGTGACTCGACTTTTTCGCGGAGCTTTTTCTCGAAGTCATCGAACTTCACGCCGAACTCCGCCTTTGACGAGCCGTGGGTACGCACTGCCAGGGTCTTGGCTTTTTCTTCCTTGTCGCCGATGACAATGATGTACGGAATTTTTTGCAGCTCGGCGTCCCGAATTTTGGACTGGACCGTCCCGGAAGTGGTGTCGCTCTCGACGCGGTAGCCGAGTGCAAAGAGTTGGTCCGCTATTTTTTGTGTGGCGGAGTCGTTCTTTTCACTGAACGAAATCACTTTGGCCTGCACGGGCGCGAGCCACGGAGGTAGGTTGCCGTTCAAGTGCTCGAGTATGACCCCGATGAACCTTTCAAGCGAGCCGTAAAGCGCGCGGTGGAGCATGATTGGAGTGTGCTCCTTCCCGTCCTCAGCAATGTACGTGATGTTGAAACGCTCGGGCATCTGGAAGTCCAGCTGCAGCGTGCCCAATTGCCAGTTCCGGCCAAGCGAATCCTTGACGTGGAAATCGATTTTCGGGCCGTAGAACGCGCCGTCGCCCGCGTTGGTTTTGTACTTGATGTTGTTTTTCTTGAGCACTGACTCGAGCGCGGCCTCGGCGCGGTCCCACATTTTTTTCTCGCCCATTGCCTTCTTGGGGCGGGTGGACAGCTCGACCTCGTACTCGAACCCGAACGGGGCGTAAATTCTTTTCGTGAGCTCCAATACCCCTGTGAGCTCATCCTCGAGCTGGGCTTCGGTGCAATAGATGTGGGCGTCGTCCTGAGTGAACTTGATGACGCGGAACAATCCGGACAATACCCCTGACAGCTCTACACGGTGGACTGTGCCTAGCTCGCCGATGCGCATCGGGAGCTCTTTGTAGCTGTGCGTGCGTGACTTGTAGACAAGGATTCCACCGGGGCAGTTCATTGGCTTCACGGCGAACTGCCTCTTGTCGTAGTCGGTGAGGAAAATGTTGTCCTTGTAGTGGTCCCAGTGCCCAGAGACCTTCCACAAGATGTCGCTCATGACCTGGGGCGTCCTGATTTCCGAGTACCCGGCGTTGTGGTGCTCCTCGGCCAGAACCTGGACCTGTTTTCATTTTACAACGTCGCGCCAGAAGTTAAGCAATTCGTTCCAGATTACCATGCCCTTGGGATGCCAAAAAACCATTCCTGGCGCGACGTTGTAAAATGAAAACAGGTCCAGGTTCTGGCCGATGATGCGGTGGTCGTTATCCTTGAGCTCGGCCTTGCTCAGCACCGCCTTGGAAATCGAGTGGAGTGCCTTCGTGGCGTCGAACTTCATTTCCTTCGTGGAAGTGGGGGTGATTTCGCGCGATAGTTCGGCGAGGGGGTGGCCCTTCACCGAAATGTTGAATGCCTTGTACCAGCCGAACGGAGAGTGGTGGACCTTGAAGTCCTTGGACAATTCATCCTCAAGCATGGAAAGCGCTTGCTTCGCCGCGTCGATAGAAGAGGGGCTGGAAGTCAAGTGCACCCACGGGTATACCACGACCGTCTCGGCCTTGACCTGGCCGGCGATTTCCTTGACGCTGTCCACTGCCTGTGCCACAACGCTGTCGATTCCGGCCTCGTCGCCTTTCTCGATTGCCATGAAGACCACCAGGCAGTCGTCGACTCGCTTTTTGCCTTTCTCGATGTCTTCTGCCGACTTCACGGCTTTTTTCTTTGGCTCGAACTCGATGAAGTCAGAGTGGAGGGCTACCAGTCTCATCTGTTATACTCCCCCGTACTTCAGGAAAAGGACCGCGAGGATTATGAGAACCATCACAACGACTGCCACCAGCGAAATCCGCCGGTTGCGATTGGTGCTGACCTCGTGAAGCTCGTTGGCTTCTTTGTTGATTTTCACGTGGGCGTGCATGGACGCGCACTCAATCGAACAGTACCTGCCGTGGGTAGTGTGGTGATCACAAATCGGCTTCCCGCAGTTGCCGCAAAACATAGTGGCTTCGTTCGTGCACGCAGAGCATGTGGGCATAGGTCACTCCTCCAAAACCCGCTCAATGTCCTGCAGCCGAACCATGCTCCGTGTCTCAAACAGCTTTATCGCCTTGTCAGCAGTAGTCTCATCAGTGTCCGCGAACTTCTTGATCAGCTCCTTCGTCTTTTCCCCGGAGACCAGTTTCCCCAAGTAAAGCTCAAGAGTGTCCAATTGAGACTTTTCAGGCTGCATACATCGCTTTATGGTGGACGAGCTATAAATACTTCACCATATAAGGAGATTCAAAAGAATAGCCTAAGGGACGGTAGTACTCCCGCGCCCCGATGCCCGAAGTGACCGCCAGCCTGGGCCCAGCCTCTTTTTCCGCCGCCGCAAGCAAAGCCTTGCCGATTCCGGTGTGTTGCACTTCGCCAGCCTTCCCGATTTCTGCTTCGGGGCCGTACACATGC
>JBHOSQ010000028.1:0-2845 GCA_042584585.1 archaeon | reverse complement strand
CCTTCTTCTTTATCTGAGAGCTCGCCAGAATCGCGAGCGGCATCGCCGCGTAAACCAAGAACCTGTACCCGTTCTGCATCAGCGGAATCGCGACGAACAACGCCAACACAATCCCAATCCACGAAAGCAACGGCAACAGCTCCGCCTTCCTTTTCCCCCACGCCAAAATCCCCAGCGGCAGCACCGTCAACGCCATCGTCACCAACGCACTTTCCTGGAACCCAAGCGCGATATGGCTGCCACTCACCCCAACAAGCGGCACGACAAACGGAATTGCGAGAAGCATCCACTTAATCCACCCCGGCCACTCGCGCTTTATTCCGTGGTGGATTAGAATCGCCGCCACCAAAACCACAGCGGTCTGCAAATGATACCCGACCAACGCGGCCAGCGTTATTCCCAACAAGGAGTTCCTCTTCTCGAAAAACAAGAACAGCGCAAACGCCATTAGCATCAGCCCGATTGCCTGCGGCTGCGGCAGGAAAAAGAACAGCAGCGTGGGGTCGAACTTGAATCCAAGCGGCGAAAAAATCAGTTCCTGGAAGCCAGTCCCGAGCACCCAACTCGCCCCAGCGAACGCCGTGAACAACAGCCCAGCCGCAATCCCGCTCTTGAAGAGCTTTTCCGCGACAAGGTAAACGGACAGGAACAGTGCCAGTACCGCCAGTGGCATCGCCATGTGCAGCGAAGTCTCCCCCATCAAAACAGTGAACAGCCAGTTGCCCCGCAGGGCATGCGTTGGCGAATACGCGTCCTCGGGCGGGAACTGCGGCGCGACTCTGTACCAATTGATGTTCGATGCGTGCCACACCGCGTCACCTGCTTGCGTGGGGTGCACCGCCGCGCCGATTAGGTATTGCGACAGCACCGCGGCGACCAGCAATGCGAACACCAGCCCAATCGCCAGCGCCATCTTGTCCCGCTTCCCAACCGTTAGCTTCCCGCCCTTTCGGTAAAACAGGTAAGCAACCAAGAACCCGAGCGGCACGATTGGCGAAACCCCAAGCGGCCTTGAAAGCATGGCGGCGAACGGGAGCAGAACCACCGACAAGGCTATGGACGCGGCCACCAATTCGGGTAAGCTAAACCCTTTCTTTGCCCTTGAGTAAAGGGCCAACCCCGGTATCGTAAGCAGCGCGAGGGACAGCATCACTCCTGTTACCGCGCCGCTGCTTTTAAATACCCCCGGCGAGTTATCCCCCTCGATGCGCTACGAAGACTACGTAGACACGCGCTACAAGCCCAGCCGCAACGAGCTGGTGTGCGAGTTTTACGCAGAGCCGGAGAGGGGCGTGAAGCCAAAATGGCTAGCCGGAGGCATCGCCGCCGAAAGCTCGACCGGAACGTGGACCGAACTCACGACCGAAAAGCCTTACATGAAAAAACTGGCGGCCACCGTGTTCAAGATGAAGAAGCGCGGGCGCGGAATGGACTTGAGCGTCGCCTATCCCCCCGAACTGTTCGAGGGAAACAACATGCCCAACATCCTGAGCAGCGTCGCCGGAAACATTTACGGCCTCAAGGAAGTGCGCTACCTGCGCATGAACGGGCTTCACCTGCCCAAGAAGCTGGCGCAGTCATTCAAGGGCCCGAAGTTCGGCATCAAGGGCGTCCAAAAAACATTCAAGAAAAAAACTCCACTCGTCGGAACCATTGTGAAGCCCAAGCTGGGCCTCCGCACCGCGGACCACGCCAAAGTGGCCTACGAGGCATGGGTCGGCGGGTGTGACGTGGTCAAGGACGACGAAAACCTGAGTGGCCAGTCGTTCAACCGCGCGCTCAACCGCATCAAGACAACAGTCAAGTACAAGCGCAAGGCAGAAAAAGAGACTGGCGAGCGCAAGGGCTACATGTTCAACGTCACCGCGGAAACGTTCGAGATGCTGAAGCGCACGAACATGGCCGCGGACTTGCGCAACGAGTACATCATGATTGACATTTTGACCGAGGGGTGGGGCGCGCTGCAGACCCTGCGCGACAAGAGCCGCAGCCGAATCATTCACGCGCACCGCGCGGGACACGCCGCGGTGACAAAATTGCCTTATCACGGCATGTCCATGCCCGTGGTGTGCACCATTTCGCGGACAATCGGCGTCGATCAATTGCACGTCGGCACCGCGGTGGGAAAAATGGGCGAGAACAAGCAGGAAGTCCTCGAGAACGTCGCGGCCTGCAAGGAAAAGTACCACGGAATCAAGCCTGTGATGCCCGTCGCCAGCGGGGGGCTTAACCCATTACATGTTCCCGCGCTGCACAAGATTTTCGGCAACGAGGTAATCATCCAAATGGGCGGCGGAATCCACGGCCACCCCGGCGGGACTCGTGTTGGGGCGAAAGCGGCGCGTGACGCGGTCGACGCAGTCATTGCCGGCAGAAGCATTCACAATTATTCAAAAGAGCTTGACGAAGCAATCAGGAAGTGGGGATAAATGGAAGACCTTGACTTTGGAGAAAGCATGCCAAAACTGAATTTTGACTTGAAGAAAATCGGGACCATCGTGGTTGCGGTTGTGGTGGTTGCCGCACTTGTCTACTTGGGCATGGGCGCGGTTAACCAGTCCGCGGTCTCGATGCAGTTCGAGGACGCCAAGGTAAGCGTGGGCGAGAGCACACAGCTGAAAGTGGTTGTCGTGAACACTGGTGCCGAGGACGCGAAAGCTGTGAACGTATTGGTGGAGACCGCGAGCACGGTGCTGACCGTGACGGAACCGTCTCGCACCGAGGCTATCATCGGCTCGAAGGCAACGAGGCAGCTTGTCTTCACCGTGTCGGTTGCCGCGGCTGCGACGCCTGGAACGTACAAGGTAACGGCCAAGGTAAACAAGATTGATGGCGAAGAACAAGT
>JBHOSQ010000027.1:0-3273 GCA_042584585.1 archaeon | reverse complement strand
AGAGCTCAGGGACAGCTACGGCATCCCCAGCGCCAAAGACGTCACGGGAAAAACAATAACCGCGATGCTCAAGGAGCAAAAGCTTGCCCCGGACTACCCAGAAGACATACTCAGCCTAATCAAGAAAGCGGTGTTCCTGCGAAAGCACCTCGAAAAGAACCCCAAGGACATCCACAACAAGCGTGGATTGACACTTATTGAGTCAAAAATCAAGCGCCTTCAGAAGTACTACAAGAAAAAGAAGGTCCTGCCAAAAGACTGGTACTACAAGCCCGAGGAAGCAGCCCTCCTGGTGAAGTAATGAAGTACGAGGCAACTGCGAAATTGGGTAACGACGAAATAAAAGGCAAATTCAGCGTCATGGAACTGCTCGAGAAAACAGAGGAAATGGTGAAAAAGCATGTCGAAAAAGAAAAAAGCCGCTAAAGCCGCAAAAAAAGCGGCAAAGACCAAGGCAACGACCACAGTCAAGAAAAAGAAAAAAGTCAAGTCGGTCGACACCTGGAAGTCGAAGCGCTGGTACACCATCATAGCCCCAAAAATGTTCGAGGGAAAAGAGCTCGGCAAAGCAGTCAGCTCAGACCCCAAGCTCTTGATGGGCAGGACCGTGCGGCTAACCATGCGCGACATCACCGGAAACATTCCCCACCAAAACGTCAAGCTGGCCTTCAAGGTCATTGACGTCAAGGGCGAGAGCCTGGAAACAACCCCCATAAGCCACGAGCTCAACAGGGGCTACATATCCAGGCAGACCAGGCGGATGCACTCCGTCATAACAACCATAACCACCGTCGTCACCAAAGACGGGTATACTCTCAGGCTAACGGCATTGTCCTTCGGCCACGGGCGAATGAAGCTCGCGCAAAGAAAAGAGATCAGGCGCCTCACCGAAGAATTGCTAACGACAACGGCAGCCAGCACCAGTTACGAAAAGCTGTACGGCGAGATGCTCCACGGCAAAGTCGGGAGCGAGATCTACAAGCGCGCGAAAAAGATTTACCCGCTCACCAGAAGCGAAGTAATCAAAAGCCGCGTAATGTCAGCACCCGCAGAGAAGTGAGGCTATGGACCCCTGGCTCTTCATCCCGGGACTAATGACCGCGACCGCGCTGTTGACCGGCGGGCTGGACAGGCTCAGTGCCATCACCGGCGGCGTAATGGGCTACATGATTCTGTTCCTCGGGGGATGGCAATGGCTCTTAATTCTCGCACTATTCTTTTTGCTTAGCACCGCAGCCACCAGATACAAGTACACGACCAAGTCCAAGTACGGGCTGTCGCAGAAAAAGCGGGCCGTGGAAAACGTTTTGGGCAACGGGCTCGTGCCGCTGGCCTTCGCCATGCAAGGCAACCTAATCGGCTTCGCGGCAGCGCTCGCCACGGCAACAGGCGACACGCTTTCCTCGGAAATAGGGGTGCTCTCGAAAAAAGCCCCGGTCAGCGTGCTGGACTTCAAGACACCGGTCAAGCGCGGCGAAAACGGCGGGGTCACACTACTCGGAAACGGGATGATGGCCCTTGGGTCAGGCGCAGTCGCAGTCGGCTGCCTCTTGCTGTTCGGGAACTGGGTGCTGTTTTGGACCACCCTGTGGGGGGGGATTTTCGGCACCATGCTCGACTCGGTCCTGGGGGCTACGCTAGAAAACGAGGGAGTTATCGGGAACCACCTGGTGAACCTTACCGCTACTTTAGGCGGGGGGCTAATGGCAATCGCGGTAACCAGCTTGTTCTAAAGGCTTTTTTACTTCATCATTCCGATGAGGACGTAAACCAACCCAAAGACAAAGACCATTGTGGGCCATAGGGACATCTGTACCGGGAGAATCTGCATGCCGAAGTCCCTAAGGACAAAGAGCAGGCCCACCACAAGCGGGATAATCCCAAAAAACCACAAGTCGTTTTTTTCCATAATTTTCATTGAGGCATCGCCTCCTGTAAAACAGAGAAAGCGTGGGCAGTATTTAAAGGTTGCCGATGGTTTTTACAGCAATCAGCGGGGCTGCTCGTGCCGCCACAATTTTTTGACTCGGGTCTCGACAGAAAGCCCGACCTCACCCAAGACCCCGAGCTCGCGGCCCGTTGACTCAATGTACCTGCGGACCAGCTCGGGCACCACAATGTTTGCGTCCGCGGCGTCGGAAACCGCGCCCACCTTGATGGCCTGGGCCCTTTCCGGCTCGCGCTCAATCAAGTAGCCGGCGTAGTCCGCGAAGGCCTTCAGGAAAGTGACCCCGGTTTTGGTGCCGCCGGACACCGCTTTTTTCTCGAGCGTCGTCGAGCCCATGGGCGGAGACGAAATGACGTTGCCGTCAAAGACCAAGACCTCGTTGTCAATGTCCCTCCCGCACAAAAACCCTTTCTCGGAAACCAGCCACGCCTCTACCTTGCTATTCCCAACCTCTTTCTCGAGGAGCTTGAACTCGCATGGCGCCGGCTGCAGCGAATAAAGCGTGCACGTCTTGATTATCTTGGAAGCTAATTCCTTCCCCCACGTGGACGGTGACACGCCAACCCGCACCAGCCGCGCGATTTCAGCGTCAGGCAGGCGCCACTCACCGAAAAACTGGGGGTAAAGGAACTCTTTTTCTTCCTTCGCGAGCCCGAGGGCGACGCCCAACTTTTCGATGGAAAACTCGAAGACAAAAACCGGGAGGCCGACGCCGTACGCCGAAAGCGCTATCGGCGAGGCCAGGCCGAGCCGCCCAATCTGGCTTTTGCCGGACAGGATTACAAATTCTGTGCCTGGAATGAAGAGCTTTGACGTCGCGGCTACCTGGCCGAACGAAAGCTCCAGCCCGGAACTTTTTAGTAATGATTTGACCAGGGCTTTGCCGTCGTCGAGGGAAACTGAGTCGCTCACAACAGCGCCCGACGCTAGGTAACAGGACTGCGAGCCGCGGCGGAACCCAACCCCAATCGAAAACAATTGCAGTGGAGGGGATTCTTTCTTTGTCAGGACTGCCAAGGTCTCGAACCACGGCGTGGCCAGCGTGCTCCGAAGCAAAAACCCGGTTGGCTTCGGCTGCTTCTTGCTGAACAATAGGCTGACTATTTCTGAGGCTTGGTCCATGCGGACCCCGGTTTTTTCCACGACAAGAGAAAGCAGGGCGTCAGAGTTGAACTCCCTGTTCGAAAACGACTCCACCAGCGACTTCAAGATTTTTAGGCGGTCCTCTGTGAAGGTCGGCGCGATTTGGGTAATGCTCTCGAGCAATTCCTTGCCCGGCGAATGCAATGGCAAGGGGAATTCGGAGAGCGCGATGCTGTCCGAGA
>JBHOSQ010000026.1:0-3830 GCA_042584585.1 archaeon | reverse complement strand
ACTCTTGGCCATGGTGCCGAAGCGCAATGACTCGTACATGTTCCACCACCCCAACATTGGGCTAGTGCCGAAGCTGGCGGAGTGCATGGGGCTGGACATTGTTGTTGAGGAGACCGAGGGCGAAAAGGAAAAGGAGCTTGAGGACTTGCGCCGTGCGCTTGAAACGCTTGGGCCGGACCAGGTTTACAGCGGCGCGGTGGCGAGCAATTACCAGAAGACTCGGATTGACCAGATTTGCGACGAGCTTGGCATCGAGAGCGTTGCGCCGCTTTGGTGGAGGCCGCAGGAAGAAGTGCTTGCGGAAGAGGTGGGGAGCGGGATGGAAATACTTATTATTGGGGTTTACGCCGAGGGCTTGGACGAGTCCTGGCTTGGGCGGAGGCTAGACGAGGAAGCGGCCGCGGAGTTAAGGGCCATGAACTTGTCCCCAATTGGCGAGGGCGGGGAGTTCGAGACGCTTGTTGTGGACGCGCCTTTTTTTGAGAAGCGGCTTGAAATCACCAAAGCGGAAAATGACTGGGACGGCGTGCGCGGGGTCTACGAAGTGAAGAAAGCGCGTGTCGTCAGCAAGTCTTAGTGCCAAGGACGTTAAGCGTACCCGGTCCAGTGAGTGTTGTGCAGTGGTAGGTAGTTCCTGCGCTGATGTTCAACGTCGCGCCAGACGCAATGTAAGTGTAGTCCACTGTGGCGTTGTCCAAAGTGACGGTGGTGCCGGCGGATACCTCTATGTTTTTGAATGACTCACCTCCGGAAGTGAGCGACGAGTCAGCGTCGAACTTGACGAACCCAGCGGTATGCGTGACTGTTCCGCCGCTTATGGTGAACGTGCCGTTGTATGACGCATTGGTACTGGACGTGTGGGAGAATGCCCCGCTCGTCATTGAAAACGCGCCGTTGGAATCAACTGTTCCGGTACTGGGAACGTCAAAGGTCCCGCCGTTAATGAGGATCCCGCCGTTGAACGTCCACGCGTTACTGCGCGGCCTAAACGTCCCGCCGGTCACGGTCACCAATCCGTTTAGTGTGCAGCCCCTGTCCCCGAACCACGTCCCAGCGGTTTGCAGGAAGGCTCCGTCTATCGTCGCGATAGTTGGGTACACGGATATTTGTGTGGTGGAGCTCATCGTAACGTTGTTCAAGGGGTGAGATGCCCCACCCATGTCAATGATTGTGTTCAGTCCGGTGACCGTTGGGAATACAACCGCTCCGCCCCCGTGCAACCAATCGCCGATGCTCGGATCTACGTCAATTCTTCTTCCGTCCTGGCTGGGGGCGCCGTTTATCGTGGTCGTGCCGTTTGAGAGAGTACAGTTTGCCGAGGCGCCAGTGCACGAAATGCTGCCTATAGTGTGGTCCCCGGAGCCTCCGTCAAAGATTCCATTAGTCACAGTTAGTGCGTAGCCGGATTTCCTTCCGCTGCCGAGCGACACCGTGGCCGCATAAGTCCTCAAAGTGCCGGAAATCGTGGTGGCTCCATCGACCGTCAGGTTCCTGCTCGTCCCATAACTATACCGGTCCTTACTTTCGAAAGTTCCTGACTCAATCGTCAAGTCACCTTCAACAAGCAACGGGAACCCGTAATTCGCGTTGTACCCCAGCAACCCGCTTCCCTTGTCTACTATCACGTTGTTGAGGGTCTTCAGCGAACGGTACACGCAGTAAAGCCGCTGAGTGCCGCTACTTGAGAACTTCATGGTCCCACCCCCGTGACTGACTGTGCCGCCCCAGTACCTAAGGGTGTACCCCACGCGGAAGCCAGTGAAGTCCGTCACGCCACTCGTGAAGTTCAGCGTTGGGAACAGCGTGTTCATGGTCGAGATACTGTGGTTGCCGGACCCGCCGTCAAAAGTCCCCCCAAGGTTAATACCCCAGTTGCCCGTGTAACTGGCTTCGCCGAACTGGTGGTTCCCGCTCCCCGCGGTCAGCGTCGCCGCACTGCCGATAGAAGTCATGGCGTCAATCGTCATGTCGTAGCCATTGGCGTCAAGCTCGCCGTTGCTCATAAGCAGTTCGCCGTCATGCACGCCAGACGCGTCAATCGCCAGGTCGCCGCCAAGGGTGAGTGTGCCGGTGTAGCCGCTTTCCAGCTCTATTTCACCAACAGTCAAGTCACTTGACGTGGTGACGTCGTCCGTGGAAGTGGCGTTGAAAATCGCTTTGGAGGCGGCTCCTTGAGGGTAGTCCCTGCGCTCGGTTTGACCCCAGTTCCGTCCGTCTTCCCACACGCCATCGCCAGCGCCATTGTCCCAAATGTAGGTACACCCGCCTTCCCACGGACACCCACCAGTCTCCATAATCGCGGCAGTCTGCACCACAATGCTTCCAGCCCCAGCGCCATAAATCGTGAAGTCAAGCGCATCAGTCACGCCCGTGACGTTGCACACGCCCTGCTCACTCGCAGAAATCAAGGGGCAAGCAATAGTAATCGCGGGATCACTCGCGTACAACTCACCCGTAAAAGTATCGCTCCCAAGATTGGCCACCAAAATGTCGCCGTTGCCAAGCGGCACAATAGTAATCGGAGTCGGCGAGTCAGTGCTAGGCTGGGTCGTGGCAATCCCGCCAGCAAAGAAATACATGGCAGCGGCGCCAACCACAGCAGTGCCAATAATCAACACTACACCAACAACTGCGCTCAATCCCTTTTCCACAGGGCAAAATAGGGTTGGATACTATAAAAGAGTTAGCAGGTGTACGGGCCAGTCAGTGTTGTGGGGCCAGCCGTCGGCACGCCGCCGCAGGTAAAGGTGCTTCCCACAGCTATTTCCAGTGTTCCCCCCGCTGTGACATTAGCCGATGCCACAGTCAAGTTATAGCTAGCACCTGTGTCGAAAAGAGTGTTGGTGTTCACCCTGAGGCCCTGGACGTTCAAAGCGTTTGCGCCCAGGGTGTAAGAAGAGTTGAAGGGAGTGCTGTAAGTGGTAGCAGTCTTTAGCTCGAAATCGTTTGTGATGTCCGCCGCGCGGTATCCGGCGGGCGCTGTTTCTGATGACGCCAGCACGCCGTACACGACGAAGTCTGTTGTTCCCGCGTGGTTCTTGCTGACGACCAATCCGCCGCTGTCCTTCAACGTGACGGTGTCGAAAGTGCAGTTGTCGAATATGAATGCGCCGGCGTTGTTGTTCACTATAACGTCGTTGACCCAATAGCTGCCGCTTCCGCCACTGAATGTTGAGTCGGATATGTTGGATATAGTGCCGGCGGTGTGCATCATCATGGCACCGATAGTGGTGGAGACTGTCAGGTCTTGAATACTGTTTGATGGCGGCACACTGTAATACTGGAATCCATACCAACCAACCGGCATGCTCACGTGATTAATGGACACGTTTGATGAAAGTCGCCCCATGGGGTAGTCCATGACCACGGGATGGCCGCTTGTGCCGGTCAGCTCCAGTGCGCCATAGACCTGAAGCCACGTCCCGGTTTGGAGTAAAATCACTGTGTCGGGCACAACACATTTAAATTTGTCGCCCGAAGAAATCGTGCTGTCCCCCCTCAAGATTACGTCTCCATCGATTTCCAGTGTCATCCCGCCGCCGCCGGTTACAGAGGGTGTTGTGGTCTTCCCCCACTTGAGGTTTACGGTTCCCGGTCCACTGTCCCAGTTCCAGTCGGAGCCAGTGGCTATGTACTTGAACCCGGAGGCCGCGCCGTACACGGCGGCAGTGTCGACGTTGATGGTGCCAGTGTTGGTTATCGTGCTCGCGTACGACGCAGTGCCCAGTGTTATGAAGGAGTCGCCCCACGTCGACGTCCCGTTGTTCGTATAGTCGCCTTCGACAGTCAGGTTCGAGGCAAGCCCAGTTCCAATGTCATAAGTCTTGAGC
>JBHOSQ010000025.1:0-3960 GCA_042584585.1 archaeon | reverse complement strand
TACCAAGAATTGCTGGCCACGCGGGCAATAGAAAAAGGCAACACGCTCATTGTGGCTCCGACAGCGCTCGGAAAGACACCAATCGCGCTAATGGTCAGTCTTCACTACCTTGCGCAAGAGCCGAAGAAGAAAGTCCTTTTCCTTGCACCGACCAAACCGCTTGTGGCGCAGCACCTCAAGTCGTTCGAAGACTTCACGAATATTATTGAACTCGACATGATGACCGGCGAGACCCCCGCAGCCAAGCGGCGGCAGAAATGGGACGACGCGCGGGTGATGATTGCCACGCCACAAACCGTTGAAAGCGCGCTGTTCGCCGGCGACGTTGACTTGAAAGATATCTCATTAATTGTTTTTGACGAGGCGCACCGCGCCGTCGGGGACTATGCGTACGTGTTCATCGCAGACCAGTACAAGCGCAAGGGCGGGCACGTGCTGGCGCTCACCGCGTCGCCAGGCGCATCCCGCGAAAAGATACAAGAGGTCTGCGGGAATTTATTCATCAAGAACGTCGAAGTCCGCACGGAAGAAGACGACGACGTGAAGCCGTACGTGCACGAAAAAGAGTTTGAGTGGATTTACGTTGACTTGCCGGACGAGTACGCCGAGATAAAAGAGCTCATCGAGGGCGAGATGACTGACTCGCTGAAGGTGCTCAAGAATTTGGGCATGGCCAAGAACACGAGCCTCAAGTGGTACGGCCGCAAAAACCTATTGAAGATGCAGCAGTACTTGATGAAAATCAAGGGCAAGAACCCGCAGGCATGGAAAGCCATTTCCCACGTCGCGGCACTCATGAAGCTGCATCACGCGCACGAATTGGTGGAGGCACAGGGCATCGACCAAGTCGGCGAGTACTTCGAAAAGCTTTGGAAAGAAGACACAAAGGCATCGAAGCGCATGCGGGAAAGCATGAAGATGCAAAAGGCAAAAGTGCTCGTGGAAAAAGCGATTAAAGAGGGAATACAGCACCCCAAAATCGAGAAACTGCTGGAGTTATTGGACGGGAAGGAACAGGCAATCGTGTTCACGCATTACCGGGCCAGCTCGAAGCGCGTCGCGAAGTATTTGAACGACAACGGAATTACGGCGCGGCGGTTTGTTGGCCAGACCACGAAGGAAGGCGAGCGGGGCTTGCGGCAGAAAGAACAGATTGAGATGATTAACGAGTTCCGTGCCGGGATGTTTAAGGTATTGGTCGCGACTTCGGTGGGGGAAGAAGGACTAGACATTCCAAGCGTTGATCTGGTGGTATTTTACGAGCCCGTGGCTTCGGAGATAAGGAAGATTCAGCGCGCGGGAAGAACGGGCAGGCATGATACGGGGAGAGTTGTTGTATTAGTCACCAAGGGAACGGTCGACGAGGCTTATTACTGGGCCTCGAAGAGGAAGGAGAAGAACATGAAAGAAGCACTCGACGAAATGAGCTCGACGCCAATCGCGGAGAAGCAGCAGACACTCAAGGAGTTTTCCACGCCGGGGAAGGTGACGATTTTTGTTGACAATCGGGAGCGGGCGTCGGGAATAACTAGGGAGCTTATGAGCCAGGAAGGCATCGCGATTAAGCCCATGCAGCTGCCCGTCGGGGACTTCTTGGTGAGCGAGCGCGTGGTTGTGGAGCGGAAGAGTGCGAATGATTTTGTGCAGTCCATGATTGACGGGCGTCTTTTCGAGCAGGCGCAGTCGCTGAAAGACAATTTCCGCAACCCGATTATTCTTATTGAGGGCGAAGACTTGTATTCTGTGCGAAACGTGCACCCGAACGCGATTCGGGGCGCGCTGGCCGCGATTGCGATTGACTTCGCGATACCAATTATTTGGTCGAGCGGGGTGGCGGACTCGGCCGCGATTATCACTGTTCTGGCGAAGCGGGAGCAGGAAGAACAGAAGCGCAACGTTCGCTTGCGGGGCGACAAGCACGCGATGACGGACCACGACCAGCAGGAATTCCTCGTCGGCGGGTTGCCGGGCGTTGGGGGACTGCTGGCGAAGGACTTATTGAAGCACTTCGGCACGGTCGAGAAGGTGTTCAAGGCAGACGATCGGAAGCTAAAGGAAGTCGAGAAGATTGGGCCGAAGAAGGCGAAAGAGATTCGGCGGATTCTGGAGAAAGAGTACGAAGACTAGACCCCAACCAACGCACTGCGCTCAATCGCGTCCAGCTCGCCGGGACGCGTCTTTACGTCGCCGGAGTCTTTGGCTTTTAGGGACGCCAGCAGTTTCTTGTATTCAGTGGCAGCGCCTTTTCCCACTACGACCATAACAGTGGCGTTCTTGGGCTTGGCTTTCATGGCTTCTTTTATTTGCTTAATCCCCGTTATTCGCAGCAAAAGGTTCATTCCAGGGTCTTTCGCGAGCCGCAAGCCTTTTAAATGGGAGTATATAGAAGCTAGCAAGTGTTTTTCCCCATACACAAAAGCCGGGGCAACCAATTGAACTGTAAGCCGGCTGGTGGGGAACGACCATCCTTCTGGGAGGACAACAGCGCCAAAGGCATATTCCGTGCCCTCGGCCGAACCGGACTTCATGAAGGAATTAAGGAAGAAGTGGTTTAAATGAGTGAGTCACAAGGCAGGAGCAAGAGGACCAAAACCGGCGCGAAGCACAACAAGAAGCGCGACAAAATAAAGGCCGAGCTAGGTAGGAAAACGCAGAAAGTAACCGTCGGCCCCACGGAGCGCGTTTCGGACAAGGCACGCGGCGGCAACACGAAGATGGGCCTGCGCCACGCAGACGAAATCAACGTCCTCGACCCCAAGACCAAGAAAGTCAAGAAGACAAAGATACTCACTGTCGTCGAAAACAAGGCAAACCGCCACTACGAAAGGATGAGCATTCTGACGAAGGGCGCCATAGTAAAAACAGAGCTCGGCGAAGCCAAGATTACCAGCCGGCCCTCGCAAGAAGGCGTTGTCAACGGCATCCTCGTGGCAAAGGCGTAACTATTTATTCTGGGCAAGCATTGTTCTACGTAATGGCAAGCATGGAAGTCACGAAATACGCCCTTAGGGATTTGTACCGCCACGAAGTAATGATGCTCGAGAGCTACACGGCGCAGCTCGCCGAAATGCCCCCGGGCAAAGCCAAGGACTTAATCCAACGAATACACGGCGACGAAATCAAGCACTGCGAAGTATTCAAGAAATTGCTGCAGCAGTTTGACCCGGGGCTGAAGCCTTCCGGGCCTGTGAAGCCACGAAGCTGGAACTTCGACAAAGAGCTTCGGGAAGCCATCGAATGGGACCAGCAGATGGAAGAAAAGCTCGAGGGCGTGTATATTGAACAGCTCGGCAACGCCGATTTGACCGACGAAGTCAAAGAAGCCATCGAGGAGGTCATGCGCGAGACGCACGCCCACAGCGAGCTGCTGAAAGTCCTTCTCTTGGATATGTAACTCATTTAAAGGACTAATGAATAATAGTGAGCCTTATGGTCTACGACGTCATAATCATTGGTGGAGGGCCCGCGGGCCTTACCGCAGCAATTTATGCCACGCGCTACGAATTAAAGACACTTGTGATTGCTAAGGAAGTCGGCGGCGCCTTGGCGAACGCGCCACACGTGGACAACTGGCCGGGAATACCCAATGTAACCGGCTACGACTTGATGAAAAAAGTCGAGGACCACGCGAAAAGCCTCGGCGTGGAAATCAAGACGGGGGAAGCCCACAACATCCAAAAATCCAATGGATTGTTTACCGTTGACACACTGGGCAACAAGTACGAGGCCAAGGCCATTATCGTTGCCACTGGCCAGGAGCGGAGGAAGCTCAACGTGCCAGGCGAAGAAGAGTTCAGCGGCAAGGGCGTCAGCTACTGCGCGACGTGCGACGGGCCACTTTACAAGGACGCGGCCGTCGGAGTTGTCGGCGGAAGCGACTCCGCGGCAAAAGAAGCATTGCTGCTCGCGGACTACGCCAAGAAGGTGTACATACTGTATCGCAAGCCAGAGATTCGCGCG
>JBHOSQ010000024.1:0-3984 GCA_042584585.1 archaeon | reverse complement strand
ACGCAGATGTCGCTGTTCTTTGCGTTGGCGTAGTCCTGCGAGCCAGTGATTTTCACGTCGCCGCGCCCCATGGCGAACGCCGCGTGCGTCAAGTCTTGTGCCTCTCCCTCCGCAAGCCCGCCGGCGATGTCCACCAAAGCAATTTCATTGATTGAGTCTACCGAGTGGAGGACTGAGAATGCCGTGGAGCTGCCAACGCGGCCGGCGCCGATGAACGAGAGCTTCATGCAGTAGTCAACTCCTTTGTTTTTTATAAAGGCTAATGAATTCGCCGTTGGTCAGCTGTTCGGGCCGCTTGTTGGTTCCAGAGACTTTTTTTCGGCGGTGGCGGAACAGGCTTGTGACGAAATTCTCGAACCCGCGGTCTTCCTTGTGCTTCTTTTTGAAGAACACGATGCGGGACTCGACTTTCGGCTTGGGCTCAAAGTCGCTTTTGCGGACCTTTTCCAGGATTTCGACGTCCGCGTAGTACTGGGCTATGACCGAGGCGCGGCCGTAGTCCTTGTCGTTGGGCTTTGCGGCCAGTTTCTTGGCGAACTCTTTCTGGGAGATGATGACGCCGAGCTCGAAGTCGGTGCGCAGGAGCTTTAGCGTGAGGGGAAGGGAAATGGAGTAGGGGATGTTCGAGACGAATTTGTTGAACTTGGGGAAGTCAATTTTGAGTGCGTCGCCGTGGATTACTTCCGCGCCCGTGCGCTGGAGCGAGCCGATGAAGCGGATGTCTTTTTCGATGGCGATTGTTTTGCATTGCTTGACCAACTCGCGGGTGAGGAAGCCGAGGCCTCCGCCCACCTCGAGGACCTTATCGCTGTCAGTTAATTTGGCGTAGCCTACTTCGCGGTGGATTAGTTCTTCGTTGACCAGGAAGTGCTGGTCTTTTCGCCGTGCGCTTGTCTGCAAGAAATAGGCTGCCTCGGTGAGGAGGTTCACCTGTAACGCCTCGGAGCGTCCTCCCGCTTGGGGGGAGCCGTGAACATGTAGTACTTGATGTTTATTCCCTTGAGCTCTTCGAGCACGCGTTCCTGGATGACCCTGACTGGGTTGGGCATCAGGTTCACTCTTTCCGTCAAGTCCTCGAAGGACTCGAACGGCTTGCGCTCGCGCTCGTCGATGATGGCTTCCATGTGCTTCTTGCCGACGCTGGGAAGAAGCTCCAGTGAGTGCTTTCGGATGCTGATGGGCCCGGCCTTGTTGAAGAACTCGACGAACTTGGGCTTGTTGGCCTCGATTACTTCCTCGATTACAAGGGGCAATTCGTTGCGTGCGCCGTTCGTGAGCTTGTTGTACTCGAGCCTGCCCTTGATGAACTTGACTTCTTTGCGCTCTTCGGGGCCGATGTAGACCTGCTGGCGGAGCGACATGAACACGCCGTCCCGGGGGACGAGCTCCAGGAGAGTGAAGCGGGTTGTGCCGACGGCTTGCGCTATTGCCTCGCCCGTGTACGACGAGGAGTACCCCCTTGAGAGGTAGTCCAGCACGATTGCCGTCTCTTCCTTCATTTCAATTCACTTCTGTGCCTTTGCCACGAGATCCAAAGCCTTCTTGACTTCCGCGTCGGTAAGGCTTTTCCTGCGCTTCTCGAGGATGACCATTAAATCGTCCTTGTCCGCGGGCAGGTTGTCCGCGATTTGGACTGACGTGATGCCGTCAAGGTTCTCGATTTTCATCAGCCCGTCGACGAGCTCGCGCGCCCGGGTGACCGAGAGCCTGCCGAACTCGGCGGAGTAGTCATAGGAAAGCTTTTGCTCGTACGAGAGCTCGCCCTCCTTTTTGCGCTTCGAAAGAATGTTTTTGACGTCACTTACCGTGATGTCCTTTTCCTCGACCATTTCTTTTCCAATCATGATTCACGCCTTCTTCAAGTGGACGGGCCTAATCATCAGGAGCTTGTCCTTGTCGCCGTCCTTAATCTTTACCTGGTAAGCGTCTCCCTGCTTGCCCTGGACCACGCCAGTCCGCCCGTTAAACCGGGGAAACGGCATGCCCTTGGGCTCCGACGCCACTATCGAGATGTGGACACTGTCGCCCACAGCGAATTTCTGCAAGTACTGGTTCACCGGCTGCATTCCTTTTTCCCGGTGGCCCTTCCTGAGGCCTCTAGTGCCCCTCATTTTGCCCTTACTTTTCTGCATTCCTAGCACTCCCAAAATCAATGCGTGCCCTTGTTATGAGTGTTCCCCTTTATATACCGAAGCCCATGGCAAAAACTTTTTATATGTGTTACTACCCAATGGTAACTACATGCAGGAAGGGGAATTAGTAGAGTTTATGTACATGCTTTTCGGCGTCGGCATAGTGGCGCTTGCGTCCTACCCCAACCTGTTCAAGGCAATACTGCCTTTTGTCGCGTTGTTGGGCGCTTTTTACTTGGTGTGGGGGATTCTTTCAAGGCTTATTTCTGGCGTTTTTGGTGTTGGGGGCTATCGCCGTGAGGACTGGTGGAACGGCCTCGCGATTCTCACTGTCGTTGTGCTGATTTACGGCCAGCCTGGAATCGCGGTTAATTCTGTGACGCTGCTCCTGAACCTGATTTGGGTTGTGGTCGCGGGCGTCTTTACGTTGGCGATGTGACTTTTGTTGGGCCCCAGTGGTAATAACCTTTATAAAGGACGGCGTGTCCTTTTTAAAGGGGTGTTCGTATGGAAGCTAAATTTAACATAGAAAACATTGTTGCTTCGGCTGCTTTGAACGCGGAATTGGACTTGTACGCGATTGCGCACGAGCTGGACAACGTGGAGTACGAGCCAGAACAGTTCCCTGGCGCGATCCTGAAGCTCAAGAAGCCGAAGACAAGCCTGCTCTTGTTCAAGAACGGCAAGATGATTTGCACTGGCGCCAAAAGCGAGGCCGAAGTGTACAGGGCGATTGACAAGGCTGTCGAAGAGATTTCGGCGTTTATCAAGAAATAAGCCCGTTTTAGGGGTAGCCTTTCGGCGCTTTGGGCATAACCTTTAAATACCCGGTTATTCGCAATAAGGGGTTAGAACGGTCATAGCGGAGGGGTCACACCTGGTAACATCCCGAACCCAGAAGTTAAGCCCTCCCGCGTAGAGTGTGGTACTAAGCTCCGAAAGGGCTTGGGAAGCACTCTGCACTGTTCATCTCGACCCTTTTTCTGTTACAGCCACTTTGCCTAGCGGCTGCTCGGTGGAAAAGCGTCGATGGAAAATGGCGCCTGCCTCTGGCGGCCTTGTGCCGCCAAGTCTAACGTGCCATGACGTGAATCCCGTGGGATTCTCGTCTGGGCTGAGTTGCAGCTGCTTTGCACTGTTCATCCAGATTACTTTGCTCAGCCACAGCTACTTCTTCCGCTGGTGGCCACGGTTCATTATCCCATCATAAACAGTTCGCTTATAGCCGCGCCCCGACTTGACCTTTTTCCCGTTGATAACCATCTCTTTCGTGACAAGGCCTTTCTTTGTGTGTTCGGTCACGGAGTGGTTTATTAAGTGAAAGTTGAAACCATGTTTTTTTAAGTCCTTGACTATGCTTTTCACCAGCTTGCTGTTTTTTTCCCAGTTGGGCTTGGCACCAGTGATGAAAAACGAATAACGCAAACTTCCAGGTGACTTCCGCCTGGTCACGCTAACAGACCCATTCTTCAGGAGATAGGTGTAGTCCTCAGGGGCACGGGCATCGGAATTACTGCTATAACGCCCCCTCGTCACAGAAAACATGTTCATGTGGTCCTTGGCCGCCACTTCGCCGCCAAACTTGGAGAGGGCGGCAGTAATGGCCTCGTTGGACTTCGTGTAAACACCAAGCGGAATCAGATGGTGTACGCCGTCTTCTTCACCCCAAATCTTTTTGTCCGCTTCGAACTCTAGAAAGCAATGGCCTACCATAACCTAAGATTACGCAGGCGAAGAATAAAACGCTTACGCTGCCGGGGAATGAAAATTGGTTCGCTGGCCCGGGGGGGCACGGACAACGTGCCATGACGTGAATCCCGTGGGATTCTCGTCTGGGCTGAGTTGCAGCTGC
>JBHOSQ010000023.1:0-4319 GCA_042584585.1 archaeon | reverse complement strand
TGTAAGGGGAGCCCTTTATAAGCGTTGGGGTTTCACAGAAATGCCTTGGCGTCCCGCGTAGTGGCTGAAATCTGGCATTCAGCGCACGTTTTGCCCATGGTGGCCCTGCCGCACTTCTCGCACTTTACCCCGTTCGCCTCGACCCAGCCCCCAACCGTCGGGAACTTGACAGGCAGCGCAAAGTTGAACGACCCGGTGCTCACGAACACCCCTTCCCCAACACTGTAGTGCGGAATCTTTTTTTCCAGTTCCGCTACGTACGGCGTGGTCTCGCAGATGGCTCGCGCGTCCTTGGGGATCAGCTGCAGGATGACTTTGTTGTGCACCTGCTTCAGGATCCTTTGGTCGATGCCGCTCGGGTCCTGCTCTACAATTATCGTGAACACCTTGAACTTCCGGCCTTCTTTCGCAATTTTCGCGATGATGTTGCCCTTGCCCGCCTCTTCCGGCGACAAGTAGTTATGCGCCTCTTCCACCAAAATGCCTGCGGGCTTGTACTTTTCCCATTCAGCTTTCTTTTTGGTGCACGAGTGCTTGTACTTCCTGAACAATGACTTCGCGACCATGCTGGTCACAATTTTCGCGCTCTTGTTCCCAACAGCAGAAACATCGATAATGTACCAGTTCCCCCGCGCCACCCCCTCAAGGATGCTGTTCAAGAAGCCGTTCGGCTCCTTGACCCAGATGTCGTCGTCCCGGAACAGGCTTGTCACGCGGCCCTTCGTGGCGCCGATTATCAAGTCAATACCCGCGATCTTGTCCACGCCGTCCAGCCCGGCCTTCATTCCCTCGGCCTCGTTTTCCATGATGAACGGGACCCACTGCCCACCCTTCTGCCGGCGGCAAATGTTCATGAAGCTGACTTGTGTGTCTTCCCTGAAGTCATAAATCTCGGTCAAGTAACTCGGGTAAATGTTGTAGTAAGAAACTTCCAACTCCTTTTCGTATGGGTCGTCCACCCTCGCCCCGACAGTGTAGTGGAACACCTTCGGCGCGCCGACCTGGTTGAAGTGCTTCAGGTCGTCGTAGTACTCGCCGTGCGGGTCAATTATTATTCCCCCCGCAAACGGCTCACCGTCCCCTTTTAATGTAACATTAAGCAGCACTTTGGCGGCGTTGGTCTTCCCGCTGTTGGTCCAGCCACACAGCAGCCAGTGCGTCGTGTAGGCCTTCTGCTTGAAACCGACTGTGGTGTCCAGCTTTTCGCTTCCGCTCCTGACGTGCGCAAAGTCGAGCCTCGGCAGCCCCAGGATATCGAAGTCCTCGTGCTCCAGTGTCTCGATGGCGTCGTTGTGCCGCGGGATTGTTTTGTATCCCACGATCTTTCGCTCGCCGTCAATCCGGTACTCCATCAGCACGCTCGCCGTCGCGTACATCAAGTACCGCTCTTCCTGGTCGAACGAGTAGTCTTCCTCGCTGTACCGTGCGCGCAGCGCCGAGTCCATCGGGATCTCGCTCAAGCTAGTGACGAATATGTAAAACAGCTTGCCGTCGCTGCGGATTTTGTAAAACCCTTCTTCTTCCACGAGGCCCCCAACAAAGAAGTAAACCTTGCGCTTTTCACCGTCGAAGTAATCGACTTTGCCTACCTTCATTTTGTTTCACTCTTGCTACAGCTTGCCCGGCTCTCCGCCTGTCCACCGCTTGACAAACTTGTGCCACTTGCTTAGCCTTTTTTCCATTGGGGGGCGCACCCAACCATATGCGCCTTCACCCGTTTCTTCCTCGAAGCCGTGCTTTTTGAGTGCTCTCCCAAGTTCCCCGACATTCGCATGGTTGGGGTCCAGTGGCGCAGATATCTCTTTGTTTCGCGGGGGGTGCTCTTCAATAATTTGGTCTAGGTGCTGAACCGCCATTTTGCATAATTCAAACCCAACTCCTTTCCCCCGGCGCTCCTTATTGACTTCAAGGTCACTTATAGCCGCATAAATTGGCGTGTATTCGTAGCTGATGTAGCCCAATTCTTCCCCATCTTTTCCTTCGGCGACGAGCTTGAAGTGCCCGTCCCGCTCACGGTCATAGCTCCGCATATGGAAAAACTGCACGCGATAAAACTTAATCCCGTTATTTTTCCCGAACGCGCTTGGGAGCTCTTCCTTCTTGGGCTCTTCAACAATCATTTATTACTCCTCTTCCGAAACTTGTCGTACCAGTATTCATTTTCGATGTCTTTCTTTATCAAATCATACGCTCCGCCCGGCAAATCAGCGTCATCAAGCTTTTGCTGCACGAACACCCGCGCCCTATCCCGGTCAATTGGCCGCGTCACGCTGTCAGTGTGCACCGCGCCAAGCGGATACGGATATCCCCTGTACTTCGGGTCGAACGAAAAAAGCGCGATTTTCGATAGCTCCCCGGCAATCTTTTCGCTCTGCTCGCTTGGGTTAAGCGCAGTGATTTCAAAAGGAAAGTCCACCCGAAACGCATATCTGCTGTTGGGAGTGAACGCCGCAAACATTATTTCCGCCACCGGGTCGTTCCCCGGATACTCCTTCACAAGCGGGTGGCAGAACCATGGCTTCGCGGCCCGGCTATGCTCCACGGCTTGAGTCATCAAATAGCTAGACGCCGAATACCTGTTAATCCGCAGCCCGCTTCTTTTACTAATGCCAACCACGTTGCGGTGCGCCTTAACAATTGCCTTCTCATATGCAGTCTGGATGCTCAGCGCGCCGTCAATCAGCAACAAGTCCTCGTCATCAAGCCACCCCTTTGCGAGCTGCTCGCGCACAAAACTCATTTCCTCGCGCTTCAAGTAGTTTCCTTTCTCCCAGAACTCCCGGTTCACGACGCCGTCACCATCACCCTCGTCCTCGAGGAACAAGCAAAACCGCTCCGAGCTGTCCTGCTTCACTGTATCGCCTCTCTTCGTCGCTGGGTCAAACTCAATGAGCCTGGCCTTCAGCTTTAGCATCCCGATGCCCCAGTACGGCGTGTCGAACAGCGCAGTGCTGCCCGAATCAACCGCAAGCACCTTGAACTTCTTGGCCAATTTTGTTGGCTCGTAGTTCACAAAGCTGTCCGCGCCAAGCGGGTACAGCCTGTACTCCCGGCTCTCAGCCGACCTCATCGTCGTGGGGGGCACTAGCTTGCTCTCGTCGTACTTCGCGCCCAGGTGCCTTATCAAGTCCTCTACTGCCACGCGCTATACTACGCAAAAAGCCTTTAAAAGCAGCGACTCTACACATTGCCGAGGAAACCCTATTTAGGGGGGCGCCGGCAACTGCCAGCGCCCCCCAGTCTATTGAATTCCCAGCCGCAGCCTTTTTTATATCCCTCTCGCCCCCAATTATCCCAATGCGATTTGTCCCAGGGAAGCCCGCACTCTTGCTGCATGACGCGTTAGTCGTGGCAGACCTACACATCGGCCTCGAACAAGACCTCCACGCCAAGGGCGTGCGCCTGCCGTCGCTCACACAACGAATGCTAAAAGAAATCGAGCAGCTGCTTTTCGAGACCGGCGCGAAAAAGCTGTTCGTCCTCGGGGACCTGAAGCACCACATCAAGAGCATAAGCAATCAAGAAGCCAAGGAAATCCCCTTGTTCCTCTCGGCTCTCGCGGAGCGCGCCGAACTAAAAGTAATCCTCGGCAACCACGACGCGGGAATCGAGCCACTCTTGAAGGGCATTGAGGTCTTTGGCCCGCGCGGCTTCACTTACCGCAAGCACTTGCTGTTCCACGGCCACGCCAAGCCGCGGCCAGACTACGCCAAGGACGCAAAGCAATTGATTGCGTCGCACTGGCATCCCGTGTTCGAGTTCCGCGACCCAATCGGGGGAAGGAGCGTCGAGAAGATGTGGGTCGAGGCCAAGGCGTTTGACAAGCCTTTATTAATCATGCCTTCTTTCAATAGGCTGCTGGGGGGCGTTACGCTCGATAAGATTGACACCAAGTGGGTCGAATTGAAAGGCGCCAAGCTCACGCTCCTGGACGGCACTTATCTCGGTGAATTCAATGTTCAAACAGGCGATCGTGCTAAGGACTGACCTCAACATGGGCAAGGGCAAGCTAGTTGCACAGGGCAGCCACGCCTCTATCGAGGCATACCTCCGCACTGCCCACAAAAAGCCGGACTGGGCAACATTATGGCTCGCCGAGGGAATGAAAAAAATCGTTTTGCGGGTCGACTCCAAGGAAGAGCTGACAGCCTTATTCAACGAGCTGAAGAACCAAATCCCTTCCGCGCTCATCACCGACGCTGGGCACACCCAAGTCGAGCCGGGCACGCTGACCGCACTCGGCGTTGGGCCCGCGCCAGAAGTCGAAATCGACAAGTTCTTTTCTAAGCACAAACTTTTGTGAAGTGAACAAAATGGAC
>JBHOSQ010000022.1:0-4379 GCA_042584585.1 archaeon | reverse complement strand
CGGCCAATGGCGGTTGCGGCCATTCCGTCTTTTGCGAGCTTTGTCACCAATTTTTCGACTTCGGCCTTGTCTGCCTCTACCCAGTCAGGCTTTGCCTTTACAGCCGGCTTTTTGGAGCCACTTTTCCCTCTTTTTCGTGCGTGCATTCTTGCCATGATAAACACTATTCCTGTTCTACTGGAACGTCAAAACGAGTCGGATTCCTTTGGCGAAGGGCGTCCGTGCCCACTATTCTGCATCCGTCCCTTTATAAAGGTTTGCCAGAAAACCCTTCAGCGCCATTGCCCTGTGGCTAACTTCCTGCTTGTACGCAAAGTCCTCAGCAAACGTCTTTTCTCGCCCTTCCGGCACGAAAATGGGGTCGAACCCGAACCCTTGCTCCCCCCGTATTGTTTCAGAAATAGTGCCTTTGCACTCCCCTTTAAACGTCTGGATTTCTCCTCCGTTATGGTAGGCAATAACGGCTCGAAACACCGCGGAACGGCCTTCAGCGCCCTCAAGCAGCTTTAGGACGCCAGTGAGGCCAATCCTCTCCCAAACGGGCTTGCTGTAGACCCCTGGGAAGCCGTTCAGGGCCTCGATAAACAAGCCGGCATCCTCAACAAAACAGGGCTCGCCAAGCTCCTTGAACGCGTGTTTTATGCTGAAAACAGCGACTTCTTCCAAAGAATCGGCTTGGATTTCCGGTGGGTGAGCGTTTGATTGCTTTAGCCCAGGAATCAGCTTCGCTGCCTCAACAAATTTTCCGGGGTTGCCGGTGACGAAAAACATGGTGGGTTACTCCAGTCCGTCTTCCATTCCCCTCATCAAGGCCCCAACCATTGTTTGGAATTGGGTGAATTGAGTACTGCTACTACTCGATTCCGCACTTTCTGGCTGTGCTGCTGGTGGCTGTGCTGCCACCGGCTGGGGGGCTACTGGCTCGGGAACGGTTACTGGGGGTTGCGAGGCAATTGGTGCTTGCGCGACAGGCTCTGGCGCCACTGGTGGCTGTGGGGCCGCGGCCCCTAAATCATCGATATCCCAGCCTTGAACTTCTACGACTCCAACCTCTGACGCCCCTTCCCCTGGGCCTGTCCCGAGTGGGGTTTGTTCGCCTGCCTCCTCACCCAGGCCGGGTTGTTGCGCCGGCTCCCCGGCAGTTTTAATTTTGTGGAGCAGGATCTTGCTCTCTTTGTCCATGATTTGCTTTGACGTCGCCATTAGGTGGTCAATAATGCGTTTATCAACCCCCGTGGCAGTCATGTCAATTTCTATCTGTTTTCCCTCGCGGTCACTGATTAGCTTGGTTGGAGTATCTCCCTCAAAGAATACGTCGTGGCGTTTGCTCATGTTCACAATCCCATGCTTGCGTTTTTTGTTTGCGATATATTGGCCAACCAACTCCGGGTCAAGTGCCTGGTACCCCTCCTGCATCATGCCAAACTCGTACCTTATTCGCTCGCCTTCGGAAAGCTGGGGGGTTTCCTTGTAATGCTCATCGAACTGGTGGGCTTGTGTCGCTTCAGCGTCAGTCATGTTCACGAAGTCCATGTTCAAAGCTTTCTTAATGATGGGGGCCAGGTTTGCTTTGGTATACAAGTTCTCGATGGTGTTCCCCCACTTCGAAGAAGGCAGGCTATTCCCCCCAGAAAATTCCACGGTTGCGATGGCCACGTGCTCTATGCCCTCCACATTGTCTACTGCCTGCTGGATTGCGTTTCTGTACTTCTCTATCATGCCCGGGTCAATCTTACTCGCTCGCTGAATGTGTTCCCATTCTTTTTTGATGGAAACGCGGGTTTGCCCAGCCGCTGGCTTGAGGGCGTTGTTATCCCCCAGCGTAGCCCTTACCCCGTCCACAAATTCTTGGGGGAGCTTGGCTCGTTGGTGTTCCACAAAGTCCCATTCGGCGCTGTTCGACATGTGGTAGTACACCGGAGCCACTTGGGTGGCATGCCTGATCTTGATGCCGGATATCTCACCGGGTAGGTCGGCAGTCCACAGGCCTTTTGTCTTTTGCAAGGCCTTTCCCCCTGCTTGCTTGGTGGTATCCACCTGCGGTGCCGCCTGCTGCCTGACTTGCTCGTCAGTTACCTGATTGAATGTCTGCCCAAAACCCTCGCGCTCGCCAGGCCTACGGTTCCAATTAAATGACTCGCTGTGGCCAACACTCGTCCTTACGCCTTCAGGCTCCTCAGGCATTCTTTCTTCCTCCACGTTAAATGTGACATTTTTGCTTTAAAAGCTTACTTGTATTTTGCCCTTGACTCGATCTGCTGTACCTTTGCCAGCATTTGCTTTCCAGCCCCGTATCCCCTCAAAACCATGGGCCATGCCTCTTCAAACACGTCGTAATGCGTCGACGAAAGCATTCTTTTGAACACCACGAGGTCCACTGCCTTGTCCTCGAGCGCAGTGGACTGCTGCGCCAAGCCAAAGTCAATGAAAAACACTTTCCCTTTCCTTAAAATCATGTTGCTGGTGGTCAAGTCGTTGTGCACGATTCCCGAGTCGTGCATCGCGCGAATCGCCCCACCAATCTTTTCCGAGGCCTTCACGTCCCCCGCCAAAAACAGCTTCTTTGCCGTGTCGCCGTCCACGTACTCAATCACGAGCGTATCCCCAACCACGGCCAGCACGTGCGGCGTGCTCACTGCTTCTCTCGCCCGCGAAAGCATTCTGGCCTCGTTCCTGAGCCTTTCCACGCGCAGCTTTTCGTCGAGCTCGCGCTGCTTGTATTTCTTTTCCTTCCGTACCTTGCGGACGCAGTCGATGCCAAAGATTTTTTCCTTGTATACGTCGGCTTCAGCGCCCCTGTAGATGAGCATAGCTATACTGTACCCCCTGAAAAATAAAAAAAGAGTGGGGGGAATTACATCATCATGAGTGAGATGATTCCCCTTATGCTGTTAACAACAATGCCGAAGTGGTACCCAGTCGCAAAAATTCCGCCGAGAACTGGCAGGATGCCAACGAGCACGCCAATAATCAACAGCGTGCCGAGTACAGTCATGACTGCCTTGACAAATTTGGTTCTGTGCAGTGCCTTGAAGGCGGGTACTTGGACAATCACCGAGTATAGGCCGAACAGCGGCCCAAAGATGGGCAGCCACCCAAACGCGTAGAACGGTGAAGTTCCGTAAATAATGGCCTTCAGACTGTCTTCGAACTTGCCCCGGCCCTTCATGACGTTTGCAACTGCGTGGGCCACTATGGCTGTGACAAATACGCCGATGAATATGCCGACGTAAATGGTTATGCCAGTAGCGATTCCGAGGGCAACCCCGATAAGGGTTGTGTTCCCCAGCAGCATGTCACCGAGCCAAGTGGGCATGGCGACGTAGCCACCGAGTGGAACGCTCAGGAAGCCGAGGGCGATTGTGGCGACCACAGCGGGCAGGAGTGCCCAGTAGGCCAAGTACTTCCACGCCTCTTTGACGTCTTCCTTTACTACTTTCTCGAAGAATTTTTCCGGGTCCATCAACAGCTTTTCCATTTTTGTTCTGGGCATTGATATCACCAAAAACCAATTAACTGCCGGGCGTTTTTAAAGGTTTGCCCCTTTAAGTTCAAAAACGAGCCGTGTTTTGCTCGAGCCCTTGTTTTCGACGCGTGTTATCTTGATGTGCCCGATTTCTTTTGTGTTCGCAATGTGTGTGCCGGCGCACGGGCACTTGTCCATGCCATCAATCTCGACGACCCGCACTTCTTTCACGAAAGCCGGGACCATCTCGAACAATTTTCTTCGCTCCGGGTCCACCGAGGCGATGACTTCGTCCCGGCTGCTGAAGTAAAGCTTGACGCCCAATGCGCTATCCACAGCCTTGTTGAATTCAGTGGTGAGATACTCCTGCATTCTCTCGTCAATTCCATCGAGCGCGAAGTCCATCCTTGAATAATCCGCGTGAATTTGGTTTCCCACCGTCCCAGCGCCATACTTGTCCAGTACAATCGCGGAAAGCAGGTGCTGGGCGGTGTGCATTCGCATGTGCGCATACCTGGGCTCCCAGTCCAAAACGCCGTGAACCGCTCCCTCTACTGCTCCATCCACGTAGTGCCTGGTTTCACCCTCTTTTTTCCTGACCTTCGCCACGCGCACGCCGTTCAGCGTCCCGGTGTCGGTCGGCTGCCCGCCGCCCTCGGGGTAAAAAGCGGTTTTGTCCAGCACGACATACCCTTCCCCCGAAGAAACAACGCTTGCGTCGAACTCCTTGGCGTAGCAGTCCGCCATGTAAATCAATTCAGTCATGGCAAACACTTTTATTCTCGTAATTTTTATTACTTTGTCATGGACATACCAATGGGAAAGGGCGGTGGCGCCGCAGCCCATCCCTCGACGTTCTGCGGAATCTGCGGAAGAACAATGCGCGGCCCTTGGGCAGTAAAAACTTGTTCAG
>JBHOSQ010000021.1:0-4515 GCA_042584585.1 archaeon | reverse complement strand
CCAAAGGCGGCGCCCCCCAAAACAGCTGCCAAGAAAGCCCCCAGCAAACCGGCCCCCGCCGAATCGAAGCCAAAGGCCGAGAAATGAAGCCAGAAGTTGTTGTCGAGGGAAAGACCAAAATCGCGATTTCCCCCAAAATCTTCTTCAACCCATTCATGGAGAGCAACCGCAGCATCACCGTTGAGCTCCTCAACTCTTTTTTCAAGGAGCCGTTCACCGCAATCGACGCCCTCTCGGGCAGCGGAGCCAAGGGACTCCGCGTCGCCAACGAGACCCAAGCCAAACAAGTCATCCTCAACGACTTGAACCCCAACTCACAAAAGCTCATGAAAAAAAGCGTGTCGCTCAACAAGCTAAAAAACACCGAAATCACTTCAGAGGACGCCAACACCCTATTGTCCAAACACAAGTTCTCTACTAACTTCGTTGACGTGGACCCCTTTGGCTCGCCAGCACCGTTCACTGACTCCGCAATACGCGCGCTGCTGCCCAAGGGCGCAGTGCTTGGGCTAACAGCCACTGACACCGGCGCTCTCGCCGGTTCCTTCAAGAACGCCGCGTTACGCAGATACGGCGTCCGCCTAGAAAAGACTCCGTTTTACAACGAGCTTGGGGTGCGTGCATTGGCGGGCTTCGCGGTCCGCGCGGCAGGCAAGTACGACGTCGGCCTTTCGGTTTTGTTCACCCACGCGACGCGCCACTACTACCGTGTTTTCTTCAAGACGCACCGCGGCAAGGGCGCCGCCGACTCCGCACTGAAGCAAGTCCAGACTCTTTTGTACTGCCCGAAGTGCGGCAACATGCACTACGGCCGCCACGCCAAATGTCACGGCGACATGCTTGAGCTTGGCCCGGTGTGGTCAAGCAAAATCTACGAGATAAACTTGTTCAACGAGCTGGACACAGAGCTCCCGTTCTTTGACTTGCATCGCCTG
Source organism: archaeon (assembly GCA_042584585.1). Taxonomy (GTDB): domain Archaea; phylum B1Sed10-29; class B1Sed10-29; order WALL01; family WALL01; genus WALL01. The sequence continues at coordinate 3,580 of JBHOSQ010000021.1, read as the reverse complement.
TACCAAAAGTGGGGCCTAAAGCCCGAAAAGTTCGTGGAAATAGAAAAGAAGCTGGCCGACGCGGGCTACAAAACGTCGCGCACTCACTTCAACAAATACGGCCTTCGGTGCGACGCGTCGTTCGAAGAGTTCAAAGCAGTGCTTTGCCCAAAGTAACGATTATCAAGAGCACGCCGATAATCAGCGCGGCAATTACTACGTCGTTTTCCGTGATTTGAATCCCTTCTTCTTCGACTGCCACGTCGAACGTGTAAACCATCTCGCTTGACACGAACCCGATTTTTGACGCGACGATTTTCATGGTGTACTGCCCAGTGTCACTGAACGTGTACTCCGACTCGTAGTATCCCGTTCCAGTGTTCCGCGTTAGGGACACTGTGTGCGTCCCGGTCAGCGGAGTCGCCACAATCGCGCGCAGGTTGGCGCCAGTAACTATTTCGCCGTCCTGGTCCGTGAGCTTCACCTGCATGGTCGTGAAGTCCTGCGTGGTGTTGCCGCCGGGCAATGGGTTCAAAGGAGTAATCACAAGCATGTCCGGCGAAATGTGGAGAGTGATGTTCTTTGACACAGACACGCCGCCACGCGACGCGGTGAACGTGACCGTGTAGTCGCCCTGCGTCAGGTTCCCGGTGGCGCTCTGGTAGTACCCGTTCCAGTCGTACCCCAACTCAAGTTCCGTGCCGTCCCACGCTGCGGTCGCGTCCGCATCCGAAATGGGCTTCGCGGTCTCGTCAATCACTTGTATCTTTATGTCCACGGACGTGCCCTCTGGGTACGTTTCCGTTTCGCTGGGGGTTTCGACGCGTATGCACATGCCGTACTCACAGAACACGTCCGAAGGAAGCTCAAGCGCTTCTTCGCCGACGCGAATCGTGGGCATGTACGCCTCTTCTGTCTCGAACCCCGGCTCTTCCGCGGTGACCATGACTTCGTAGAACCCGTCCTCGGCAAACGTGTACTTCACTCCGTACACCGGCTTTCCGGCGACGAGGCTTTCCGAAAGAGTTAGTTCCTGTTCCAGCCCGCTGGGGGTTTGGACCAACGCGCTTACTTCCGCGCCGGCGATGCGCTCGTTTTGGTTGTCCAATAAGTAAACGCTTACGGTCATTTCTTCGCCGGGTGAGTACTCGGCGCGGGTGGGCGACACCCTGCGTATTTCGATGGGCTTCAAGCCCGGGAGATATTCAGTTTCGTTTCCTGTCGTGACTTCGCCCCCAACAATGAAGTCAATGGACTTGGCTTCGCTTTCGCCTTCTTTGCTGGCGGTGAATTCGGCGGTGTACGCCCCGGCCTGTAAATAAACTTGCAGCCTGTAACTGTTCTGCCCCTCCGGAATGTCGTACGTCTCGCCATTGATTAGTGCGGTGACGTCGGCGTCGTGCAGGAACGAGTTGTCCTGCGTGACCTCGAGCTCGAGCGGGACTGCCCCGAAGTAGGTCTTGGATTGGGGCGCGAGTAGTGTGATGTAGATCCTGGAGCTGGTGACGTCAAAAGTGGTGGTGTTTTCGTAGTCCGTGCCGTTGAAATCCGCTGTTGCCTTAACTGTGTACGTGCCTTGGTCATTGGCTTGGAACGTCGCCGAATACGTTGTGCTTGGCGAGCTGTACTGCACGGTGTCGATTAGTTTTCCGTCCTTCAGCAACTCGAACGTCAATACTTCGCCGGCCTCGAACATAGCCGTCACGGGAATCGTGCCCTGGCTGTACTCGCCAGACGGCTCGGTCAGCTCAAGCGTCGCGGCCGATGCCGCCAAAACAAGCAATAGTAGAGTAATAACTCTTTTCAACTGGACCACCGCTTAAATTGTGCTTACCTGGATATTTAAAGGTAATTACAAAGGCATGCTTTTATGCAGGAAGTTAGTAATTATCTTGTGCCACCCAGACATCCCGAAATAGAGCATATTGTTCAAGTACTTGGGCACGTACGTGACCACCACTTGCAGGGCTATCATGGTTCTGTGAAGCTGAAGCTGAACAGCGCGGAACACAAGAAAGGCGCCAAGCGCCTGAGGAACGCAAGCAATCTTGACACGCCGGCGCTTGCGATTTACGAGGCGTCTAAAGACAAGCCGAAGGGAGTCCCTAACTTTATCAAGAATTATTTTGAGGACCCTGGCGCCCAAAAAGCGTTCAAAGTGCTTACTCTCGTGTCCACCCTGGATACGAGTGCCTTACAAAACATAAGGCGCACCCCTCACAAGTATGGCCCCAAGGCTTAAGCCGCTATCTTGATGCCCAATTCGCGCTTCAATTCTCGGTACCTGTTCCGAATCGTGACTTCAGTCACGCCTGCCACGTCCGCGACTTCTTTCTGTGTGCGCCTCTCGCCCATCACAACGCCAGCGATGTACACCGCAGCCGCCGCAACTCCGGTGGGCCCACGGCCCGAAATCAATCCTTTCTTGATTGCCTGGTCCAGAATCTCTTTCGCGCGTTCCTGCACTTCGCCAGACAATCCAAGCTCCGAGGCAAAACGGGGCACGTAGTGCACCGGGTTCGTCAGCGGGACCTTGACGTACAGCTCTTTCTTGATGAACCGGTACGTCCTGCCGATTTCTTTCTTGGGGATGCCGCTTACTTCAGAAATTTCGTCAAGCGTGCGGGGAATACCATACTGCCTGCACAATGTGTACAGCACAGCCGCAACAACGCTTTCAATAAGCCTGCCGCGAATCAATCCCTTTTCCACTGCCTTGCGGTAAAGCAATGCACTCGCTTCGCGCACGTTGCTCGGCAGACCCAGCGCACTGGCTATCCTGTCCAGTTCACTGAGCGCGATTGTCAGGTTCCTCTCCATCGAGGACGAGATGCTCGACCTCTTGTGCCACTTGCGCAGCCGGTACATTTGTGCCTGGCTCTGCGGGGAAATCTTTGAGCCGCGAATGTCGCGGTTGTAGCGGTCAATTTCTGTGACTAACCCCTTGTTTGGTTTAGTATACTTAATCGGCGCGCCGGTGCGCTGCCTCTTCGCCCTTTGGTCGGCGTCGAACGCCCTCCATTCTGGGCCGAAGTCGACCATGCTTTCTTCTATGACTGAGCCGCATTTTTGGCAAAATAGCTCGGCTTTTGTGTAATCGTGCTTTAATGAGTCACTCCCGCAATCGGGGCATTTGGTATCTGCCATACTTAATCACCCACAAACAGCTCTTGTCCGGGCTTGGAGTTGCTTTTGATGAGCACGAATGGCTCGTCGACGGGCCCCACTATATCGGCCACAAACCCCACTTTCTTGTTGTTCTTGTTGAAGACGCGTGCCTTCAGCTTCGGCGCCGGGTTGCAACGAATTATTGCAAAGCCCGATGCAGACTTGCCGATGACACTGCCTAATGAACGCATTTTTGCACCTAAGAACAAAAGCTTTTTATATTTGGAACTAACGTTATTTAAATACTTTTTGGGGAATTCCGCTCAGACTAGCTTCAGGACTGCTTCCGCGCCTTCAAAATGCTTTGCTTGGCCATATCCATTCCAGCCTCGCGCGGGGTGATATGCTCCTTCTTGGCTTCCTTCAAGACCTTGAGCGTGTTCTTGCTCACGATTTTCTGGACCATATTGAACATCTTCCGCTCCTTCCCGCC
>JBHOSQ010000020.1:0-5877 GCA_042584585.1 archaeon | reverse complement strand
CTCTACTTCGATAGTTTCCATCATGACGGTATTTTCCGGGCTGTTTTGCTGTTCGTACTTCTTAGAAAGCGTCTTTTTTAGTTCAGACTCGCCCAGCTCCGGTTTCACCGCCCGTTTCTTCTTTTTCCCACGGAAAATATCGAGAATGCTCATGCCCGCCACTTATGAATCTTCTTACATAAATACGTTATGTTACGTAATGTGACGCGTCACCCAAGGGATTGCTGTAGCGGTTGGCGCTTTCCAGTGCCCAGGTTTTCTAGGGTGGGGGTGGGTTTTTGTTGTTGGGAGTCGCATGGCCTCAAAATCAGCCAATCCTCACTTTTCCACTATTTTGACTAAAACCCGATCGGTGTTCCTCACTTTCTTTTTCCCGGGGTTTGCCCACTTTTTGATCCTGGGCCACCACGCTCACTTTTTGATGTTGGGAGTTGGGCTGCCTTGGTACCTACCCGAGATTGTTGGCCGCTAGGCAACCAACTCTCACTTTATATTTTTCGTGCTTAATCCACCCATTCACAAATTGGGGGGCGCCGGCAGCCGCCCGCGCCCCCCGCATACTACTTGCCACCTGGGGAGGGCCCACTAATCCCAACCCTCACTTTTGCATTTTTTCCCTTTATCGTGCCAGCTTAGCCCAGCAGCCCAGGGCCATCCCCACTCCCAACACTCACTTTATGCTTTCTGGCCTAAAACACACACTTTTACTCCTGCAGCGCCCCCAATCCACCTATCTTGGCTCGGCTGCCCCCCAACCCACCCCTTTTCCACTCCCAATCGCCTTTTTGTGCTCTTGACCCCTTTTTGATGTTTAATGTTTCCGTTTTTTCGGGGGTGAGGTTGATTTTTCCCCCGACTCACCCTTTTTCTGGTTTTTGGGCTATCCCGAACCGAACTCTCACTTTTCGTTAATTCTTAATATAACTCCAAACTATAGTTTCCAGAATAGAGAATACATAACAACTGACTCTAATATTATTGCACATCTTAGAAACAACAAAATAGAAAAGGTTAAATAGCTCTCCAAACATCTATTTTGCAGTGAAGTGATGCCTATATGGAGCCAAATTTGTTCTTACACGAAAAGCCTGTTAGGGCCATTGTAGCCCTATCTGACACGAAAAGGACGTGGTACGCGCATTTGCTGTCAAAGGAGATTGACTGCAGCTATGCCCACTTGGTGAAGGTGCTGGACCAATTCGAGGAAGCGGGTCTGGTCGAGTTTCGCAAGGAGGGGCGCGTGAAGCTGATTTCCATGACCAAAAAAGGTGAGGAATTAGCGCACGACCTCGAGACGGTGCTGATGAGGCTGTCGAAGTAGCCAGGAAAAGAGTTTAGTCTTTTCCCAAAGAGTTTGGTATTATCAGACGCCTAGCGCCAGTATGGACATGAGCAGGATTTCTTCGTCTTCCTTGCTTATGCCGGTGTATTCGCCTTCCACGCCTTTGCCTAGGTTTGACAGGAGTGGCACGTAGACGCCATGGGGCTGGATTTTGCCGATGTGCTTGCCGTCCTTGGTGATCTCGTAGTGCTGCTTCAGGAGGGTCTCATGTTCCTTTAGTTCCATGACTTGCTTGGCTTTGCGGTGGATTTCGAATTGGGTCATGAAGCCGATTTTTTCCTCGACTTTGCCGATGTACTCCTTTTCTTTGTAGATTTTGGCGCCGCGGATGATTAGGCCCGAGCGGACTATTGTGTAGTGGGTTGTGCCCCAGTCGACTTCAAGAACGTCGGTGTAGAACGGCCGGACTACTTGTAGGGTCTCGTCCCCGTCTTTCCTCCTGACTTTTAGCTTCGCTTTCTGAAGCTCTGAATAAAGACTAAAGTTTGCCACTGCTACTCCTCCACCGGGCTATGAACGCCTGCCATATGTCGGCCATTTCCTGGCAGCGGTTCCCGAACTGTTCGCTCAGGATCCACTCCCCACCGTTTTTGGTGATGATGCCGGCGTCCCTTAGCTTTGCCAGTATGGTGTAGTACTCCTGGTGCGTGGCACCAAGCTTTTCTTGCATCTCTGCCCACTCCGCGTCTGGGACGCGCTTCCTCTCGATGAGGGCGTAGACGAGCTGCTCGGCTTTCTTGGCGAGCTCTGGCTTGCGGTAGAACAGGTTTTCGAGTATGGTCCGCAGGTCGGGCACGCGCTCGCGCGCCTTGAGCTTGATTGTGGTTTCGTACTTCACCATTGCGATTGGGTTGACTGCACCAGTGTATTTATCCATTTCGGTATCAACCCAAAACGGCTCCAGAACCCGCCCGCGGAAACGCATGCCCTAGTCTAGTTCTTGCCGTAATGCATGGGGGTTCGCCTCGGACAAGCCGGGTTGCCCGGAAAAACAAAGCCAGGAAAGGCCTACTGCCTTTCCTGTTTTATATGATGTATTAATTCATATGGAATCGCTCAAGGAAGAAGACAACTTTCTTGCCCTTGTCCGTGGTGGTTTTAATCTTCTTCAGCTTCACATCGATGAGATCGGGATAATCCTCAGCGAGTTTCTTCACCTCAAAAGCAGGGAGGGTTCCAATATTAAATAAGTCGTTGAAGTGGTCGCTGTTTATGCCCTTGCCTTTCAGGGCCTCCATTGCCCCATCCTTGATTATCTCCTTAGCGATTGCGTCAACAATGGCCTGTGATTTCTTTATCTCGTCTTTGTGATCATTGATTTCCACTTGTGTTTCGCCCAGCTGATTATCCAAATTCTGGTGCCGCCTTATCTCCTTTTGGGTGATTCCATCATCAGTACCCATCTTACACATTATCGTAGTCATCTCTTTGCCAATCAACATCTCATTGGCACGCAATAAATTGAGCTTTTTCTGCCGCGTCTCAACATTTTTGGCGTGCTGGTTGTGTTCCTTCAACTTTGCTATCCTGATTTTTTCTTTCATGTCGTCACCCGCAATATTCATTCATTTCTCTATTTAAAAACCTATTCAACCCTCAGCCGCGTTGTGCAGTGCTGCTGGTCAGTGACCTTGTCGAACCGCTCGTCGTGTTCGCGCACGATTACGTCGAAGTCGTAGAACCCCGGTTTTACGTTGAATTTGCTGAAGATGCTGAACAGCGCTTCCTTTTTTTTCGTTGGGTCCACGTTCTTAATGCGTATCCTGTGGTCTCGCATGAGCCCACTGCGGTCGAACCCGAACGCGAACGGCACCTTGACGCTCACGCTGTAGCTGCGCGTGGCCTTGCCCCTGTTCCGGACCTCAACCCCAAGTGATACCGGGTCCTTCTGCCCTGCGATCATCCTGATTGGCAGGAACGAGGTCCGCACATACATGCTGTCATCTTGTGTTTCCATGTCAACACCCAACATTAATATAGCCAAGCCGAGAATAAATACCCGCATGGTGCCCGAAAAAGAGCTTATCAAGCGGGAATACACGGTGCGCGACATGCGCCTGCCGCAGGAGACCCGCCTCACCAAACAATCCCTGCTGCGCTGGCTCTGCCTTTCCCTAGGCTTGTTGTCGCCGGACGAGTCGCGCCAGGCAGTGCTCCCAATCATGGACTCTTTTCTTGACCTTCAGTTCAAGGGCCAGAAGCCGACGGTCTCTGAGCTCTCAGAGAAAAGCGGCCAGCCCGAAAAAGCCGTGCGTTACCACATGCACCGTCTTGTAGCCCTCGGCCTCGCTGCGGAAGAAAAGCGCCGCTATTTTTTCGTGATGGACTCATCGTCAGACTCGCTTTCGCTCGCCAAGTCGTTCAAGGAGCATTACTCGGAATCGCTCTTGTCAAGCCTGTTTTCAATCGAGACCGCGCTCAAGGACTTGCAGCGTGCGTACGAGGGCTAGATTAGCACACGATTTCCCACGCCCAAAACACCACTAAAATCAAAGCCATTCCCAACGCTTATTATCCAAAAGAACGCCAATTTGCGCTTGTTTTCTTGTTGGGAGTTGCATACTCCACTCCCAACACTAAAAACCAGTTTCCTGCAGCCCCTTCCCTCATCTATCTTCCACACGCCCATAACTCGCCTTTCTCGGCAAGAAACCACCACTAAAAAGCATACTTCAAAACCGCTATTATCCTAACTATACTACGCTTCCTCTATAACCAAAACTACTAATCAGAACATATAGTTTAATGTTTATACTTCTTGCCGTGGCCACTCACGTTGCCCCCACACAAAAACTCCAAAAACAGCTGCACCCCCGCAAACCGGCGTGCTACAGTGCTTTCCAGCGCTTCCACTCACACAAAAACAAACATTAACTGCAAAATTATTGCGTGTTAACTATCTCTTCCAGCTTGGGGATGATGCCTTCTTCCTCAAGCCGGCCCAGGATATGGTTCGCAGTCGCCTTGGCGTGGTTGGCGGTGTTGTCCCATATCATCAGGTTTTGCTCAAGGTCGTCGGATGGCTCATACTCCTCTTCTTTGCCACCCCCCTCCTTGTGCTTGAGAAGATCTTTGCGCCGCTCTCGGTCTGTGGCTGTTTCGAAGAGCCGGTCTATCTCGTCGGCTGTTGCAGCTGACGCCTCTTTGAGTTCTTTCAGGGCAGTGTGGACAGTCTGGATGTCATCCTCGGAGCCGGCGCCGGTCTCAAGCTTCTTGAACCTGGCCTCGACAGACCCTCTTTTCCAGATGAGCCTCAGTTCCAGGTCTTTCACCTGCTGCTGCATCGCGTCAAATTCGGGAAAGTCTGTTTTCCCTTTGAACACCGCGCCAGCCGGATCCGTTTTTTCCACTTCGAACACACTGAGAATCTCCGGCTTCATCCCGACCACTACGTTCTTCCGCCTGAAGCCCTTGCCGGTAAACGCGTCGAGCGTCATTTCCGCCATATACTAATTACACAGTAAGCCTATAAAAACATCAACATCCCCAACCCCTCCGTGGTGTTCAAAACCCTCCACCCACGGGTAAAAGCCCTTTCTGAAGAGCGTTTCGAGGCAGCCACCGCGGTCCAGGAAAAAGCGTTCGCCCCAATCCTTGGTGGCAAAAACACGCTCGTCATCGCCCCGACCGGCATCGGCAAGACCGAGGCCGCGCTCCTCCCAATATTTTCCCTAATGCTCCGCGAAAAAGAAAAAATTGGGAAGTCCGCACCAAAGGCAGGGGGAATGCCCGCGGCAAAGCCGGCGGCATCCCCCCAAAAGGGACCAAGGGCACCCGGCATTTCCGTCATCTACATCACCCCGCTAAAAGCATTAAACCGCGACCTGCTCTCGCGCATCGAGTGGTGGGCAGAGCACCTCGACATCCACGCCGAGGTCCGCCACGGCGACACCACCCCCTACCAGCGCAGCAAGCAGGCCAAGAACCCACCCGAGCTCCTCATCACAACACCGGAAACACTCCAGTCAATCCTTCCCGCCAAGCGCATGGGCCAGCACCTCACGTCAGTCCGCCATGTTGTGGTCGACGAAATCCACGAATTAGTGGAATCAAAGCGGGGGACCCAATTATCAATCGCCCTCGAGCGCCTAGTCGAGCGCGCCGGCGAGTTCCAGCGCATCGGCCTTTCCGCCACAGTCGGCTCCCCCAAAATCACGTCTTCTTTCCTCGTGGGCGCCCGCGGCGTGGAAACAGTGGACGTGTCCATGGCCCGCCCCCTTGACCTGTCCGTGGAGCTGCCTTCCGCGACCAAGAAGGACAAGTCCTTGATAAACACGCTTCACATGCGCCCCTCCACAATCGCCCGCCTGAGGCGCCTCCACGCCCTCGTCGACGCGCACAAAGCCGTCCTCTCTTTCGTCAACACTCGCTCCATGGCCGAGCTCCTTACCAGCCGCTACGCGGCTTGGGACGTGCACAACAAAATCCAGGTCCACCACTCCTCCCTCTCCAAGGACGTCCGCCTCGTCGCCGAGCAAAGCTTCAAGGACGGCTCCATCAAGGGACTGATATCCACCTCGTCGCTTGAGCTGGGC
>JBHOSQ010000019.1:0-6588 GCA_042584585.1 archaeon | reverse complement strand
ATTGGTTTTACCGGAAAAGCAATAGTTATCCTGAACAAGCCCATCGACGACGAATTCCCCACACGGTTCTTCGCGTTCGTGGAGCGCGTGACCGAAAAAGGCGTCTTCATCACATACGAAGACCTTGACGAAGACGCGCACAAGATTTTCATTCCGTTCGGAAACCTCCGCGGAATAGAAAAAGACGAATCGCCTGACGAGCCCCAGGCCGAGAACGTTGAGCAAAACTCAACGCCACCACAGGACGCGTTTTGAATGGACGCCATCGAGTGCCTGAAGACACGGCGCTCAATCCGCAAGTTCAAAGACAAGCCAGTGCCAAAAAACCTTCTCAACGAAGTGCTTGACTGCGCCCGGCACGCCCCCTCTGCAATGGACGGCGAGCCCTGGCAATTCGTTGTAGTGACCGACCGCAAGCAAAAAGAAGAGCTCTCATTACTCAAGAAGTCACACCCGTCACACTGGCTCGTCGACGCCCCCACTGTCATCGCGGTATGCATCGACCTGTCGAAGTCGCCGAAGCGCTGGATTGCCGACGGCGCGATTGCAGCCGAAAACATCCTGCTCGCCGCCCACGCGTTAAGCCTTGGGGCGTGCTGGGTCGCAATGCGCTTCGAGGACACCGCGCTCAACGCCAAAATCCAGAAGGCACTCGGCGTGGCTGAAAACATCTTTCCCATCTGCCTGATTCCCATCGGGTATCCGGACGAAGAGCCGCACCCCAAGCAGCTGAAGCCCCTGGACTCGATGGTGAAGTGATGGAGCTGCTCGGCCTCGCGCTTGTCGCCGTGACCGCTTTTTTCGGTGCATTTTATGGCGTGATGGTCGGCGGCGGCTCGCTGGTAACTCTCCCAGTGCTAATGTTTTTCTTGCCCCCGCACGTCGCAATCGCGACGAACCGCTTCGGCGTCATGTTTTCGTCCAGCAGCGCGACCGTGAAGTACCACAAGGAAGGGGTTTTTGAGTGGCGCGCCGCACTCCCGATTGCCGCGGCGGCGATGGCCGGCGCTTTCATCGGCTCAAACTTTTTGTTGGCACTGGACGAAGTGATACTAAAAAAAGCGGTTTCAATCCTACTTATCCTCGTAGCCATTTTCCTTTTCCTGAAAAAAGACTTTGGCTCAAACCCGGCGCAGCGCAGCAAGCCCATGGCGTATTTCCTTGCCTTCTGCGTCGGGGTCTACGCGGCGATGTTCGGCCCGCCGGCCGGAACATTCTACCTACTAATCCTAGTCATGTTTTTCGGCTTCGACTTGGTGCACGCGGCCGGGACAAAGTCTTTCCTCACGGTGGCTTCAGCAGTCGTCGCGGTGGCAGTATTCGCCTACAACGGGCTCATCGACTACGCATTCGGCATAACTTTTTCGGTGTTCGGGGTGCTCGGCGGCTGGCTCGGGGCGAGGACCGCCGTGGCAAAAGGCAACCAGTTCCTACGCCTTGTTTTCACGGCCGTAACCGTTGTTTTGGCGGTTAGCCTGCTTTTGCAGTAGAATTATATAGCCCCTCCGCCTATACTCCTTTATGAAGATTCAGGACAACTGCTCCAAGTGCGGGAAGTATGCCAAGCTCAAGAACGGCATCTGCCGGCGCTGCGAGAAGGAACTGAAGGAAGAGGAAGCGAAGTGATTTCATGGACACAGGTGTGAAAGTATCGGACGTAATGCGGAAGAGCGTGGTGACTGTCAAGCCCGAGGACAGCTGCGAAAAGGCATTGAAGTATATGGTGGAGCTTGACATAGGGTGTGTCGTCGTCGGCGAGGACCACTCTGCGATTGGCATACTCACAGACAGCAACCTGCTGGAGCGTGTGTTTTACGACGGCAAGGACCCGCGCAAGGTACTGGTGAAAGACGTGATGAGCCACCCCATCCGTACGATTGACCCGAGCGCCGACCTGCAGGAGGCGAGCAGAATAATGCGCGACCTGAAAATCAAGCGCCTGCCCGTCGTGAACAAAAGCAAGCTCGTTGGGATAATGACCGAGACGGACATAATCGCGGTCTCCCCTGCGTTGTTCGAAATCATTTCCGAGGCGGTTGAGATGCGCTGCGGCCTACCAGAAAAAGAGGTCAACCGGATTTCCGGCGTGTGCGAGACCTGTGGCATGTTTTCCGAAGAGTTGTCCAGTATCCAGGGTGTGCTTAAGTGCCCAGAATGCAAGGAGTGAATTCTCATGGACGCAATGGATGTAATGACGGATAATGTCTATTTTGTTGGACCGGGCGACACAATCGCCCACATACGGAGGCTGCTCGTGCAGCACAAAGTATCGCTTTTGCCCGTGGTCGACGGCGGCAAAGTAATCGGCCTCGTCACGGAGCGCGGCATCAGCGACGCGCTTTACCACATTCACGAGCCAATTGACGCAGTGACTGCCGAAGAAGTGATGCGCAAGGACGTTGCGCTCGTTGGGCCACAGGCGTCTGCAGAAGAAATCGCCAAAGTGTTTGTGGACAAAAGCTCGCCAGCAGTAATCGTCTTCGACTCCGAAAACAATGAAGTCCAGGGCATCATCACCAAGACTGACTTGACGAGCCACTTCATCCAGAACTGTTCTGGGGAGGCCACGGTCGCCGACTTGATGAGGACGAACGTCCAGACAATCGGCAAGTTCCACTCAATTTTCCGTGCGGCCAAGGAAATGGAGGAGCACGACATAGGCCGCCTCGTGGTCGTCGACCCCAAGCCAGTCGGAATCCTCACCGCCCGCGACCTAGCGCTCTCGACGTATGGCATGCGGCCTGACAAGCTTGTCTACCCCAGGGACAAAGGGAAGTCGCGTGGCGTCCACTTCAAGCCGGTCATCGTCGAGGACTTGATGCAAGACGAGCTGTACACCATTCCCTCCAAAAGCGATGCCGTATCAGCGGCCAAGCTCATGCTGGACCGCGGAATCGGCTCTGTCATAGTCATTGACAACAACGAATTGAAGGGCATTCTGACCAAAACCGACATTGTCAACTATTTGGCGAAAAACCCCTAATGCAACAATCTTACATAAACCTTTATAAAGGGTAGCATTAGCAATGTAGTCAGCTGCTTCTGGATGGCACTTCGAAGCCCTTTGGGCGATGCTGTTGTTGTCAACACGGAGCAGTACAGCCCCGCGGGTCAGCCCTGGAAGGCTTCGGCCCATGACCAAGGGTGTTACAGCGGGGCGACACTCCCACTTACAAAGTGATAAGAGTGATAAAGCAAACCCCGGAAGGGGTCGTCATCGAGGTTCGCGTCATTCCCGGCAGCAAAGATTTTTCAATTGCCGGCGAGGACGAATGGACTGGTGACATCAAAATCAAGGTAAAAAGCAAAGCATTGGAAGGGAAGGCAAACCAGGAACTCGTTAACGAGCTGGGAAAGAGGCTTTCCGCAGAAGTCAAGATCATTTCGGGCCACAAGTCACGGCGTAAGGCGCTGTTGGCGGTCACGAGCATTGACTCGGTCAACAAACTGGTAAAATGACTGAAGTTGAAAAGGCAGACAAGCTGAACCGCTTGCTCTCCGACCTGCAAGAAGCCCTCGACGAGGGCGCAATCGCAGTAGTGGAGGGCCCCAACGACGAAAAAGCGCTTCGCGCGCTTGGAATCGATGGCAAGGTTGCACAGCTGTCAAAAACGCCTTACAGCGAGCTGGCCGAAAAGCTGGCGAAGAATTGCCGGGAAGTGATTATACTCACTGACTTCGACGCCTACGGAGAGAAGGCGGCGAAGGGACTGCGGGACTCTTTCTTGAATGAGTGCGTTCGCGTGGACTTATCGTTCCGCACGCGCTTCAAAAAACTGCTCGGCTACACCGTGTTCGAGGATGTGCCGTCCCTGTTTGAAAACGAAATAAACAGGTGAAAAACAAATGGGAAAAACTTACATCGATACAGTAAAGTATCTAATCAAAGCAACAATTGAAATCGACGGAATCGTCGAAAAGCCCGACGTCGTTGGCGCAATATTCGGCCAGACAGAAGGGCTTTTGACAGACGAGCTCGACCTACGGGAGCTCCTGAAGTCAGGCAAGATCGGCCGCATCGAGGTCGACATCAAGATCAACAAGGGCAAGTCCAAAGGCATCCTTGAGGTGCCGTCAAGCCTAGACAAAAGCGAGACCGCCCTCATCGGCGCGGTGCTCGAGACGGTCGACCGCGTCGGACCGTGCACGGCAAAGATAGTCGTGACGGACATTGACGACACTCGCGCGTCGAAGCGTGACTTCGTTCTTGGCCGCGCCAAAGAGCTCTTGAAGGACTTCGAGGGCGAGCGCAAGGAGACCAAGGAACTAACTGGCGAAATCAAGGCGAGCCAGAAGACCGGCAAGCTCAAGCTCTACGGGACAGAAAAGATTCCCGCGGGCCCGGACATCGATTCGTCCGACGAAATCATCGTTGTCGAGGGCAGGGCAGACGTCATCACGCTCCTGAAAGCAGGAATCAACAACGTCATCTCCCTCAAGGGGGCAGTAATCCCCAAGACGGTGGTCGAGCTCTCGAAGACCAAGGAAGTGACTTTGTTCGTGGACGGCGACCGCGGTGGCGACATGGCTGCCCGGAACTTCAGCGACACAGGAAAAATCGAGTACGTCGCGAAGGCGCCAGACGGCAAGGAAGTCGAAGAGCTGACGCAGAAGGAAATACTAAAGTGCCTCAAGAACCGAGTGCCGTTCAAGCGCTTCGCGCTCAAGAGCTCGGTCAAAACGCCCATACGGAGCGGTGACCGTGAGTCTCGCGGCCGTGATTCACGCGGACGCAGCGACCGTGGTGGGCGCGTCTCTCGCGACCGTGGCAGCAGCGACCGTGGCAGCAGCGACCGTGGCGGACGCGAGTCCCGTGGCCGCAGCGACTCTCGTAGCCGTGATTCTCGCGACCGTGGTGGGCGTGACTCTCGCGGGCGCGGAGGACGCGACTCTCGCGACCGTGGCGGAAGGGACCGGTTTGAAAAGCCAGCCCCGAAGCCCGCACCAACGGAATTGGCCAAAGTCTATGACACCATAAAGAGCTCGATGAAGGCTGTGCTGCTCGACAAGAACGGCAAGGCCATTGGCGAGGTCCAAGTGGCTGAACTGGTCAACAAGATGCAGACCGAAAAGAAAATCGACAAAGTGGTTTTCGACGGCATCATCACCCAGCGGCTGATTGATTTGGCTGCAGAAAAAAAGGTCAGCACTCTCGTTGGGCTGAAGAAGGCAAAGATTGACGACACGAAGGGAGTGGCCGTTTATACAATGGCCTAGTCCTTTTTCTTTTCCACGTCGATTTCTTCTTCGATGGGCAAGATGATGCTTCCCGAGCGGTAAAGCATCGCACCAGCAATGAATAGCGCGAGCCAGAACATGAACCACGCGCTGGGAATCATGAAGTAGCCGAGCATCAAGTCGCCTGACAGCGCTTCCGGCAGGAGGCCAAACACTTGGATTGCGACTTCGGTGCTTGCCTGCGCAATCTCGAGCTGCTTGATGAGCCTGAACATGGACGACACTGTGCCAAGCACTCCAAGCGCAGCCCCGACAACAATCAAGGCCCCGGTCATCTTCAGCAAGTGCAATTTTTTCCCGCCTACCCTAAGCAGTATTACTCGGTGCATAAGCTGTCCTAAACCGTGTGGCTATAAAAAGCTTTATACCCACAAAACGTAAACTGGGACCGGCCCAAGCCGGTGCCATTCACAGGGGGCTCGTGGTCTAGGCTGGTTATGACATCGCCTTTACACGGCGAGGATCCCCGGTTCAAATCCGGGCGGGCCCATTTAAGGTTGATAACATGAGGAGCACCTTGGTACCCACAGATTTTGAGGTCCCACTCGTTCTGGATACTCCTCGGTTTCGTTTGAGAATGCTTTCATTAGCGGATGTGGACAAGGATTATGACGCAGTCATTTCAAGCGTAAAGCATTTGAAAGGTTTTTTCGGGCAGAATAATGCTTGGCCCGAAGGCCTAACTATGGAACAGGAATTAATTGATTTGAGTTGGCACCAGAAAGAATTCCAGCTACGAAGCTCGTTTACGTATACTGTTGTGACTCCCGACGAAACTAAGTGTGTTGGGTGTGTCTATATTTTTCCATCGAAAAAAGCGGGCTTTGACGCAGTCGTTTTTATGTGGGCCAGGGAAAGCGAGTTGGGAACCGGCCTTGACGAAGAGTTGTACAAAACGGTTAAGGCGTGGATTAAAGACAAATGGCCCTTCAAGAATGTTGCATATCCCGGAAGAGACTAACCCTGAACTCGTCTTATGGGCTTTATACACTAGCAGCTTTCTTTCACAATGCCGCGGCTACAACTCTTTTGCTTTTTGGCTGCGCCAGCCTCAAAGCTCGAAGTCAACTTTTTCCAGTGTGACGATGCCGAGCTGGACAAGCAACGCAAGCCAGAACGAAGCAACGAGCACAGCTACAAGCCCAACAATGGCTAGGTACCCTGTGTTCATGCTAATCTCGACCATTCCCACACGCTTGATGACAACCGACGCGGGAACAATGTTCACGAGCACCAGCAGCCACAGCAGAATCTCGAAGATAATGAACCCCAAGATTTCTACCGCGGTGAGGCGAGCCAAGCTAATCAGCTGGTTCGCCTTTACCGGGGCGCGCACCGTCTTTTTCTTCA
>JBHOSQ010000018.1:0-8952 GCA_042584585.1 archaeon | reverse complement strand
AAGAGCTTCAAGTCCTCGATTGACGCCATCGTGACCTTAATCGACGAAGGCGAGTTCCAATTGACCGAGAACGGCCTGGTGCTAAAGGCGATGGACCCGTCGCAAATCGCGATGGTTTCTTTCGTGATGCCCAAGAGCGCGTTCGAAAAGTACGAGGTCGAGGGCGACCAAAAGATCGGCTTGAACTTCGAGGACCTGGCAAAAGTAATGTCACGCGTCCGCGGCGACGAAAAGCTCGTCATCAAGCTGGACGAAAGCAAGGCCCGGATCATTCTCTTGTTCAAGGGAAAGACGACGCGCCGCTTCGTCGTGCCTTTGTTAGACATTGGCTCGTCCGCTCCGCGTGAGCCGAGCATTGAGTTCGAGTCCACGCTGAAGTTCTCGGGAAACTTTTTCAAGGAAGCGCTGAAGGACACTGGTCTCGTGTCTTCCCACGTCATCCTCTCCGCAATGAGCGACGCGTTCGTCATCGAGGCGAACGGCGACAAGGGCGAGGTGTCAATCCG
This sequence comes from archaeon, assembly GCA_042584585.1. Taxonomy (GTDB): domain Archaea; phylum B1Sed10-29; class B1Sed10-29; order WALL01; family WALL01; genus WALL01. Next base: position 8,446 of record JBHOSQ010000018.1, on the reverse strand, counting down.
CGCGGACAAGGGCAGCGACCAATTGTTCGACTACACTGTGAAGGGCGACTCGCGGGCGATGTACCCCTTAGATTACTTGAACGACCTCCTAAAAAACACTGACGCGGCGACTTCGGTTGACCTCCAGCTGCGCACGGACGCGCCGCTGAAGCTAACCTACAAAATTGACGACGCGACAATCACATACTACCTCGCGCCGCGAATAGAAACAGCTTAGTTATTCTTCGCTTTCTTGTGTTATGGCTTCGAGCTTGGAGACAAGGGCTGTTTGTTCTTCTTCACTTACGCCTAACATCATGGCTGTACGCGGGAGGTCCAGTGCTGAGTCTTCTATCCACTCATTTACCAAACTAGTCCCTATCTTCATTTCTTCGGCTGGTATCTCTTCGGCAGCTGCCTCGTCCACTTCCACTAGCTCGGGCTTGTACATGAAGTCTACTTCATGACCCTCTCTCTGCATGTAACGCGTGAAAGCATCTTTGTCAGCAAGCTCTTTTTCAGCAAAAGAAATCTTGTGCGTCTGCACGAACGAATTCTTATCTTTAATCCATTTGAACCGCTGGCCTTTCACCGGAATGAACTGCCCGCCTTTGGTTGGGGCTTTTTGATAGATAATGTCGACATACCCGTTGCCTTTGTCGTCCCGGCGGATTTGCCGCTCTACCACTCCGGTATTTGGGATTACAGTGTTGTCATGTATCACTTCGTTGAATCCGTGCTCGCCGCCGGTAGAAATTATAGTCCTATGTCCTCTTTCTTCAAGCATGTTACCACCTGCTATCGACTACGCATTATGATTATATAAGTCTTGATAAATAGCTCACTCGTGCCGGCGGTTCTTCTTTTCCATTAGCTCTTCTAGGTGCGTCTTCCGCACTTTTTCCCTGTGCCTGGGCTTAAGCGTGAACTCCTCAATCAACAGGCTCGCGTGCTTCCCGCCAAGGAAGTGCGGCAAAATAACGTAGTCAGCCCCCGCGTCATAAAGCTCAAGCGCCTCGCGAATCTGCTCGGCCATCACTACCTTGATTGCCTTGCTCCTGACCTCTTTCAACCGGTGCAGTAGCACAAGGTTGTCCGGCGTCGACGGCACGCTCGAAATCACTATCTTCGCGGTCTTCAGCCCGACGCGGTCCAGGGTCTCGATGTCGCCCATGTCCCCGTACATGCACTTCTTTCTCCCCTTCAGCAGCTCGTCAATAACTTCGGGGTTGAAATCGACAACAATCGTCGGGATTTTCAGCTTCTTCAGCCGCTGGTAAACGTCAAACCCGAGCCGGTGGTATCCGAACAGCACCGCGTGGTTCTTCATCTCTTCGGGCAGGCTAATCTTCTGGTCAATCAGCTTCTTGCGCTCGAAAATCTTGAAGTACTTCCCGACCGCGTTGTAAATCTCGTCGTTGTAGTTAATCATGTAAGCCGACGCAGTAATCGTCGTAATCCCCACAAGTGTGACAATCGAAACGATTTCCTGGCTAAGGTGCCCGAGTGCGAACCCAAGCGCAATCAGTATCAATGAAAACTCGGAGATTTGGGCCGAAATCATTCCCGTGAGCATGGAAGTCCTCTTGCTGTAGCCCTCGATGCCCATTATCACCATCACGATGAGCGGGTTGCCCAGCAAGACAAACAGCGACAAAATAACGACGGGCCACACCAGTGCCCTTCCGGTCACGACGAGCCCCATCCCCAGTGTCACGAAAAACAAGACGATGAAAAAGTCACGCAACGACCTGATTTTTCCAACGATGTCGACGTTGTACTTCAGCGTCGCCAGCGAAACACCCGCAATCAGCGTCCCGATGTGCAGCGACAGCCCCATCGCGTCAGTAATGTACGCGAACACAAAACAATACGCCAGACTAGAGATAAACAACAATTCATGCCAGTGCGCAATCCGGTCAAAGATGTGGTGCAGCACGTACTTCGTGAACAAGTACGCCACTATGAAAAGAATAACTGCCTTGAACAAGGTGCTCATGACCAGCATGTCCACAGGCAACTGGCCCTCAAGCCCGGCCATGAATATCAACACAAGTATCGCAACAAGGTCCTGCGCCATCAATATCCCAAGCGCGACCTTGCCGTGCAGCGAGTGGAGCTCGTTGTCCTCCGACAACAGCTTGACAATAATAATCGTGCTGCTGAACGTCAGTGCAATCGCGACGTAGACCGACTCCATCAGCGCGAAGCCAAGCAGCTGCATTACCATGAACCCAAGGGCGGCAGTAATCGCGACCTGGGCGAACCCAACGAGCGCCGCAATCTTTCCGACTTCCTTGATTTCGTTCACGCTAAGCTCAAGCCCGACGGTAAACAGCAGGAATGCTATCCCGAACTCCGAAAAAATATCAATTAATTCGCCGGCACTAATCGTGTTCAGGAACATCGGCCCCAACAGTATGCCCGTGATTATGTACGCGAGCAGTGGGGGCTGCCTGAACTTCCTCGCGAAGTACGCGAGCACGCTCCCAAGCGCGAGGATTATGCCAATCTCGAAAAAAAGGTCCACCGGGGCATTCATACAAGTGAATTATGGTGGCTTTCTTAAAAAGGCTTACCGATTTAAACCCCGGCGCCCTCATGACCCTTGATGCAACTTGTTGCCAAAGAGCTTTTCCTCAAGTATGCCTTGCCGTGCGGCAGCGTATTGGTCAAGCGCGGCACAATCACGCAGGAACAGCTTCGGGAACTAGAAACCGACCCAACTATCTTCAAGGTCGGGCTCTTCATGTGCGAACAAGCAGCAAAAAACCTGGGCAAAAGCACCATCGACGCGGAAGCAATCCACCAATACTTTTGGATGGACCACGACGAGCACCTCAAGCACGCCGAGGGCGACGTGGATCCGAGGCTCTGCACGGTCTGGCCCGCCGAGTATTTGGGCGAGAACCGCGCCAGGACGCCGATTGACGAGAGGAAAGTTAATATATCCTTCACCCCTAACGTGAAATCAGGCGACTACGTGACGGTCCACTACGGCCGCACCTGCGAGGCAATCACCGCCGAAGAATTCCACCACTTATGGGAGCTGAAAAAATGAAGTACACGTGGGTCCTTGCGACCGCATTCATTTCCGGCCTCGCTATTTTCATGAACGCCTTCGGCGTCTCCGGGCTCAACCCGTTCGTGTTCACAACGCTCAAGAACGCGGTGGTGGCGTCCGCGCTCGTCGGCGCACTCCTGCTCTTCCGCGACACCGACTACCTGAAGAAACTCCCCTTGGAAGCATGGAAAAAGCTCCTTGCGATTGGAGTAGTCGGCGGCTCCGTGCCGTTCCTTTTGTTCTTCTGGGGCCTCCAAAACTCTTCTGCCGTGACAGCGGCGTTCATCCACAAGACCATGTTCGTCTGGGTATCACTTCTTGCGTTCGTTTTCCTTAAGGAAAAGTTGACCCGTACTCAACTGGCTGGTGCGGCGGCACTTCTTGCCGGATTATTTGTATTCACTGGAATGCCAGCCATCACCGTAGGCCTCGGCGAAATCGCGGTCATCGCAGCCACCCTACTATGGAGTGTTGAGACAATCATTTCCAAGAAAGCCCTCGCCACAATCAAGCCCCGCGTAGTCGCGTGCGCGCGAATGGCGTTCGGCTTATTGGTCCTTGTGCCTTTCGTCCTGTTGACCGGCGGCTCGTTCGCCCTCTCCATAACCAATTACGCGTGGGTACTCGTCACCGCCGTGTTCTTGTTCGGCTACGTGTGGACGTGGTACCACGGCCTTGCATTAGTAAAGGCAAGCGAGGCCACGGCAATCCTCTTGCTCGGAGCAGTCATCACAACTACTCTGCAGTGGGCTTTCCTCTCGAGGGAAGTGGAGTTCATGACGTTCGTCGGCATCGTGGGGATGCTGGGCGGATTATCCTTGATGACTGTTTCAACAAAATCACTGGAGGCATTCAAGCATGTGCATTTCGTGCCCAGCCAAAGTGTTGTCAAAGAGCGGTGACCGCGCCGAAATTCTTGACGTGCACGGCCGCCAGCGTGGGGTGACGTGCCCGCTCGACGCGCAGCCCGGCGACTACGTCTTAATCGGAATGGGCTTTGCCATCGAAAAAATCAGTGAAGAAAAATACAACGAGCTCGTCGACGCACAGGGGGAGATCGCGAATGCGGCGGGGTAGGGCGTCCGGCTTCGTCCTGCTGCTGATGTTGAGCGTGCTGCTTAGCTTTGTTCCGTTCGTTTGGGATTTGGACAGCCCAGTGAAACTCATTGGCGCCGCAATGATCTTAGTCGGCTTCGGCTGGCTAGTCAAAGAAGCAGTCGTCTAGACGTCAATGGAGTTACATTTGGTCGGCCAAAGCCTTCCAGTCTATGGGGTAGCTGAAGTGCAAGCTTTTCTTTTTCTTGTCCCAGGTCGTTTTTACCACCAACTTGCTGTCTCCCTTAACTGCGTCTGCTAACTTGTTCGTTATATCATCCCTTTGCCCGGTGTTTTCAGTCAAAAACCTAGCGAAGTCTCCCTGCAGCTCCACGTTATGAACCACTTTGTTGTTGTCGATGTCGAGCGTGACAGTCGCTTTGGCGTTGACATCGCCGCCAATGTTCGTGATCCCCGTTTTTAGTCGTTCGTGCCTTTCTTTAAGTCCACCCATAAAACCACTTACTCTGGTTAGGCAACCTTGCAATTTAATGGTTCCCTAAACATCCAAGTCAACGCTCTTCGCGAAGTGCTCCCTGCCGGACTCAAGGTCCACAGCCTCGCCGCACTTCGGGCAAAAAAACACGGGGTGGTGCTCGTCGCCCTCGACGCGCGGCAACTCCCCCTCGGCGCCGCACGCGCACGAGTAATGCGCCTTCTTTTTCTCGATAACCAGCTCCGCGCCCTCGGCAATCGTTCCCTTGGCCGCCGCCTCGAAATTAAGCCTCAAATTCTCGTCAGGCAAAAACGCGAGCTCCCCAACCACTGCGTAGACCTTCCTGACCTTCTTCGCGTGGCTCGCTTCCGCCACTGCAAGCGCCGCCTTCAGCAAAGACTGCGCGGCCTCAATCTCGTGCATGCCACTGCTTACCACGCATAGCAATAAAAAACCAGCCGCCACAAAAACAGTGATGAAAATCCTCCTTGGCGTAGGCAACGAGCTCCGCGGCGACGACGGAATCGGCCCCCACGTGGCACAGTCCTTTTCGGCGGACGGCTGGAAATCCATTGACTGCAGCACAGTCCCCGAGAACTATACTGGCGTCGTGAAGCGCGAAGGCCCCGGCTCAATAGTCATCATTGACTCCGCGGACATGGGCCTTGAGCCCGGCGAAGTCCGCGTTATCCCCAAAGAAAAAATCGGCGGCCTTGCCATCTCCACGCACTCCATGCCGCTCTCCCTATTAATCGACCACCTCGAAGAAAGCTGCAAAGACATAACCCTCATTGGCGTCCAGCCAAAGCAAGTCGGCGACTTCCTCGAGCTAAGCGACGAAGCAAAAAAAGCGGCGCAAGAAATAATCCAGGCGCTCAAAACAGGAACTACTCTTTCTTCGCTTTAGGTTTGCCCCCGACAATCAATGCATCCGAATAATTGTCAGTGTCAGCCAGCAAAAACTTCTCGCTCATCGCGAGGCACTTCACCGGGCACACGTCGACACACTGCCCGCAGAAACAGCACCGCCCAGTGAAATGAATAATCTTTCGGTTCGGTATTTTTCCGACCATCTCAATCGCCTGCGTCGGGCAAACCCTTTCGCACGCGGCGCACCCAATGCACTTGTCAATGTCATAGGCCAGCTGCCCCCGGAACTCCTTGGGCACGGGCACAGGCGGATTGATTTTCCCCCGCTCGAGAAACTTGGTCACGGACCGCGGCACGAACTTGAACGGGAACAGGTTCGTAGCCGGCTTGTGCAGCAGCTGCTTCAGCAGCTCGAAAAACGCGGGAGTCGGCATTACAGCACCACCCCGCAGTCAAGCGCCAGCAACACAAGCCCCAACAGCCCAATCGCGGCCATCGGGCCCCAGTAGTACCTCGCCGCCTTATCAATCTGCAGCCGCGCGACAGCCACGCGCATGATGGTCACGGACACGAGCAGCACCGCGAACACCTTCAGAACAAACCAAGCCAATTCAGCCCACGGCCCCATTCCCAAAGTGAACGGCAAAAACATGGTGACTGCCAAGGCACCCACCGCGAACGTCTTCACCGCGTCAGCCAAGTAAAACAACCCGAGGTTTCTTCCCGAGTACTCCACGAACATCCCACCCGCCAATTCAGTCTCGGCCTCTGGGGAGTCAAACGGGGTCTTCGAAAGCTCCGCGGGAATCACGAACAATGTGACCAAAGCCAAAAGCCCCAAACCCACCGCGCCCAACAAGCCAACGGAAAGCCAAATCGGGTTCGCCGCAATTCCGGAGAGCGAAAACGTGCCAAGCTTCCACGCGAACGCCACCGCCATGGTCACCAGCGGCACTTCATAGCTCATCATCAAAACCATTTCGCGCTGCGCGCCAATCGACGCGTAAGGCGAGCCCGACGCAAACCCCCCCGCGGCCATCGCGAGGCTCGGCAGCACCAGCAGGTAAGCCACGAGCACCAAGTCGCCGAACCCCCCGAGCGGCGCGCCAAGCGGGCCCCACGGGATGTAAAGCAAAAGCATTACCGAAGACGACAATGCAACCACCGGAGCCCAGGAATAAACCCATTCCACCGCGTTTTCGGGCAGCACGGTTTCCTTGACCATGAGCTTCCGCACGTCCCAGAACGGCTGCATCAGCGGCGGGCCCACACGTGCCTGTAGCCGCGCGGCAATCCTCCGGTCCACTCCCTTGTAGACCAATCCCAGTATAATCGCCAGCAAGCCAACGCCAAGCGGAATCGCGACGAGCTGCAGGCCGAGTTCAATCACTTCATCAACCTCCTCGTCTTCGCGACGCTGAGCTTGTGCAAGTCAAGGTCTGTCATCACACTGCGCTCGTTGCCACGGACAACAGTCACGCGGTCGGTGCAGCTCATGCACGGGTCAATCGACGCCGCGATAATCGGAACATCCGCCAGTTCCTCGCCCATCAGTATTATCGGCCACGACTGCAGGTTGTTGTAGGTCGGCGCGCGAATCTTCCACGCAACGGGGGCCTCCTGCTTCTCCATGCGCAAGTAATGGAACACTTCCCCGCGCGGGGCCTCGTGCCTTCCAATCGCTTCGCCCTCTACCTTCTGCAAATCAAACAAGAGCTTCGTGATGTTCGGCTCGGAAATGATTTTTCCCTTCGGCATTTGCTTGACACATTTCTCGAGAATGTCACACGACTGCGCTAGCTCGCGGATGCGCACGTAAATCCTGTCGGACACGTCCCCGTTTTTCGTGGTAATCGCCTTTACCCCCAGCTCGGGGTAAGCGCTGTAGCCAAAGTCCTGGCGCACGTCCTTGTTCACGCCCGATGCCCGTGCCGTCGGGCCGACCGCGACCATTTCAAGCGCCTCCTGCTTGGTCAAAACGCCGACGCCCTTCGCCCGCACGGAAATCGTGGGGTCGCCCAGCAAAACCTTTTCGAGCTTTTCTACAAGCGAGCGGTAATAGTTGACCGAATGGAGCACCCGCACGGCCATCCTCTCGTCGACGTCCCTGCGCACGCCGCCGAACTGCAGTATCCCGTAAGTAATGCGGTTGCCGCTAAGCATCTCAATCGTGTCGAGGACGTCTTCGCGCACCTTCCACGTGAAGTGCATCAATGAGTCGAACCCAATCTCGTGCGCGGCCACCCCAGCCCAAAGCACGTGCGAGTGAATCCTCTCCAATTCAGACATGATGACCCTGATGTAATCGGCTCGGAGCGGCACTTCGAGGCCAGCGATTTCCTCGACCGCCTGGACAAGGCACCACGGGTGGCAGAACGCGCAGATGCCGCATGTCCTCTCCGCCAAATAAATCGTCCGCACGAGGTTCTGGCGCATGCCCGCCCATTCGACCCCGCGGTGGACATAGCCGACCTCGTAGTCCGCGCCAACAATCCTTTCGCCGTCGAGTTCCACAGTTATCTTGGTCGGCTCCTTGAGCGCTGGGTGCACTGGCCCGATGGGGACGTTAATCGTCTTCACTTCGGCACCCCCTGCTTGTGCACGTGGCGAGCATACTTCTTGGTGCCCGGGTCGTCGCGTATCCACGGGTGGCAATTCTTCAGGTCGTCCGCCAAAAACGCGCGCCGGCTGTCCGGAATCCCAACAACCTTTATGCCGAAGAACTCCTGCTTCTCCCGCTCCGTCAACACCAAGTCGGTAATGGTCGGCACTGTCAAGTCCTTCTTCGGCAGCTCGATTGCAATCGTCACAACGAACTCCTGCTGTGGCTTTCCGTGGCCGATGCAGAAGTGGTAAAGCAGTTCAACGCTCTTGCCCAAGTCCGTTCCCGCAATCACCGCAAGGTGTGGCACCCCGTACTCACTGATTTTGCGGATTGCCTCGCGCAGCACGCTTTTCTTGACGCGCATCCACAGGCTCTTGTGCAAATGCTTGTTGTGCAG
>JBHOSQ010000017.1:0-16061 GCA_042584585.1 archaeon | reverse complement strand
CCAAAGGAAGCGAGTACGCGTCTGATGCTGAGTTTGAGAACGCCTGGGTTGAAGCCACTGACCCAATCGAAAAAGAAATGCTTTCGCGTATTCCGGACATAACGGCGAAGGCCGCGAGCGGCAATATTGAGGAATCCAACAAGGCGCTTGAAGAGCTTTTCAGCATAGTAGCCACTGAGAACAAGTGGAGTCTAGATAACTCCCAAGCATTAACTAGCATGGAAAAGTCGGTTCAGGACAAGCTGGAGAGCGTGAAGTATGTCGTGCGCCCGTTCAGTGAGATATTAGAGAGTTTTGATTCGCAGGCGAAGAAAAATGAGGGTTTCCGGGTTTTCCTTGACGTGGTGGATGCCGCGGAATTGTTCAACAGGCCTGACCTAAAGCAAAAAGCCGAGGTGGACTTGGAGGAGTTTACTGGGGCGTTTGACGCGCTGGTGGACAAAGTGCTTTCTGCTGATAAGCTGTCGCTGGAGGAGTTAGAGATGGCGCCAGCGGTTGGCCTCTTGTTTACTTATGCTGGAGACCTCAAGGAGCCGACTGTCGATGAAGACAAAAAGAAGAAGGAAGTTCTTGAACAATACCCAAAAGTAAAAGACTTGTTCGAAAAAGTTCGTGGGATTAACTCCATGCAGTTGGATCGGAATGAACCCCTTACCGTAATGGGCAACTGGGTTTGGCACTTCAAGAATCCTGAGGTCTATGAAACAGACATACTCGAGACTTTTGACGAGAACAAGGCCCTCAAATTTCTTTCTGGCGCCAAGAGGCTGGAGAACCCAATCGAGTTTGCAGACAAGTTTGAGAAATACGTTGTCGACGTGCAGGCAATTGCCACGCGCGAAGGCGAGACTATTCCCGAGGAGTACGTGAGGCGGGCACAGGAAACAATCCAAAAAATCCGTGACAACGCGGGTACGCCCGAGAAAAAAGACGAAGACGTTGGTGAAGTGCTTCCCTCAGAGGACTCGGACTTCTGGGAAGAACCCCCTGTTTTCCCGAAGCCGGATGTGTTGATTAAAGAGCCGGTGTCGCTCCCGTCGGAGGACGCGTTGGTTGACGAGCCATTTACTGAGGAGAAGGCACGTGAATGGGTGGACGAGACCGTTGCTAACGGTGAGCTGGCACCCGAGGACGCCGAATTGTTGTTGGAAGAATTCAGTGAAAACGGGGAAATAGCGTTCAAAGACTTGTATTCGGCAAGGCGCACGATTAAAATGGACTTGGACGAGAATAAGTTGCGGCCCAAGGATGTCGGGATGCTGATGAAAGAATTCGAGGAGAAGGGCGCCAGAGCATTCCAGGACCTCCATGTAAACACGACAATCCTTCTGGAGATGGCGAGCGACGGTGAACTGAATCCTGAAGACGTGGACCCCCTTATTGAAGTGCTGCAGACACAAGGGATGGATGCGTTTGGGCGAGAATTGAGGGCGAAGACTGAGCTGCTTGAAACAGAAAAAAGACTCGCGTCAGTTGAACCGCCTGCTGCGGAAGCCGGGGAACCGGCGCTTTCTGAAGAAAACCAAACCGCAATAGACCATGGCATCTCAACCGCCTTGGCCAAAGAGCTTCACGAAGAAACGCCTATCCTTGTGAACAGCGCGTTAATGCGCAAGCAGCTGAAAGAAGAAATCAACGACTCGCGCCAACTGGAATTCGTGAGGACTGAGTGCGTCAACTGCGGCGAATACTTAGAAGAAGCAGCCGCTGGAACGGAAATCGTGGAGAAAGAAGAGGAGTGCGAGGTTTGTGGGTCGCACGAACTAAAGGTCGTCGCGAAAAAACGCTCAAGCCTAAAAACCTTAATCGAGGACGCTCTTAAGAAACACGAAGAGGGGGGAAAAACAGAGACGCCAGTGGCTGACCCGCTTCGCGCCAGTGTTCTCGCAAAAGACATTGACTTGGCTGAGGTTGACGACGAGTGGGTTGCCGAGAGGGGTCTGGCCTTAGCGGGGGGGCGAGACCCAAAAAAGCAAAAAGAAGCGTTGGTGGACATTCTTGCGCTTGAGCAGAAGCGCTCACATGCCGACCTAATGCTAGACACAGACCGGACGCGTGCGGCTCTGGCGCCCCAAGTTCTGGAGCAGCTTGAGTCCGACCAAGCAGAGTTTAACTCACTTTCTACGTTTACGCACAACACCATAGACAAAATCACAGGCGTGTATCACACTGCCCGTGCTTTGGTGGAGTATCCCACCCTCGAGTCGTTTTACGAGGGCGTGGAACACCCTGAAGACATGCAGGAAGAATACTTGAAGAGCTTGCAGGATAATCGCAGGGCAATCATCCACACCGGCAAATTGACCGGCATTCCCAACGTCGAGGAATTGCTTGACGCTAGAATCAGCGAGCTCGAGGGAATGGTTGGAGACGAAGCCGTTGTCCATGATGAGCCTGGGAGCGTGGAGTGGCGCACCAAAAAAATCCAGAACGCAATCGCGGCCGATGAAAAGGAGCGGATTGCGGAGCTCAAAGAAATTGCTGACCACTACGAAGGCAAGACCGACTTTGCTGACGCGCAAGAGAAAAAAGAAGTGAAGGCGGTCAAGGGCATAGCCAAAGTCTTGCCGTGGTTTTCCATGACCCCCGAAAAGCTAGGGACTGTTCCCGTTGAGCGGCTTGCAAGCGTCATCGAGCAAATCACACGAAACCAAGAGGGGCTAGTCCGGGCAGCTGAGGTATTGGGCATTCCCGGCGCTGAAGAACTGATGTCAACCGGAATCAAGAACCTTGAGGAAATGCATAAGCAAAAGCAGTACCGCAACTACCTCGAAAGGGTGGTGGACACGGATGTGAAAGTGCTCAAGTTAGAAAGGGAGTCGACCCTTAGCCTTATCACACAGTTTCCGGAAAACCCAGAGTACCCGAACAGCCTGAAAATTATTGACGAGGTCTTCGAGGCTCACGGCATACCCCTGCCCGAAGAAGAGGTTCCCGAGCCTGAGCGCGTTGAGCGGGAGCGCCCGGCAGAAATGGACGTCCTGCCAACAGAAGCTGAGGAGCTTGAGCAATTCCTTGCGGCGAAAGAGGCAGAGCTCGAAGAAGCCACTGACCTTCGCGAAAGGAAAATGATTGAGGGTGAAAAATTCGAAATCCAGAAGGCGCTACTCAAGGAGTATAACAAGCGCGACGAACAACACAAGGCCGAGATGGACGAAGAGAAGGCAGAAGGCGGGGGAGTACTCGAAGTAATAGATGAGATGGGGGCGGACATTGACCGAAGTGTTGATCGGGTAACTAAGCGAAAAGGCACTAAGAAATCGATTATCATGGACGGGCTTAAGCGGGACAAGTCCAAACTACCAACGGAACCTAGCCCAGAGTCGATTGATGCGGCTAAGACAGCCCTGGAATTCTCGTCGACGCATCCGGATGAACTCGACAAGGTTCCTTCAGAAAGTGACTTTGAGGATACCCTAGAGGGGCGTGGGAAGTACACTACAGCTATAATCGACTACGGGAAAAACCTGCAGAGCCAATACGGTTTAACCAGACTAGAAGCGGATATGGTTCTTAGATTAGCTAATAGGAAACTAGCTGGTGAGGAACCGGGGCTTGAGGCAGAAGCGGAGGAAGCGCCTTCGCCCGCTTCGAGGGGAGCGATTCTAGAGGTGCAGCCCGAAGCGGCTTTCATGATTGAGCACCCAGACGTGGTCAAGAAAATCATTGACGGGGACATTGAAGCCAAGGATTTGCAGGCAGAGCCGTACACCTTGGACCCGGCCTTGAGCCATAGTTTAGTCGCGCGTGTTGGGTACTTCGATATTGACTTGCGAAAAGGATTCTTTGGGATAAGTGCTGAAGAGTTTGACAATCAGTCCAAGGAGTTAACCAAAGTAGGTGTTTCGGACGAGTATATAGCGGTCGCGAACACGGAGAAGGCGCGTTTTGATGAGTTGGGGGAGGATTACAAGCCTTCAGAGGAGTTTGTGCGGCTGAATATGGAAATGACGAATAGGCTGCTTGAGGAAGGCGGAGCGGCAGAACAGCCGGCCGGCGAGCCCGAGACCAAAACGGAAGAAACGCAGCCCCCCGCAGCCATTCGTGTCGAGGAAACAGCCACTACTCCAGTCGAAGAAGGCGAGGGTGAGTGGGGCGACAGGGAAGAAGACCTTGAACTTGGTGACGAGGGGGATATTTCTTCCGAGATAACGTCAGACGAAGAAGAAAAAAAGCTGAACGAGTACACGGACGAGCTGCTGGCGATTGACACTGAGAAGCTGGGCGATATCGAGGACATAAACGAGCTGAAGGGCTACGTGGCCAAGCTTGACGAAGTTATCGGGCAGAACGTCATGAGTTTTCCGTTCGTCAGGAAAGACGAATCGATTGACCTGGAAGACGAGGACTATCACGCGCGTTTGGAGGAGCAGTTTCATTCACTCGAGGGCATTCGGGACACAGTCAAACAAGAGATTGAGGAGCGCGAAGCGCGGCCGGGCGGCTTGCGTGCCACCAAGTTTGATGAGCCCGACTACCCCACGATGAACCTGGAGCAAGTGAAGTTGGCGTACGAGGAAGAAATGGCGAAGCCACGCGAAGAAATAGACAAAGACAAGCTAGAGAAACTAATCATCCGGCTCGGTGAAATCAATTTCACGCGCGATGATATATTCGACCTTGGCAACACCGACTTCGTGGAAGGCCTTTCCGACGACGAGTACGACCTGCAGTACGCCCGCCTAGTAGCGAAGGGCGCGCCTGCGGCTGAAGAGGGGTCGCTCCTCAACGATGCTTTCAAGACCGTGAGCGCGTACCTCGGCGAGAAGGACTACCACAAGGCCGAGGAATACACCTACGGATTATTCGAGCGCGCTGGAACAGACCCAGCCGTCATGCAGAAGCTGAAAGAACGTGGGGGGATGACCCTGCAGCAATACACAAGCGAAAGGCACTCCGAGCCAGGGGTGTCCGATATGCACGTCAGGCCCAGGCAGATAAAAGACGAGCAGGAAATGATCAAGCAATTCCTTGCGAGACAAGAGCGGATGAAGCAGCGCGAGCAGGAAGAAGAGGTTTATGATCCCGAAGTGGTTGAGCGCGTCAGCCCCCCGCTTGAGGAAATTATGGATGGCGCCCATGAGCAAATCCCCCCGGGCCTGGAAGGCGTGACGCTTGAAAAGGTCGAGGAATTGCTGAGGTACAAGGGGATGACTGCCCAGGAGTATGCTGGATGGAGGGTGGACGACCTTATGGCAAAACAAAAATACACGCGGGAGGCTGCCGAACAGCAGGCAGAGCTTGAAGCGACCAGGCTCCCCACGCTGACACAGGGCCTGATGATGCAAAAGAAGGCGGAGCTCGAGGCCGAGATGGAAATCGAGGAAGCGACGGTGGTGCAGGAGGAAACCGGGGAAAAGGCATCCACCGGGGCCGGAGGAGATGAACGCATCACGACTAGCAAGGCAATCAACAAGCTGAACAGGGCAGAGCCCAATGAAGACCCCAGCCTAGAAGGACTTGTTTTCGAGAGGGTGCGGGATGGGAATGTTCAAAGCCATCAGCGCGACGCCGCTGTCCTCGCGCTGGCACTGAAGGGCTGGAACCTCACTGACATGACTCCGGATACTACCCAGAGGACTTTTGACCTCTCTGAGCTCGCAGAGTCGCACTTCCCGGAGCTGATGAACGCCGCAGAAGACGCGGAGGGCAAATCCGGGTTCATACAAAACTTCAAAGAAATGCTTTACGAGGGAATCCTCACCGGGCGCGACAGAAGGCGCGCCGACGAATTTGTTAGGCTCTATGACAAAGAAGAGTCCGCCGAAGAAGAGCCGCTCCAGGCAAGGGTTCTCGAAGTAATCGAAGGAGAGCCCAAGAAAAAGCCCGAGACGCCGACGAAAGGGAAAGGGCTTGATGCACTGATAGGAGGCGGCGGGAAGAAAACCCGGGGCAAGAAGAAGCCGAAGCCGCTCTTTGGTAATATAGACCCCAAGAAGCTAGAGGAACAAAAAAGACAGCTGGCTCAAGAAATGCAGCAACAAAAAGGGGAAACGCCCCGCAAAAAGAAAGTCGCTAAGCCAACGAAAAAGAAAGCCGCCAAGCCCATCAAAAAGAAGGTCGCCAAGTCTAGAACGGTTAAGAAGAAAAAAGCCAAGAAATAACCCTTATACAACCCAACCCGATTAAAGTGAGCCCATGCGATACGACCACGCTGCAGCGGAAAAGAAATGGCCCGAGAAGTGGGAAGGCCTTGGAGTAGCGAAGCAAAACGGCCCCAAATTCTTCATGCACTTCGCCTACCCCGGCATCAGCGGATACCAACACGTGGGCCACATGCGCGGCTTTTCCTACACAGACATCATCTGCCGGTACAAGCGAATGACCGGCCACTCCGTGTTCTTCCCCGTCGGCACCCACGCAACCGGCAACCAAGCGCTCGGGTTCGCCAGCAAAGTCAAGAAAAAAGACGCGAACTGGCTCGAATACCTCGAAGCAAACGGCTTTCCCATGAAAGACATAAAGAAAATGGAAAGCGTGGACTACGTCGTCGACTACTTCAACAAAAACTACCAGAAAAACTGGAAGCGGTTCGGCTTCCTCGCGGACTTCAACTCCTTTACCTGTACAATTTACCCTGAATACCAAAAATTCATCCAATGGCAATTCAGAAAACTCAACGAGCACAACCTATTAATCCAGCAGCCATACTACGCCACCTTCTGCCCCCACTGCGGCCCCGTCGCCGTAGACCCAAGCGAGACCGACATCTCCAAAGGCGGCACCGCAGAAAAGCACGAATACACACTGCTAAAATTCAAAATCGGTGACGACTACATCGTCGCCGCCACACTGCGGCCCGAAACAGTGTTCGGCCAAACAAACCTGTGGGCAGACCCCGACCAGGAATACGTCAAGGCCCGCGTCGGCAACGAGACGTGGATTTGCTCGCCGCAATGCGCCGAAAAATTGTCATTCCAAAAAGAAGGCGTCGAAGTCGTTGGAAAAATAAAGGGCAAGGACCTAATCGACAAAACAGCACTGGCACCGGGCGTCGACCGCGAAGTCCCAATCCTCCCGTCCAAATTCGTCGACGCTGGCGTCGGAACCGGGCTCGTGACAAGCGTTCCCAGCGACGCGCCGTACGACTGGATGGCGTTACACGATTTGCAGAAAGCGGGGAAATACAAGGACATCAGAGTAATCCCAATCATCAAGTCCAAGGGCTGGGGCGACACGCCCGCACTCAAAATCTGCGAGCAAATGAAAATCAAGGACCAGAACGACCCGCGGCTAGAGGACGCGACAAAAGAGATTTACAAAAGCGGTTTCCACACCGGCGTCATGAACGAAAACTGCGGCGAGTACGCAGGCAAGCCAGTCGAAAAAGCCAAGGACGAGGTAAAGGAATGGCTCGTCTCGGAAGGCAAGGCGGACATTATGTACGACTTGAGCGAAGAAGTCGTGTGCCGATGCGGCGGGCACGTCGTCGTGAAACTAATTCCGGACGCGTGGTTCATCAAGTACAGCGACTCGGGCTTAACACAAAAGGCCAAGGCCCACGCCGGGACCATGGCCATCATGCCCAACCAGTACAAGGAAAACATCGAAAGTGTGCTGGACTGGTTCCAGGAGCGTGCCTGTGCAAGGCTCGGCAACTGGCTCGGCACCAAGCTTCCGTTTGACGAGAAATGGACCATCGAGCCCATTTCCGATTCCACTTTGTATCCAGCGTTCTACGTGGTGTCGCGCTTCGTGAACTCCGGAGAGATAAAGGCCGATGACTTGACAGAAGAATTCTTTGACTTTGTTTTCCTCGGCAAGGGCGACGGCAACCCCGTGTGGAAAAAAATCCGCGAGGAATTCAACTACTGGTACCCCGTGGACATCAACCTCGGCGGGAAAGAGCACCAGACAGTGCACTTCCCTGTCTACATCATGAACCACGTCGCGATTCTGCCTGCGGACAAGTGGCCCAAAGGCATTTTCGTCAATTACTGGATAATCGGAAAGGGTGGGAAAATCTCCAAGTCCAAAGGAGGGGCAAGCGCGTCCCCACAAGAGGCGGCAAAGCGCTTCTCTGTCGATGGATTGCGCCTGTACTACGCGCACGTGGGCTCCCCACACAGCGACGTTGAGTGGGACGAGGACACGGCGTTTTCGTACAAGTCGCACATAGAAGGCGTTTATTCTCTTGTGCACAGGTTCACCGAGTTCAAGGGAGCCAAGTCCCCAATGGACCCGTGGCTCGTCTCGCGCTTCAACACGCGGCTGAAGCAATACACAGAGGCAATGGAAAAATACGACTTGCGCACCGCCGTCGGAACAATGCTCTTCGATTTCCAGCGCGAGCTCGCGTGGTACGAAAAGCGCGGCGGCAACAGCTCCGCGGCAAAAGCCGTGGTCATGGATTGGCTCAAGTGCCTTACACCCTTTACCCCCTTCGTCGCGGAAGAGTGCTGGGAAATGGTTGGCGGCAAAGGAATTGTTTCCACGCAGGAGATCCCGGCCGCGGACGAAACAAAAATCGACGCGAAGGCAGAGCTCGGCGAAGAAATGGCGCGCACTGTCGAGCAGGACATCACCCAAGTAATCAAGCTCGCGAAAATCCAGCCCAAGAAAATAACTTTGTTTGTCGCACCGGAGTGGAAGCGCGCGGCAATGGCGAAGGCAAAAGCCCTTGACCGCAAAACGCTGATGCCCGAGCTAATGAAGATGCCCGAATTAAAGTCAAAAGAAGGCGCCGCATTCGCGGGCTATCTCCAGAAAAAGTTCCACGAGCTCGGCGAAGCAATGGGCGAGGCAGAAGAAAAAGCGGCACTCAAGAGCGCGGTGGATTACTTGTCCAAAAAGTTCAATACAAAAATAGAAGTGGTGCTTGCGTCGAAGTCCGAGCAAGCGAAAGCAAAGAACTCTGTCCCCGGCAAGCCGGCTATTCTAGTTGAGTGATTAGCGCGTCCAATTCGTTGGACTCGTCAAGCAAATTCTTGACTACTTTTGGCACGTCATTCACAGGAACGTCCAGTATTTCCGCCGCTTCCTTCAGCAAGGCCTCGCTTTTCCTGTTCATTTCAGGTTCGCCTCCACACGCTTGTTGACGTCTTCCAAAAGCCTGTCAATGGCCTCTTTCTGGGACAATGGGATTACGCCCTCGCCCTTGTGCGGCGGGCCGCCCCCGGCTCCACCGAGCTTTTTGCACAGCTCTTTCACGATTACGCCCGAGTTCACGCCCTCCGCGAGGAACTCTTTTCCCGTAAACGAAAACACGTAAATCTGGTCCTTCACGCCGATCAAGAACAGGAATGTCCTGTCGTCGCACAATTGTTTCGAGATATCGCGCAAGTAGTCCATGTTCGCGTCGTCGACCTTGCTGATCAAGACGCGGTACTTCTTCAGCGCACGGAACTGCATTTCCTTGATTTTTGTCTTGGCCTGCTTGCGGCGCAATTCCTCGACGCGCTTGCGCTTCGCCTTCCAGCCCGCGACCAGTTTCGTCACCGCTTTGGGCACGTCTTTCTTGTTGACCATCAATAACTGTGCGGTGTCCTCGAGCATCGAGTCCATTTCGGACAAATATGCGTCCGCAGCCCTCCCGGCGCGGAACCAGACACGGATGACCCCGTCCTGGATTTTTTCTGTTGAAGTAATCACGATTTTGTCGACTTCGCCCGTGTTGTCCGCGTGCGTGCCGCCGCATGCCTCGGTGTCCCACTCCGGAATACTGATTATCCGCAATTCTTTTTCGGGGACTGCGCCGCCTTGGTACAGCCGGAACCCGTACTCCCTTTCCGCCTCGGCGCGGGGGACCAATGCCTTGTGGATTGTCCGGCCCTCGGCGATTACCTTGTTCGCCAAGTCCTCCATTTCCTGCACCTGCTCCGGCGAAGGGGCCTCGTAATGAGTGATGTCCAAATGAGCCTTGGAAACGCCTTTTTGTGCGCCTGCCTGCCACACGTGCTCGCCCAAAACACGCCTGGCTGCACCGTTCACCAGGTGCGCCGCGGTGTGGTGCTGGGTCAATTGCTTCCTGCGCTCGGGGTCTACCTCGCATTTGGCTTCTCCGGTCAGGCGCTTGTCGACCTGGTGCAGCACAACGCCGCCAACGATTTGCACGTTGTTCACGCGCTCGCCGTTGATGTAGCCAGTGTCGTGGTCCTGGCCGCCGCTCTCCGCGTAAAACGCGCTTTGGTCCAGTACCACCCAGTCCTTGTTGTCAATGCGCTTGTTGCCGATTACCTTGGCCTTGAACTTCAGTTTTGGACCGTAAAACAATTTCTTTGTCACGGGGAATTCGCGCACGTCCACCACTTCGGCGTCGGTTTCCTCGCGCTTCATGTGCTGCTCGGTCATCCGGGTGTAAAAGTCGGGCGGCACCTCGAACTTGTTCCCGCTTTTTTCGGCGATGTCTTTAATCAGTTCAGGCGTGATGCCGTGCGACTCGTAAAGCTCCTGCATCTTTTTCATGCCAATCGGCTTTTTCGAGTCCAACAATCCGGAGACCGTGCGCCTCGCGCGGTGCATGGTCTGCACGTACTTTGTTTTTTCGACGCCCAGAATCTCTTTGTATTGTTCTTTGTGCTCCGCCAGTTCCGGGAACAACGGCTTCAAATAATCCGCGTGCCAAGCGCACACTTCCGGAAGGTCAAGCCCGAACCCGAACTTTTCGTTTAGCCCCATTGCCCTGCGGGCAATCACGCGAAGGTTATAGCCCCCGCCAACGTTGCTCGGGAGCCCGGAGTCACTGATTGCGAATGCGAGTGTCCTCGCGTGGTCCGCGATGGCGTAAAGCGCTTCCATCGGCGCAAGGAATTCAGCCAAGTCCTTGGGCGCCATGCCCATTGTCTTGGCGACCGCGGCCTTGGATTTTACGATGTCGTGCTCGTCCGCGTTGATTGACCCGGCGAGCCTCGCGTACTCCAAGAA
Source organism: archaeon (assembly GCA_042584585.1). Lineage (GTDB taxonomy): Archaea > B1Sed10-29 > B1Sed10-29 > WALL01 > WALL01 > WALL01. The sequence goes on along the minus strand of JBHOSQ010000017.1, from coordinate 5,198 downwards.
CTTTTTCTCGTTGTACTTCACGCCAGTTGTTTTCCTGAGCTTTTCCATGACCGGACCGTACACCGCGTCGTACGCCGTGGGCGTTCCTTGGCTGAGCCAGGTGAACCGCTCGTGTCCCGCGCCCATGTCAATGATTTTTTGGTCCATGGTCTCGTATTTGTCGACCGTGCCGACGAATTCGGTGAACACGGCGTTGCCCAATTCCAAGCCATCGACAAAGTACTCAAGGCTGGACCCGAACGCGTTGGGGCCCGCCCAAATGTCTTCGGTCCACACCACTTTTTCTTCGGGAATGCCCAGTGCCTCGGTCAGGAACCGGTGGTCCAAATCAACACAGCGGTCCTTCCAGTACCCGCCCTTCTCTCCGGAGATGGCGTGCTGGCCGACCATGGTGAAGCTCGACATGTGCCTGCCGGACACGCCGATGTTAGGAATATCGTTAAAACGTAAACAGACCTGCGGCACGATTAACGGGTTTGTCGGGAGCTCGAACACCGTTTTGCCTCCGGCGCTGCGCTGGAAGTCCACAATCGACGCCACAGTGAAATACAGCCCCGGGAACCACCTGCAAATCACGGGGTAGCGCTTGATGGGGGTGTGCCCCTCGTCGGAAAAGAACTTTTCGATTGTTTTCCACGTCTGGATGTAGTCCAATTTCTTTTTCGTTGGCGGCTTGCCCAGGAATTCGTATTCGCCGCACGGCGGGTCGCCGCACAGTTCCTTGTCCGGGTCAAGCGTCCAAAACATTTTGCCGCATTTGGGGCATTTTTTGCGGTTCCATCCGTCCTCGAACAAAGAAACTTTCCAGTAGCGGTCCGGGTCTTTCTGGAACAATTTCATTAGCCTGCTCTTGTCAATGCCCATAATCAGCGATATTGATTTGATGGGCAGGGTTTAAAAAGATTGTCCAAGTATCCTATTCTGTGTACATCGAGGCTCCTTTACTGATTCAGCTGGGTGTGGTCCTTATTTCTGCCAAGGCTATGGGTGAATTGTTCGCCAAGCTGCGCCAGCCCTCGATGCTCGGCGAAATACTTGCCGGCGTCATACTCGGCCCGTTCGCGCTCGGCTGGGTCGCCATGAGCTCCCAGCTCGAAGTCCTTGCCGCAATCGGGATACTCGCCATGATTTTTTTGATTGGCCTCGAGTTCAACGTCCGCTCGCTCTTCAAAATGGGATTCCCAGCTTTTTTGGTTGCAGCCGGCGGGATAATCATGCCGTTCCTGCTCGCCATGCTTCTCTTGCCCCCGGAAAGCGCCCCGTTCATCGGCGCGGCAATGGCCGCGACCTCCATAGGCGTGGCAGCCCGAGTGCTGGCCGACCTGGGCCGCCTTAAGTCCGAGGAAGGCCGGCTCGTGACCACCGCGGCGGTCATCGACGACATCGTGGGCGTCGTTATTCTGGCTGCCATTACTACCGCCACGACCGCAGTGGCAATCACCCAAATGGCTTTGCAGACCTTCGCATTCCTGGCCCTAATAGTTTTTGCAGCGATTTCGTTTTCGTTCTTTTGGGGCTTCAAGGCCTTGTCAATAAAGCGCAGTATTCACGAGTCTTCGCTCCTCCCCCTGTTCTTGGGGGGGTGTTTCCTGCTTGCGTGGCTTTCCATGCAAATGCAGCTCGCTGCTGTGGTGGGAGCGTTCGCTGCGGGCGTGTTTTTCTCTGAAATTCACGACAAGAAGCACGTTGCACAGGAGCTGAAGCCGTTTTACGAGGTGTTTGTGCCCATTTTCTTCTTTTATATCGGCATGCAGGTGGATTTGGCGGCTGCTTTGGGCGTTGGAACCGTTATAATCGCCTTGTTGATAATCGCGTTTTTCGGCAAATTACTGGGAAGCGGCCTCCCGGCCTTGGTCGCCCTGTCGCCCCGCAAATCCCTCGTCGTTGGGATAGCGATGATTCCGCGGATGGAGCTGTCGCTCGCGATTGTAACGGCTGGGATGCTGGCGGGCAAAGTCGGCGCGGGGCTGTATTCCTCGTTCGTCATCGTGGTCTTGATTACTCTTGCGGCTGCGCCGTGGATGATTGCGAAGGCGTATTCGTTTGAGCACCGCAAGCATCTTTGACCCACTTTTCTCTTAGCCCGGGCATTTCTTTGTACAGCCACTGCGCCCATTCGAGGAACGCTTCGGCCTCCGCCTTTACGTAATCTTCAATCCGCCAGTACTCTTTTTCTTTGTACCACACCGGAATGCCTTTCCCGCTGAACGGCTTGTTCGTTATCTTGTCCAATCCCGAGCCGACGAACTCGCCTTTGTTCATCAATACCCCGATGGCCTGCAAGTCCACGTTGGGTTTGCCGAGTATGTCCGGCCGCGGCAACCCGTACGCCGCCAACCGTTCCCGCAAAAAGTCGTTCTCGAACTTGAGGTTGTACCCGATGGGCACGAACGAAAACGGGTACGGGTCAGTAATCCTCGTGGAGCCCACGAAGTCCTGGAGCATTTCGTGCTCGCTGGAGTCCCACTCTTTGTGTATCACCAGCGGCCCGATGGGCTTCGCGGTGTTGCGGTCGACTTCCTGGTATTGAATCGTGATTATTTTGTCGCGGTCCGGCTTCACGCCGGTTGTTTCAATGTCAAAGTAGAAAGTTGGCATCGCTAACTTTATTGTGGGGAATTGATTTAAAGGTTAGTGGGGGGATGGTGGGCAGGGAGACGTAGTCTGCCTTCTGTTTCGCAGGAGGACGAATCCTCCAAGTGGCATTCGACTTAGCGGGGAATCCCCCTTGCACGCCTTTTACCGTGGGCCGTTTCACCCGCTGCGTTCTCCGCTCATGCAGAGCAATCATCGCTTTTCTGGTGAACCGCGGTATCGTTTCTGCTCCCGCGGGAAGCCTCTCGACTTCGTGTTTGGTTAAATGGCGTGGGCAGAACTTCCTCAGGAACCGAAGTTCCCGCAGCCACTCGCTCCCTACCCGCCGACCGAAGCCGGCACCCCCTTTAACGGGGACGCCAAAATTACATTTATTGCACTATTTAAAGGTTTTGGAGAAAAAGAAGAACTGGGGGGAACGCCAATTGGCGTTCCCCCGGTTTCTGCCGTTGCGGTCCTGTCTAGTCTGCAGGCGGACACCCAATGGTTTTGTTTTTTAAACCGCGGTCGGCAATAACTCATAGAGTATGCTGTGCCCGCAGGACTGCTACAAAAACAGTGAGTTCACGCATGAACGGAAGTTCTTTGTCCCGGAACTGGACAGCCATGCCGCCGAGGCAATAGTCAAGTCAAACCCCGGCGTGTTCACCGAGATATACGGCGAGCGGACCGTGAACAACATATACCTTGATTCACCCCGGCTGGAGAGCTACCACGACAATGTTAGGGGCAGCCCACAAAGAGCCAAGGCCCGCATTAGGTGGTATGGGGATTTGTTCGGCCGCGCCGCCGGCCCGTCGCTTGAGCTCAAAATAAAAGACAGTGGCCTAAGGGCAAAAATTGCTTACCCCCTCAAGCCATTCACACTCGACCGTAAGTTCGTTTTCCAGGCGCTCATGGACAACGTTATCACGAAATCTGGCTTGCCGGATTGGCTCGTCAGCGAGCTCAAGCCGCTAAAGCCCGTCCTCCTAAACACATACAGCCGCAAGTATTTTCTGTCGGCAGACAAAAACTACAGGGTTACCATCGATAGGGGCATGGACTACTACAGAATTCTCCAGCGCGACAACCTGTTCCTTGGGCACAAGCCCGCCGCAGGCGTAGTCGTGGAATTGAAATACGGCCAAAGCGCTGACGATGGGGCGGGCGCCATAACAAACCATTTCCCCTTCAGGCTCACCAAAAGCTCGAAGTACGTGTCCGGCGTAGAAGCCCTCGGGATTCAGTCCGCCTCGACGTAGGTGACCCGGACAGACTTCGACAGCTTCTCCAAATCAGTCTTTATCTTGTCTAGCTTGTCGGGAGAGGGCAGTGACACAAAGAAAGACGCTTCGGCAACTCCCTTGGCCGAGTCGAACCGCCTGAGGCTGACCGACGGGCAATGCCGCGACAGGACACTGGTTATGGCCTTCAGGCTCGCCTTGCTGCCCTCGGCCGAGACCGTGAGGCACAGGTTCTGGTAGCCCTTTTCCGTGCCCATGAACGACTTCACTACAATCAAGGTGCTTATTATCACGAACGAGACAATGGTTATCACGAACTGGCTCGCGCCAAGCCCCAGGCCAATCGCGATGGTGAAGAACAGGAACCCGAGTTCCTCCGGCTCTTTTATCGCGGCGCGGAACCTCACAATTGACAGGGCGCCCACAAGCCCCAGCGACAGGGCAAGTGACGACCGCACCACAGTGATTATCAGCGTCGTCGTGGTCGCGAGAAGCACGAAGTTGTTCGCAAACTTCCGTCTGTTGGACAGGCTCGTCCCGTACTTGATGTAGACCACGCCAAGAACATACGAAAGTGCCGCGGCCAATACAAGTGCAGCGGCCAGCGAGCCCACGTCAATGCTTGGGCCCCACCCCATTACAAATTGTTCCAAAGCCGCTACGTCCATCTCTAAGGAAACGCACTGGGCTTATTTAAGCTTAATCGGTCCCCCGCAAAAGGGCTTAGCCCTATGCAAGCGACTCAATGTTCCCGTCAATCCACTCTGCCCTTGCCACAAGCCACGCCCTCAAGGCTTCGACCTCGCCCTCGTATGTCTCGGGGTACGGCTCTGGGTTCGGCCACACGTACTCCCCAAGGACTAGCCACCTCTCGAAGTTCCGCTCCTGCGCCTCGTCCAGTAACAGCGCGGCTCCATCTATTTCTGCGTTAATGTTCTCCGCCGAAAGAGGGCCCCGCCGCAATTCTTTCCACCGCTCGATTGTTTTGTTCGCGAAGCCTGGGTCCTTGAGCAGCATCTTCCACCAAAACGGGACCGGTGACGTGCGCGGCTGGAACGACCCGAGCACCCAGCCACTCGTGTTCCACACGCCATAATGCACCCTGTTCCCCATTGCCGTGTCATAATCCCAGATTGGCCCCATCACAAGCTTTCCGCCCCGGTCCTTGGTTATGTAAGTGCTGGACCTGAACGCGTCAAGATCCTTGAAGAGCTCGTTTATCAAGTAGTAGTCCACGAACGAGTCCACGTCAATGTACTCTTCATGCCTTCCCTGCACGACCGCTTCCTCAAACTCTTCCATGTACCCTTTTATCCATTCCTCTTGTGCGCCTGTTATCCTGTCCGGCCTCGGGTACTCGTAAAGCAGCCTCGTCCC
>JBHOSQ010000016.1:0-16582 GCA_042584585.1 archaeon | reverse complement strand
GAGCTTTTTCCGGGTCCATTTTTTCTACGACAGTAGCCACGACAACCACAAGGAAACCCAGGGATAAAAGGGTTTTTATTCCGTGAGTGAGTAGGAACCAGTATGGGCCGTCGCAAAAAACCCGAGCTCCCCACTAAGCGCATTGATGCACTAAAGAACTCGCTTTACTACCGTCACAAAATCGGCGTCTCAGGCCACAAGCCAGGAGAAATGGCGGAGCACATAGCGGAAATGGATTCTTCTGCAAGGAAACAATTCAAAACCGAGGCCCAAGCAATTGGCACACTCCCCTCCGTTCTCTGTGCAGAATTCTTCAAGGACAAACCCCTTAGCAACTCCAACACCAAAAACGCCCTTAGCCAACTCAATGTCCTGCTCACTGAGGACGAACAAAAAGCAGCCATCTATGCCGCCTTACACGAAATCACCGGCAGAACCACCATACGCGAACACAAAGCCCAAATGACGAAAAAACTGGGTATTAGCCGCAACACTTACCAGACTCGCCTCAACGAACTAAAGAAAGACTTTGATTTGGGGCTAACGGTCAAGCAAAAATACGCTGGTTTAGCTAATGAATTAGGCTCAAATCCCGGCACGCAGAGCACCCCCAAAGTAAACCTGTTCAAGAGAATGGACCAAGCCCATGACTCAGTCGGGCTGTACTACGAAAACGGAAAGCCAAAGCCACTCGTAACACTCGACAAAGAACTCAAGAAAAAAGGCGTTTCCAACATCAAAAACCTGTACACCACGCGCAAGTCGGCCAAGAACTGGCGCAGATGGGAAGACGCGGTCGAAGAATGGCAGATTAGCCGGCTCGCCCACGACATCAAAAAACTAGCCCAAGCGTAAAAGAGTTTTTATTCCAGAAGCGAGTGTGGATAGGCATGGCAAAGAAACCAATGGATAACACTGCTGTTTTGATTGGGGTTGTTGGGGGGCTTGGGCTTGGCTTGCTGCTGGGAACCGAGTTTGCCGGGAGCTTCGCCACAATCCTCGGCGCACTATTCATAGTCGCGTCACTGGGCTCGATGATTTTCTTAAAAACCAAGAAAAAATAAACAAGGAATTGAACGCAAATGAAATACAAAGTACACCACCTTAATATCCAAATGGACAAAGACCAAACAAAGCTAGAAGAATTCCTGAACAGCCTAAAGGGAGAAGTCGTGGCCGTAATCCCGAACGTCAAGCCAACGTTCCAATTAATGGGGGCCACAGCCAAAATAGACTTCCTGTACATAATAGAAAAAACAAGCTACTGACGGTCACCACTTAAACAGTGGGCACACTCGGCAGCCGCTCGGCGCGTCCATTTTTGTGTAACCCTCTTTGTTCTTGTTCCCGGCAAACGCCTTAGCCTCTTCCGGGCAGTCAGGGTACTTGCCGAAACACCCGGGGTACTTGCCCCCGCCCGTAAACTTGAAGTTCTTGTCCCCTTCACCAGTGGCAAGCATTAACTGGCGGACCTTTGCACTTGACGAACGAGCCATTGAGTAACACTAGGAAACACAAAACATAAAAGGGTTTTTATTCCAGAAACGCGTTTTTGGTAGCATGAAAGGGCTTGTGGTTGTACTTCTTTTCCTGTTGTTGGCGGGATGCACTGAATACGGAGAGGTCAGCCAAGCAGTGGACGATGCCTTTCTCGTGGCAATCGGGCTGAAAGAGCCCGCGCCCACGCCGGTTCCCACCGCAACCCCCGAGCCGACGGCCCAAACTGATTACGCCGAGCCAGATTACTCGGGATACATGGGCTACAGCCCGCCCACAGACAAGTTCGAGTGGGCCGAAGAGCTTGGGTGCGGCCCCGCAGACCCAAAAAACGACGAATTCGTGAGGGCGTGCATCAACAAGTTCAGGGACGAACTGGAGTACTCAATGTCGTTCAGCAAGTGGCTCGAAACCAAGCCGGACTGGGCGGACATGAACATTTGGGGCCAGCAAAACCGGTACGCGACGTACTTGTGGAAACTAATGGAAGCAGAGTTGTACGGCTGCGAGGAAACAGAGTGCCAAGACGAACACGGGTGCCACGAAAGCGGCACGCAATGGGAGACCGACGCCTTATACCGGGTGTACTGCTGTGACGAAGGAATGACGCTTCACTGCCCCTTGGACATGGGGCAAAAATGCGGGGAACTGGAGTGCAGGTATGACATTGAGTGGGAAGGAAACGATTCGGTCTACAACAATGCCTGGAGTGACTGTTACACGCCGGACTGCCTCGCGGAAGGCGAATGCCTTGCAAACGGCACTGTTACCGGCTTGATTTACTGCAACGACGGCTATCCCGCGAAATGCACCGAAAAAATGGTTGGATACGGGGTTGGCACGGACTGGTACACGTGCGCCAAGCAAGGCGACGGGCGCGGATGGATTCGATGCTACTCCTGCTGGCAAAACGTAGGAGACACATGCAGGTACGAGGGACAGGACTACGAGTGCCAAGCAATGGGGACCCACTACGTTTGGGTGCTCGAGGAATAACACGGGTTTTTATTCCCTGGCTGCTTAATCCCGCGTAATGGGATTCCTTGACTTTCTGAAAACAGAACTGCCCGAGCCACACACCGAAACACAAGCAGAGCCGCGCACCGAAGTGCGCGTAGAATCTGGAATGGAAAAAGCGTTTGTCCAAGCGATTGTGTCGGCGCAAGCAGGAACAAAAACACTGTTCATGACGGATCAAGGCACAACAAAAGAAATGTGGGAAATATCCAAGCGACAAAAATGTTCATTGGCAGAACTACAATCAAAAGGGCTCCTGAAAATACTGCGTACCGACGGCCAGGCGACCCCAGAAGCCGTCGCCAAGATCACTGACAAAGCAATCAGCGAAGGCATACAACTAATCGTGTTTTACATAAGCCATCAGTCCCGCCAAGTCCAGGAAGAAGCAGCAAAACAAGGCGTAAAAACCGTTTTCGTTGGGCATTAACAAGGCTTTTTATTCCACGAAAACACAATTACAGGCATGCGGTCCACGTTGCTCATTGTTGTTGTTTTGGTAGCCCTCGCGGGGTGCACCCAAGAAGTCCCGGAACCAACCTTCACCCAAATAGCCACGCCGGTGGCGACGCCAGTGGCGACGCCAACACCGGCTCCGACTGCCACTCCAACAGCAACCCCTGAGCCAACCGTGGAGCCAAACGCGACAGCCACGCCCACCCCGGAGCCCACGCCCGTGCCACTCACGTGGGCAGAAGTAAACAAGCACTGCTCCTACTACGAAATGGGCACCTTTGCGCAGAAGAGCGAGGTCACCGAAGCCTGTGCCGGCTACTGCGAAAGCCAAGGCAAAACACTGGGCTCGCTTTCGTGCAACGAAGCAACCACGCAAATAGACTGCGTCTGCATGTAAAGGGTTTTTATTCCACAAGTGAGTTAGTGGCAACCATGTGGATTCTAATTGCGGTATTGGTCTTGTTGGCACTGACCCTCGCCGGGTTTTACTTGTTCCGAAACAAAAGCACCAAACTGCACCCAATGGAAACCGGAATGGCGGTCGGTGGAATCGTGGGAATGCTCGTGGGAATAGGAATGGTCGAATTCGCTGGATTTGACTACCCCGTGCCGTGGATAACGTGGATGCTGGGCATGGCAGGCGGGCAATTAATTGCGCACCTCTGGAAAAAGAAGTGATTAAAATGGCGAAATGTCCGTACTGCAAAATCGAAATAAAAATCGACGAGCTCAAAGAAGAAAAAAAGGGGTTCGGCCTACTCAAGCAGGAAGTAATGCACTCCTGCCCACATTGTGACTGTATCCTGTCGATAAGCCGGGGCAAGTACGGATAGGCTTTTTATTCTAGAAGCGTTTCTTTGTCGGCATGTCGATAAGCCCGGTCACTATGACCATGCCCGTGCAAAAAGAAGTCGTGACGCTTGCCGACGGGCGCGTTTTGATACCCACTGCCGAAGCAAAGCGGCTTTCGGGCGAGGCATTCATTTTTTACCGGGCAAGCACCATCGTGTGGGTCATACTAATCGTCACCCTAATGGCCACAGTCCAAATGCGCGTGGACCAAGGCATGTACCTCTCGTTCATTGTTCTGGCCGTGGCGCTCGGCACCTTGTTGTTCGGCGTTTACCTAAACTACCAAAGCCACTTGTTCAAGACCGGCCAATACAAAATAGCTGAAGGCAAACCAGCGAAAAACCCGGAAGCCACCGAAGAAAAAAACCCGTACCCCCAAATACAAACAACTGACTAAAGGGTTTTTATTCCAGAAGCGAGTGGGGAAAGGCATGGCAAAGCAAAAGCTTGACGCAAACGCATTCGCACTCGCGTGCGGCGCGGTCACCGGGCTCTGGCTCTTCATCGCAACGATTTACTCGATGCTCACGGGAGACGCTGCCATGCTGCTCGGAATTCTTGTGGACATGTACCCCGGATACTCAATCAGCGCCGTCGGCGCAGTGATTGGGGCAGTATACGGGTTCATCGAAGCAGGCGTAACCGCATACGTCTTCGTGTGGCTCTACAACAAGCTGTGACAAGGGTTTTTATTTCCCGAGCGCAATAAAGATAGTTATGTCGTTTATGGCTAGGGGCAAGAAGATTATTAGCAGGCTTTTTTCCCAGCCAGGGCCAGAAGAAGACATCGGGACTTATCGCAGCCTAATCAAAGACCACACACAAGGGGTTATTGACCTCGCCCAAAAAATCCGGGCATCCAGTAAGGACATGGACTTCAAGCAAGAGGTAGACCACGCCATCAAACTTGGTAGTAAAGGCAAGCTGGAACGCACACTGAAGCCCGAGGACCTTAAACAAATCGAAAGATTGTGCAAAATAGCCGAAGGAAAGTACCCTGACCACAAGAATGTAAAAGGCCTTAAAGAGGGAATCGAAGGATACAGGGGATACGTCGGCGATGAAGGCTCCGCCGCGCCTAAAAGAAACTGGGGGCGAAAGGAAACGCCGATGGAACGGCCGAGGGCGGGAAGGCACGCGGCATGAAAACAGACAAGAAGTCAATCGGGATGGTCGAGGCTGGCGTCGGAGGCACAATCCTTTTCGCCACAATATTCACTAACTTCTTTGCGATTGTATACGTGGGATTCGGGCAAATGGCGATGGTGGAGTCACTGCAGCTCCTTGCCCTCGCCGTGGGAATCGCGGCCGTGTCGGGGTTCATGGTGTTCGACGGCTTCAAAAGAATGGGTTAACCCCAAAAAAACAAAGATTAAAAAATAAGTGGGCCAATAATAAAGGCAAGGTGTTATTGTGAAGAAACTGTTGCTGGTACTAATGGTCATTCTTGCCGTGGGATGCGTCGAAGACGCCCCGGAAAACGGCGCGCAGCCCATCGGCGGAGAAACAGACGAACACGGCTGCCTGGGCCCCGCGGGATACACGTGGAACACGGAAATAGGCGCATGCGCCCGCGAGTGGGAAGTCGCGGAAGGCCACCGCGCGGCCGCAAAGGCGGCAGCCACCTACCTCGGCAACAAAGACGGCTTAACGCTCACCCGGGTAGACGCAATGCAATGCCCAGACTGCTACACAATACACTTTTCACTCGAAGGCGGACTAAGTGAAGTAAAAGTCGCTGGCGGAAGCGTCGTGCAAGACTTCCCGACCGCGACACCCGTCGTGACCCCAACTCCTACTCCAACGCCGACGCCCGAGCCGGAATACACCGGCCCGATGTACACTTACCTCAACTTGGTCGAGGCGCGGTGCGACGAGGGAAGCATCATCATGAAGGTGTGGAACACCGGCGGATACCCCACCGGCGAGCCACTCTCGCGCGTGTACGAAGTCGACGAAGACAAAAACGTGCTGAAGACGTGCCTCGAGTTCACGCTGCCAGGCGTCGGCAAAAACAGCAAAGTGGAGTTCACGCTGTACGACCTCAAGTACGGGGTCGAGGAATGCGACTACACGAGTGGGAACTACATGTTGACGGCAATAGAGGCGGACGAAAGCGGGATACTCTTCAGCAACATGACGGTCAAGTGCTAATCCCGACGCAGGTCAAATGCACTTAGTCCCGGCGCGTGCCTCCGCGGCAATGCACACAAGCGCCAGCGCCAGCACGAAAGCACCCATCAAAGAAGCAGTGGTGAGCGCGATTTTTGCCGCGTTGCCCGTGAACATGCACCCCTCCAGGCCAATGGGGCTGCCGCCGAACACGCACTGGACGACTTCCACGTTCAATAGCACGGCGAACACGATGAGGGCGGCAATCATGAAGACGAGGGCGGGAACGAGCTTTTTGTTCATGGCAACCAGAAACACGTTTTTCCTATAAAAAGGCATTAGCTTTATAAAGGAACGGGAGCTTAACCTGCGCGATAAGGAGTTTTTCTAAATGAAAGGCAAAGTTAAGTGGTTTAATTCGACGAAGGGCTTCGGCTTCATTGAAAAAGAAGACGGAAGCGACATCTTCGTGCACATCAACGACCTCGAAGAAGGCGTTAGGCTGAACGAGGGCGACGAAGTCAATTTCGAGCCGGCCGAAAGCCCCAAAGGGCCCAAGGCAACCAAGGTAGAGAAGATTTCCGAGTAAGACACCTGCTTCTGGTAGGGGTTAACAAGGTTAGCGCGAGCGCTTGGAAACCATCAAGTGCTTGCCCAGCTTGTTCATGATTTTATCGGCCAGCTTCTGCTTCTCTTTTTTGTTGGTCTCGGCGAACCCCACCTGCCTAAGCACGTATTTGTCCAAGTCCTTCTCTGCCTCCGGCGGCAAGTAGTCCACCGTGCCGTGCTTCAAAGTAAAGGTTTTGGTGACTTCGCTTGAGCCTTCCGCGTGCAGCCCCCCCTCCGGGCCGAACCGGATCTTCACCCTCATCCCCTTGACGCGCACGTCTTTCCCGAGCACTTTGTAGTTGTGCCCCTTATTCTGGAGGGAATAAACGGAAACAGTTGGCGGGTCCTTTTCGTGGTTGTAGTAAAACACAAACCCATCGCCGCGCTTTTCTTTGGTGTCGGGATGGATTGGGGTGAGCTCGCCGCTCGAAAGGCCACTGCCGATTTGTTGCCTGCGGAACCACGACGGGAAATTCTTGATTCTGCTCTTAAGCGAGGGTATGTAGCCCAAGGCCACACCCACTCTGTGCTCGAGGTACTTGGTTTCAAGCGTGCTCTTGTGCTCCATGCGCTCGGCGTCGGTCAATTCCTTAACGCCTGCCTCCGTGAGCCGAACCGAACCCTCCTCAAGGGCAGTTTCCAGGGCAACTTCTCCGGCCCCAACAAGTGCCTCTTGTGCGATTATCCTGCCGCTTTGGGTCGCCACTTCTGCCAGGCCTGTGGTGGGCAACACAGCCCCCACCAACAAGCTGCCCCAGTAAACCTGGTGGCCCATCATCCACTTGGCTTTGGCGCGCCTCCTTGCAATCCGGTTTTTTATCTTTCTGACCGTGCGTATGTCTTCGCCCTCGAAATGCCACTCATTCTTTTTCTTGATGTAGTCAAGCTCGGCCTTTATGTTTTTGAGCATCTGGGGGGTTGGCTCCCGCTGTTTTTCCTTTATGTCATGGGCCTCGGCCCAGCCCTTTTTTCCGCCGAGTAACATTAGCGCGAACCGCTTGGCGTCCATTGGCGGGGGAAAAATGTGTGTTGCGACCCCACTGGCTAGCCCACTCAAACGGGCCTGTACGTGCTTGCCTTCCTTGTCCAGGCGCTCCTCGGCGTGATGCCGTTTTATGGCGAACCCATGCACCCAGCGGACCGGGCGCCGGTTGTTCCAGAACTTCAGGAAATTGTCGAGCTTCTTGTAGCGCTTCGGGGTCAGCAAGCCGTTCTCGGCGAAAGAATACGTCTCGGGCGCTTTCTTGCCCGGCTTTACACGCCTTTTGTTCATTGAACAAAGTTATGCAAAACTGGGTATTTATGCTTAAGGCTTTAAAGCGGAAAAGCGATAACTAATGTATGGTCCTTGAGTACCGGGCGGCAAAGACGCATTACAAGAAGGCGTTGGAGGCCGAGCGCAAGTTCTGGAAACTGACTACCGAAGAAAGGGGCCAGTGGTCTCTCGACCGAAAAATCAAGCGGGAAATGGATAGGTCCCAGGACGCGCTGCAGCTGCACATACAGGAACTGCTGGCGGAAAACCCCAACGCGGACGAGCGCGAGGCAGTGGCCAAAGAAATAGCCGAAAAAGTTTTGGCCGACGCCAAAGTAAAGGGGTTCGACAACGCATTCAACGAGCACTACGGAAATTATAACATCCGGCTATTGAAGCGCAAAAGCTAATTCTTCAAACCCTAAAACACCGGGAAGTCCGTGCTGCCCAGGCTTATGTCCTTTACGGACGACAAGTCCTCAATCGCGTTGATGCGGAGCAGGTTCGGCGACTTCGTGTACAGCAATTCCTCGATGTAGAGGCTGCGCTCGACCGATGGGCCGTAGCCGCCCGCCGCCGAGTGGTCCACGAGGCCACGCAACTCAATCGCGTCCTTGTTGATTTTGAAGACAAACGCGCCGTCATATTCTTGGTCGGCGTCCCACCCGCTGTACACCGGAATCACCATCAACTCTTTTTCCTTCGAGAACAGGAAAGCGTGGTGGTCCGTCAAAGCGGTCGACTTCGCGTACTTTTCTTCGGTCACGAACTTCGCGACCTCCGTGGGGTTAGCGACGTCGCTCACGTCGAACAAGGAAATTTTAAGGCCGGTGATGCGGCCCTGTTCAGTTGCTTCCTGGCCGATTCCGATAATCGTGTCGTCGTCGTACGGGTGCAGATAACGCGAGAAGCCAGGAATCTTCAGCTCGCCGAGCGACTTTATGTCCGTGGGGTCGCTCAAGTCAATCACGAAGAACGGGTCCACTTGCCTGAAGGTGACCATGTACAGCCTGTCGCCCATGAAGCGCGTTGAATAAATCCGCTCGCTTTCCGCAAGGTCTTCCAGCTCGCCAATCACTTCGAGCGACGAGTCAAGCGCGTACACGTTGTTGACGGAGTCGCTGCCGTCCTGCCACCTCCACGACCACCGCGGGCTCACCGTGGTCGCGATGCGGAACACTTCGTTGTGCTCGTCCATCGAGAACTGGTTGATTACGTGGCCGGGCACCTTGCCCGTGGCACCGATTGAAATGTCTCCGTTGTCCACGCCGAGCTGGTTGATGATGGTGAACTCGAAGTGCTCGTACTCCTCGAGCTTTTCCTTTACCATGAGCTCGACTTTGTCCTCGAAGTCGTCCTGCTCGTCCTGGGTCATGTAGTTCAAGTGCTTGGTGTATATCGCGAGGATTTTTGCGTCCTTCTCGCGGCGCGACAATATTTCGCCGCTGACCGCCTCGATGTCGGTAATCAGTTTCTTGTCCGCGGAACTCAACTGGGGCTCGAGCAATCCCACCATGATTTCGTTGCGGAGGTCGTACTCGTTCACGTACTCTGTGTAAGTGATGTAAATGTTGTCGGTCGACATGTACATATTTTGGTCGCCCTCGACCGCAATGGCTTTGGACTTGACTTCGGTGGGGCTGTTCATGTTGATGGAGTGCACCGTGACCAAGTCGGGGTAAGTGTAGGGAATGGGGAAGTAGTAAATGTCCGCCACTGCCATGGGCTCTACCGCGCCGTCCTCGACAATAAGCGGCGTTGGGTAGAACGGGCGGTACTCGAACCCGTTCACGAGCACCAAATAGGCGTAGCCCTCGTACATTCGCGCGTTGAAGTACCTGCCCTCGAACTTGTATTCCTTGCTGAGGGAAGGGTTGGCGCGGTCCGTGATGTCGTAAATGTCGAAGAAGCTCATGCCGCTGGACGGCACGAAGTCAATCCCCTCGATGGATCCGCGGTAAGTGCCGAACACGGCGAGCTTGCCGTCCGAGATAAACAGGTCCCTGGGCGAGTAGTCGTACTCTATTTGCGAAATGACCTTTGCTTCCTCGCCGGGATAGGCCTGGATTATGTATACGGTGTCGTCCGAAATGGTGTAAATGTATTCACCGTCCGTCTTGATCAGGTCGGCCTCGTCGACACCCAGGACCTGGACGTTTGTGGTGGAAAAGTCCGTTGGCTTTTGTGACTCGGCGGAGCCCATGGCCAGGTCGGCCATGGGGATGTTGATTAATGGCATGACGCCTCCATCCATGAGCCGGTAATCGTAGTAAGCGTCCTCGTAGTCCCTGGCGAACGCGGAAAACTCGTTGGCTGTTGCGAACGATTGGGCGGTCAGCTCCACGGTGGGGTTGAACGCGGCGATTGCTTGGCCGGCGTGCGGCGAAACGGGTGGCGAGATTGGCGGCCAGAACACCGGGCTGGTGTCGGTCGTGCTCGCGGTGAGCACGAGCGCGGCAATCACTACCACGAACGCTGCCATCAAGAGCGCGAGGTGCGCGATGGGCTCGAGTTGCGTCAAAAATGATTTTTTCTTTGCCATGATAATCACTCATTTTCCAGTACGGACTTAAGGGTCTTGTGGATCTTCATTATTGTGAGTGGCTTCATTCCTGCGCTGGGAAAGTATTCGGCGAGCTTGGACGGCTGGCCGTCCTTGACGCTCGTGAGGGCGTTCCTGACCGTTTTGTCAGTCACACCGTCAATCTTCATATCCTTCAGCAATGACGTTGCTTTCTCTACGTGCCGCTCTTCAATCAAACACAAACACCCCAAACAGATTATCTATCCCAAGTTATTAAGCGTTGCGCTTTCCGAAAGGCTTTTTTACTTGTTTGAAGTAATTGGCTTCGGTGATTCAAGTGCCCGCCAAAAAAGACCCTGCCCCGCTCACGAAAGACGACCTTTCCGGCACAATCCGGAAGGCAATTCGTGAAGAATACCCCGAACCCGTCTCCGCCAGAGACGTCTCCGACATCGTCCGCAAAGTCATTCGCGGCGAGTCACTCAAGGAAGAGCTGTGGCGCGACGCGGTCAAGGAAGGCATCGAGGCTGCTGTCTGGGACCTCTCGGGATACGCCATCATCACAGTGTTTTTGCTGATGGTCACCGGGATAATCCTCGCCAGCTCAGTGTTCTCGGTCTTAGTGTACCTGCTTATCGGGCAGTCGCTCTAGGGAAAAACTTCGCCCGGCTGCGGGGACGCGTCGTCCCAAAACACCTTGTTGTCGTCCCACGAGCTGCAGCCACCGGAGCCAAAGCCCCCCGGAGTTTGGTGCACCCCGTAAAACAAGCAAAAGTTTTTGTAGCAGCCAATCCCGCCCGCGTAGTGGTACTCGTACAATAAGTTGTAGCGGTGCGCCCGGCTCGTCATCCACTCGTCCACCGCGAACAACGGGCCCACGTCCGGGGCGGGGAACCCACTTTCGTACCAGACCTTTAGTATATTCTCTACTATTATGTCTTTATTAGAGAAGCCGTACTGCGACTGCATGTCTTGGGCGCACGTCCCTTCCGGCGTCACGTGGTCAGTGTACCCCCGCGCGAACATGTCCCGGGCACGGTCCACCGCCAATTCGCTGGCACGGGCGTCCCACTGGATTTCGTTGCGGCCGTACTGCGCGCGCAATGAATTGATGTAGCCAAACGCCGCCTGCAAAGCCGCCTCTTCTTCCGACACGCACAAGTCCCCCACCGCGGCCTCGCCCTCGGGACACCCGCACTGGCTCGCCAGCGGAACCAATTCTTGCCCGACGCAGCCATACGGCGGGGCCGTGGAACAGTAGCCCTCTTCGGTCCCGTCCACGCACGTGATTATTTCTGCGCACGAGTCGCCGGACGCTTGCGTGTTCTCTGGGCAGCCGCACACCCCCGCGTTCTCGACAAGCGCGCCGCCAACGCACTGGAACGGCTGGTCAGTGGAGCACTCCGGCTCAAAAGTCCCGTCCGAGCACTCGACCCACGGGACGCACTCGTTGTTGTACCCCCTCTGCCCATCAGGGCAGTCACACACATCCACCGACGGGACGAGCTGGCCGTCCACGCACTTGTATGGCTGCGTCACGGAACACTCGTTGTACAAAGTGCCGTCGCCGCACGTCTCGGCAGTGGGAACGGCGGTGCCCGAAAACAGTAACACCAATCCAAGCACGAGTATGACGGCAATCACGACTTCCGCGATTGGCTTCCAGGGAATGCGAATCCGCTTTCGCTTCGGGCGCGGCGCCTCTTTCTTTTTCTTTATCGCGGCCTTGATTGCCTCGGCCTTTTTTTGTTCCGCCAATTTTTTTGCGCGCGCCTCTTTTTCGGCGGTGGCCTTCATCTCGCGCTTTTGCTTTTCCCACCCGCGCTTGATTTTGTCGATGGGAATCGCGTCCAAAGACGCTTTGGGCGCCTCTTTTTCGTCGCCGACCTTGCGGACACTGGGCTTAACATACCTGCCGCCGCTCTTCTTGACTGACTTGCGCACCACTGCGGAAACAAAGCCGCCACTGGTTTAAATTAGTGACGCCAAGTACGGAGTGAAGTAATCCGTCACGGCAATCACCACGGCAATCCACACGCCTGCCTTCCACCACTTCATCTTGGCCTCGGCGTGGGCAATGCCCGCCATGGAAATCGCGAACGCGATTAACAGGGACTTCAGCACAATCGAAATCGGGATGCCCGCGACGGGGTTGCCGATAATCAACGCGCTGTCCACCAAAAGGAGATAGCCGGTGACCGGGAAGGAAGCGAAGCAAACCATTCGCTTCAAGGAGCCCTTGCCCGCGGACACGGCGCCGATGCCGAACATCAAGAGCACGGCCGCGTATTTCACGACGGAAACAACGATGGTCTTGGCGTACGCGGACACGTCCACGGAGCCGATTCCGCCAGAAAGAACGAATATGCCGACGATTGAGACGAGCAAAGGCGGGATTAATAGGTTCAGCAGGGCCATTAGGTAATTCGGCTTTTCAATGGCCTTCAACAGCTTTTTGGGCTGCCACAGCGAAGTGAACCAGAACCGCGCGAGGCTAATCATCACGAATTGAAACTCCAAACGGGTTTTTATTGGTTAGCTTTTTATACCCCAAAGCCGTATTTAGTGGCATTAGGTGTTTTCATGGTCAGTCATAAGAAAAAAGATTTGAAGAAAGAAGAAGAGACGAAGGGCATTTCTCCGATTGTTGCTGTTGTGTTGCTTATCGCGATTGCGGTGATTGCGGCTGTAGCGATATCGTTTTGGAGCGGGGGTTTGGTGACCAGCCAGTCCACTCCGGACAAGCCGAACGTGATTACTGCGTCAATCTTGAATCCTACGTCTGGTTGGATTGGAATTGCGAACCTTGGGCCTGGGCCTGTCACGCTTAATTACCTTAATACCACGGACGGCACTACTTGTAACTTCAACGGCACCGTTACTATTGCAGAAGGCCAGCAAGACATCTGCGTCATGCCACCAAAAATAGGGATAAGCACTTTGTACTCACCTACCACCGGCTCAACAATCGTGCAAATAGGTGGCAACGAACTCACGGTATTCAGTTGGTCCGTCGACATGACCGGCGAAAGCGGTGTATGGAACCCAGCGTTCCAAGGTGTGTTCGGCGGCACTGGATTGGGGAGTATTGTGCTGGACGACGGTGGGGCTGTGGGAACGTTTCTACAGGACGGCGAAAACTTTGATGAGCCCATGGACGTTACCATGGTGTACATAAACGCTGACTACCCTAGTGAGACCGACCAAATAGAATTCACATTAAAGGCTTCGAACGTCGGCACCGAAGGGCCGTGGACTGACTATGGGCCTTGGACCGAAACCGGAATCGCCAGTGACTTTGTTGTGACTGAAGGATTGCCGGAAGACATGCAGTACTTTGCGTACGAGGTACAGCTCTCAACCGAGAACCCAGGCATTGGCGCCGGCCCCGTACTCAACAGCATCATGGTCGCGTTCCAGAGCGACGCGACAGCGGAGTCATACTTGACTTATACGATTAACAACCCGGCAGGAATTGCATTCCTGGACGTATACGAGGACTGCACCGGCGGACAAGGCGAACCGGAACTCATTGAGAGTCACGCAGACCTTGGTGGCGTCCCGTTCTTCACGAACATAATTGATTATACTAACGGGTGTGACTACGAAATCACTGGCGAAGACCCGAACGGCAACGAGTTGGACACTGATGATTCATCGTGGAGCACCGGATTCCCGCCGACTGCCGACGAGGAGCCAGAGGCGCCGGGAGCAGTGTGCGAAAACGAAGTAATCGAAGACGGTGAGGACTGTGACCCATCAGTCGAGTGCTGCTCGGACTGCACGTTCGACGCGGCCATGACACCGTGCGTCGAAAACCCTGAGTGGGACAGCCCCCAGTGCGACGGGTTTGGGAGCTGCCTGTGCATTGAAAGCGGGACTACTGAATTTACTCCCTTTTGTGATGATGGCTTCGACAACGACTGCAGCGGACTATGGGACTGCGACGACGAGAACTGCGCCGGAGACGCGGCGTGCATAGTGCCAGCGCCAGAGAACGACGACTGTGCCGGCATGATAGCGGTGACCGACGAAACCGTTCCGTTCAGCACTATCAGCAGCACAACAGATGGCACTGCTACAGACGGATGCCCAGGCCAGGTATTCAACGACATCTGGTACATCTACACCGCAACGTGCGACGGAACCTTTACCGCAAGCACGTGCAACGACGCGGACTTCGACACGGCAATCGTCATCTATACCGGAAGCGACTGCCAGTCGAAGAGCGAGAACACGTGCAACAACGACGAGGACGGCTGCGGCGTAACATCAACAGTCACATGGGAAGTTACCACCGGCACTGACTACATAATCCGCCTCGGAAGCCTCGTGGATGCCACGACCGGCACCGGCAACATTGCCTTTAGCTGCGAGGTCGCGGAAACGTGCGAGTCCTGCATCGACGGCGGCGGCTTGTGGATTGACGACGAGTACTGCGACACAGAGTACCTAGATTGCGCAGCAGCGTGTGCAGATGCGGGGACTTGCTGGGAAACCTACGAAGGCGCTTGCGGCGAGCCAACGTGCGAGCCGGAGGAGCCGGAACCAAACACACTCGGCTTCCTGGCGTGCGTCAACGCAAACAACCCCGCTGGAGCACCAGCAGCATGCGCGGCAGGCCCGAAAGACGCGGCATGCCTCGCGTTTGACACGAACACGGTTGGAGGCGGACCAGGAGCAGACGGACACATCAGCCAAGCGGACTACAACAGCGGAGACCCATCGTTCCAAGGCTGTTACAGCGAGTTTTTGCCGGGCTGCGAAGTGTTTGACGTCGACAGTGACGCGCAAAACGGTATTGCGGACGGTGTTGTCAACGAGTATGACTTCTTCCTGGGATGGGCAATCACTGACCCAGGCCAGTGGGACGTTGACGACGGCACAGGCAATGGTGTACAGGACGAAGCAATAGACTTCGCCGACTTTGGGTACTGCCTGCAGGCGTGGGGCGACGCGGACGAGGACGGAATCGGCGACGGAGTCGACCAGTGCGCAGGCTTCGCGGACTGCGCCGACGCTGACTTGGACGCGATACCAGACGACTGTGAAGCGGTTACAGCCACGTGCCTGACAGCAACGGGATGCACAGCATTTGGTCCCGCCACGGTACTGATGGCCCAAGGCATAGACTGCGGCTCATTCCCAGAATGCACCGCGGCGACGTGCAACGCCGACGCAAACGAGATATGTGACGTCATCGATAACGTCGGCTACCACTGCCTGAACTCAGACGGTGGGCCGGACGTCCAAGGATGCATCTCAGACAACGATGTTGCTATGTTCGGATTCGGCATTACGAACAGTGGACCACCGTTTGGCACCATAGGCGAATGCCTTACCTACTGTGTCTGGGACGGCGGGGATTGCACCACCACATGCGGCATGCCTGCGTACGGCGCCGAGTGCTTTGAGGACGCAGGGCAGTTCCAATGCAGGTGCACCTGCCCAGTGTAACTCAGGGTCAACCAACCCCCAATAAACCGGGGGATTGCCATTTGGCAATCCCCCAAGTTGCTTTTTCTTTCATTCCATTGGCTGGGTTAGCGGCAGCGGGAAAACTGTTATAAAGCCGCGTGGGGTTTGTTTGCGTCATGCGGGAGATAATTCCTGTGGCGGCGGTGCTGGCCGTCGCGCTCGTGGCCATTGTGGGGACTGGGCTTTTCCTTCCATCTGCCGGGCAACCGGACGCAACGGTGTTCAGCTCAAACCTGCCGATTGTAGTGATTGACACTTTTGGGGGAGACATAGTGGACGAGCCAAAGATTGGCGCGGGCATGAAGATTATTTATGACGAGGCCGGGAAGAGGAATTATCTTGGCGAGATGCCGGTGTTTGACGGCCCGATTGGGATTGAAGTCAGGGGGGCGACGTCGCAAGGGTTCCCCAAGAAGCAGTACGGCATCGAGACGCGGGACGAGAACGGCAACAGCATAAACCTGCCGCTGTTCGGGTTCCCCCGGGAGAGCGACTGGGTGCTGTACGCGCCTTACACAGACAAGTCGCTCATGCGCAACCACTTGGCGTACACACTAAGCAGGCAGATGGGGCACTACGCGTCAAGAACAATGTTCGTCGAGCTCTTCCTCAACGGCACGTACGACGGGGTGTACGTGTTCATGGAAAACGTGAGGAAGCGCAGCCACATCGGCATCACGCCGCTCACCGAAGAGGACAACAAAGAGCCGGGCATTACGGGTGGCTATGTGCTCCGGCTTAACTGGGTGGACAAGGGCGACAAGTACTTTGTGACGGAAAAG
>JBHOSQ010000015.1:0-19878 GCA_042584585.1 archaeon | reverse complement strand
GTGCCGGAATTAATGGTAAAGTCATTGGCGATGGTGAGCGCCCAAGCAGTTACGTAAGCCGAGTCCGCCAGGTATACGTCGCCCGCCGCCTTGTCGAGCACTAGGTCGTAAAACACTGGGTCAGTTGCATAGTGGCTGTAAATGGTTTGGGTGGCGGAGGGATGCGAAAGCTTTATTGTGCCGTACGAGTGGTTGAACGTGGGATTGTAGTAGCCAATATTGCCTTTGCTGATTTCGGTCAGGCCCGTCGTCAGAGTGACGGGCCTGTTCCCGATGTAAACTCCGCTTCCACTGATGTTGTGGTAGCCGGTGCCGCCGTTGAACACGCCGCCGGCCGAGCTTCCGATTTGCAGCCCGTAGGCTGGCGTAGCGTCCGTGCCGAATTGGTGGTCGCCGCTTCCGCACGTCAGAATCGCAGTCGAGACCTGCATCATGCCGTCCGTCCAGATCGAGTGCCCGTTTGCGTCAAGCTCGCCACCGTGCAAATAGAAGTACCCGTTCTGCCCGCCATCGTCTGACAAAGTCAAGTCGCCGCCGAGCGTGATGGTGCCCGTGTAGTCACTCGTGTCGATGTGGCCCACAGTTATTGAGCCACTCGTGTCGCAGTCGTCGTTGCTCGTGCCATCAAAGAGCGCTATGTCGTCGCTGCTGTTCGGGTAAGCGCCAACGTTCTCGTTACCCCAGTTCCTGCCGTCCTCCCACAAGCCATTGCCCGCGCCATTGTCCCAAGTATAGGTGCACGTGCCTTCCCAGTCACAGCCGCCCGTGTTAAAAACTGCCTCGGTCTCGATTACTACGCCCGAAGCCCCAGCCCCATAAATCAAAAAAGTGCTTTCGCTTGTCGTGCCATCCACAGTACACGACGCCTGCTCACCCGCGGCAATCGTGGGGCAGGACACGGTAATCGCAGGGTCAGTAGAATACAACGTGTCAATGAACTCCGTGCTCCCCAGGTTCGCCACCAGGATCTCGCCGTTGCCGAGCGGGACAATCGTCAGCGGCGTCGGCGTGTCTGGGTCTGCCTGGGTTGTAGCAATCCCCCCAGCAAAAAAATACATAGCACCAGCGCCAACCACGGCAGTGCCTATAATCAACACTACCCCCAAGACTGCGCTCAAACCCTTTTGCACGGGACAGAATAGGAGAGGATACTATAAAAGAGTTAGCAGGTCGTGATGCCGGTTCCGGCGAGTGTGAGCGTGCCCGGGCCGGTGATAGTGGTGCAGGTGTACGTGGTGCCGTCGCCAACCACAAGGGTTGCGCCTGTCTCGATGTAAGTGTACTCTGCGGTTGTGTCATCCATTGTTGTGGCGGTTATGCCGGTGGAAACTGTAACGTTGTCAAACGCGCTGCCGCCAGAAGTCACATACGAAGACGCATCGAACTCAACGAGGCCGGAATTGTGGTTGAAGGTGCCGGCGTTCGTCCAGTTGCCACTGACGGTTGTGTTGCCGCTCGTCGCATTGTATTCTCCGCCGGGACTGATTGTTAGCGAGCCGTGCTCGTTCTTGGCAGTGTTGCCGATGAATGTCCCAGCGACAGTAACGGCGCCGTCCACGAGATAGTAGCCGTTCGCCGCGACGTTGGCTATGGCCCCACTGGCGACTGTCATGTCGCCCCTGATGTCGACGCCGTTGTTGTTGGAGCGGTACTTGCCGCCGTTTATGTAGACGTCTCCATAAATTATGGTGCCCCCACCTGAAGTGTCGAGGTATCCGGACGTGAGGTTGAAGTCGTTGGTGACATAGATCGGGCTGAAGTAGTAGTTGATGCCCATGTCGGTGTCTGCGTAGACTAGGTCGTAGGGCCTCGTGGCCTCGTTGAAGTCGAGGCCACCGCCATCGCTTACCTGAATGACTCCGTTGTTGTGGTACAGCGTGCCGTCATGATCAAAGGCATAGCCGCCCAGCCGGGACGTGATGTTCGTGAGGCCGCTTGTCGCGTTGAAGACGGCGCCTGATTCCACCTTGACGCCTGCGAACGTGTGGTTGCCCCCGGAGCCGAAGTCGGCAACACCCTCGACGACTAATTTGCCGTCCGCCATGACGTCGCCGGCGGTGCGCGTAAAGTTGTCTCCTGCCGTGACAGTGATGTTGTCGAACTCCATGTCGCCTGTGGTGCTTATTTCTACGCCGCCCCCGCCGGTATCGATGTCGAACTGCACGTCCCCGTCCCCGAGCCAAACCTCGTCCGCAGAATAGTCCCAGTCAACCGTGCCCGTGCTTTCCCAAGTCCAGGGGTAGTCGGAGTCGGCGGCGAGAATCTTTGTGGGGCTGCCAGTGTACCGAGGGTACAACAAGCCATCGTTTACAATAGAGCCGGCCGCTCCGTCTTTGCCCATGACGAGTGTCAGCCTCTGCAGGAATGCGGCTGTGCCGGACTGTGTTATGAACGAGTTGTGGACGTAGAAAGTTGTGGGCACTATTTCGTGAGAGAGGCGCATCCCGTTTCCCAGACCCTGGTGACCTGAGATATTAATGTTATAGAAAGTCCAGTTCGCGTAGCCATAAACCGTCGTGAGGCCAGACCCCATAAAGTTTGCGGTCGGCGTGCCCTCGTAAGTCATCGTGCCGCCAGACGCAAACCCAAGCGTCAGTATCGCGTAGCCGCCAAGTGGGTTGTTGTCGAAGTACGAGTCAGACACAAGCTTCATTGTGTCCCCCATCTCCACGGTGAAAGTGCGCAACGCGTTTCCCCCGCCGTCCGGGTGCTCCGCGCGAATGGTCGCGCCGTCCAGCTCGATTGTCACGCCGCCCCTGCCCGACAGGGTCTGGCTCATCTTCATCGCGAAGACTATGTCCTTTAGCCGGACTGCAGAGCCCGCGCCGCCCGCGTCCCAGTCGATTGTGCCGTAGGCGTACCAAACGCCGGTGCCGCCGCCGTTGATTACGGAGCCATCCTTCAGTGTGACTGTACCGCGACTCGACATGTTGCCAGTGACGGTTACGGTCTGGCCGTTGGTGTCGAAGTTTGCGTTCGTGTCGTTGACTAGTAGTGTGTCGGCGCCCGTGACAGTGAGCGACCCGCCGAGCGTGAGAGTTCCGGTATAGCCCTCGTAGATGTAAACGCTTCCGATTGTCAAGTCAACTGAAGTTGTGCAGTCGTCCGTGGAAGTGGCGTTGAAGATTGCGGTCGCGCCGCTGGTTTGGGGGTAATTGATTGCGTCTTCCTGGCCCCAGTTGCGGCCGTCCTCCCACTCACCAGTGCCTTGCGCATTGTCCCAAATATAAGTGCAGCCGCTTTCCCATGGGCACTCGCCAGTGTCAATCATTGTCGCGCTCTGGATTACAACCGAAGTCGTTCCTGCGCCGTAAATCGTGAACTCGCTCGCGTCCGTCGTGCCAGTGATGTTGCAAAGGCCTTGCTCGCCTGCAAGGATGGTTGGACAGTTCACGGAGATGGCGGGGTCTGATGAATATAGTGTGTCTGTGAAGTCGTCACTGCCCAGGTTGGCGATGAGTAGCTCGCCGCCCCCCAGGGGGACGACCGTGATGGGGGTTGGGGCATTGGTGCTGGGCTCGGCTGTAGCGATGCCTCCCGCAAAGAAGTACATGGCGGCACTGCCGACCACGGCAGTGCCTATCAACAAAACTACGGCGACGATGGGTGACAGACCACGGCGCATGCTAAGAAAGAGGGAGATGTGCTATAAATAGCTCACGGGATGGTGAGGGCGTTCATTCCTGCGACGAGCCAGCTGACGGGAGAGATGCTAATCGCGAGGATAATCATGGACTCAATGATTGCGGCGAAGATTACGATTCCAAGTGCCTCAATGAATTCCATGCGCATCAAGACCATGATGATTATCGCGAAGAGAAAAACGCGGAAGAGCAGGCCGCCTATGTCAAGTATTCCAGTGGCGGGCATGAAGAAGCCAAGCAGCGCGGAAAACACTGACAGCATGATGATTAGTGTGGGAGAAACGCGCCAGCCGCTCTCGCGCGAGACGGCGATGTAAAGGGCGGGAATTCTGATGCCTACTGCGACAGCCATCTGGGGCAATCCCATGACCATGATGCAAACCAGGCGGGGATAGTATTTATAAGTAAGCCCCTCAGATTAAATTCTTTAGGATTGGGCGCACAAAAAAATAGTATCCGGCGAAGGCAATGATTATCAAGACAATCATTATGATTGCCTGCCGCTTCTTTTTTTCCATTTCTTCCATCAATGCGTCGTGCTCTATCTGCTTCATTTGGCGACCTCAAGCGTGAAGCCCCGCGCCTCAATCGGGCCTGAGCCCTCGGCGAACGTGACTTCCTTCGCCTTTACGGCTTCGCGGATATCGTCAGCCAAAATAGACAGTTCAGGCTTATAAACAATTACCTTCGAGAGCTCGGAGTTCAGCGCCAATTGATTCTCGGTCTTGAACTTGCGGACCGCGGAGATGGTTTCGGTGAGCGCGTCTCCTAATTCGCCGAGCGAGGCATCGATGAGCGATTCGTCGGCCTCGGGCCATTTCATCAAGTGAACGGACTTGGCGTTTGTGAACTTCTTCAGGTACAAATCGTGCACTTCTTCGGTGACGTGCGGGATGAACGGCGCGAGCAGCAAAGTGCTGTTCAAAAGGACTTGGTGAACGACGTACTGCGCGGCGAGCTTTTCGTCGCCAGTGCCGTTGTACAGCCGGTCCTTCGCGATTTCTAGGTAGTAGTCGCAGAAATCGTGCCAAAAGAACGCGCGCGCCGGGCCGAGCGCCTTGTGGAACTCGTACTTGTCGAGCGCTTCCGTTGACTCCTTGATCAAAGAGTTTAGCTTGTGGAGAATCCACTTGTCCGAAGGGCGCAACGAAGCTGGTTTCTTTGGAACGCCCTCCAAAAATTGGCTCGCGAAAAAGCTTGCGTTCCAAAACTTTTTCTGGAACTTGAAGCCGTGAATGATCTCCTTGTCCGAGAACGGGTAGTCCTCTCCAAGCGACGCCATGAGCGCCCACTGGCGGATTGCGTCGCCGCCCTCCTTGTCGAGCACTGGCTCGGGCGCGACGACGTTGCCATAGGATTTTGCCATCTT
This sequence comes from archaeon, assembly GCA_042584585.1. Classification (GTDB taxonomy): domain Archaea; phylum B1Sed10-29; class B1Sed10-29; order WALL01; family WALL01; genus WALL01. Next base: position 14,865 of record JBHOSQ010000015.1, on the reverse strand, counting down.
GCGGCCGTCGGGGCCTGCGACCATTCCGTTCACAACGACGTGCTTGAACGGCTTCTCACCGGTAAGCAGGAGGCAGCGGAACGTCGTATAAAACGCCCACGTGCGGATGATTTCGTATCCCTGCGGGCGCAGGTAATTCGGATAGGCCTTTTCGAAGTATTTGGGGTCCCAAAGCCATTTGGAAACTGCGAGCGGGGTTACGGAAGAGTCGACCCAGCAGTCACACACGTCCGCGGTGCCCTTGAGCGCGCCACCGCACTCGCACTTCTCAGCGGGAGGGGAGTCGGCCATCGTGTCAATCGGCAGGTCTTTTTCGTTTGGCGCGGTGAGCTTTCCGCATTCTTCGCAGTGCCAAAACGGGATTGGTGTGCCGTACACTCGCTGCCGCGAAATGATCCAGTCCCAGTCCAGGCTTTCGGTCCAGTCGACGAGCCGGCCTTCCATGTAGTCGGGAAACCACTGCATGGCTTGGGCAGCCTCGACGATTTCTTTGAGCTTGTCCTTGACCTTGATGAAGAATTGGTGCTTGGGCAGGAATTCAATTGGGTTTTTGCACGAGCTTCGCTCGGTGTGGCAAAGCACGTTGTGTGGCATTTCCTCGATTTTTACGAGGTAGCCATCTTTCTTGAAGTCTTCCACGATTGCGTCTTGTGCGGCGCGGACTTTCATGCCCGCGTACTTGCCGGCGACCTCAGTCATTTTTCCGTAGTCTGTGATGGCTTCGTAGACGGGAAGCCCGTGTTCTTTTGTGCGCTTGATGTCCATTTCGTCGCCGAACGTGCACACGTACAAAACACCGGTGCCGAATTCCTTGTCGACGTTGCGGTCGGCCATGATTTCTACTTCACGGCCGACGTACGGGAGCTTTACTTTTTTGCCTACGAGTTTTTTGTGGCGCTCGTCGTCTTCGTGGACGAAAAAGCTGTTGCACGCGACCGATAGTTCGGGCCGCGTTGTCGCGAACGTGACGTCGCCGGTTCCGTCGGCGAGTGGGAACTTAAGGTGCCAGAGCTTGCCGGTTTCTTCGACGTGGCCAACTTCTGCTTTGGCGAGTGCGGTGCCGCACTTTGTGCACCACAAAACGGGGTGCTTTTCGCGGTACACTCGGTTCATTTTGTGAAAGTCTAGAAGTGATTTTTGGACGAGGGCTTTGTACTTGGGCATTCGGGTTTCGTAGTATTCTTCCCAGTCGCACGAGTACCCAATGCGCTTGTATTGCTCGCTCATTTTGGCGGTGGCTTTTGTGGTCCAGTCCTCGCACGCGGCGCGGAACTTTGCCCGGTCGCTGGGGGATATTTTCATTTCTTTGGCGACCTTGAGCTCTGTGGGCAGGCCGTGGCAGTCGTAGCCCAGCGGGAACAGGACGTTGAAGCCGCGCATTCGCTTGTATCGGGCCATAAAGTCTATCCAGGAGTGGTTTAGGACGTGGCCCATGTGGAGTGTGCCGCTGGTGAACGAGGGGGGGTTGTCGATGGCGTATACTTCGCCGGGGGCGTCGATGTCGAACTTGTAGGTGCCGTCGGCTACCCACTTGTCCTGCCACTTCTTCTCGATTTCCAGGGGGTTGTATTTGGGCATGTAATAGTCACCAGACAGTAGAGGTAGTGTTTTGGTGCGGCGGTATTTAAAGGTTTTTTAAAAAAGTGTTGTGGAAAAGAGTTGTAAATCGTGCTGTTTCGCGCGTAAACATTCGGTTACTAAACTTTGTGTGTTTGCAAAAGGTTTTGTAACGAGCTGCAAATTAGGATATTGTTGTAAAACTAGTGTTGGGAGTTTGGTTTCCGAACTTTGCTTTTGATTCCGGGGGTATAAATATAAAGGGCGCGTTTTTAAATGGTCCCGACTTGGGGGGGCAGGCTCTTGGAGGAATCTTAATGATGGGTATGGTAGAAAACGCAACATCTTGTTCAAACGAAGTCAGCGAACGCTCTTCAGCTGACGGACCTAAAATCGTCGTCATTGGTTGTGGCGGCGGCGGAAGCAATTCCGTGAACAGAATCGCGAAAAGCGGTGTTTCAGGCGCGGAGCTGGTGGCCATTAACACGGACCACCTGCACCTTAACCTGGTGAACGCGGCAATCAAGAAGATCTTGATTGGCAAGACCGTGACCCGTGGCCTTGGCGCCGGCGGCTACCCCGAAATCGGGGAAAAGGCCGCAGAAGCCAGCAGGCCGGAGCTCGAGGCAGTAATGTCAAACGCGGACCTCGTGTTCCTGACGGCGGGAATGGGCGGCGGCACCGGAACCGGCGCGGCCCCGGTCGTGGCGGACATCGCAAAGCAGCAGGGCGCAATCGTCGTGTCAATCGTGACTTACCCCTTCAAAATGGAGCGGGCGCGGATGACGAAGGCCGACGAAGGCATCAAGAAGCTGCGTGACGCCGCGGACACCGTAATCATCATCGACAACAACCGATTGGTTGAATTGGTTCCGAACCTGCCGATTGAGCAGGCGTTTGCCGTCGCGGACGAGGTAATTGCCCGCGCGGTCAAGGGCATCACGGAAACCATTACCGTGCCTTCCCTGATTAATCTGGACTACGCGGACGTACGGTCAATCATGGCCGGCGGCGGAGTCTCAGTTATTTCGGTCGGCGAGGCAAAGGGCGGCAACAGTAGAGTGAGCGAAGCGATTAACAGCACTTTGAAAAACGCGCTGCTGGACATTGACTACACCGGCGCGACTGGAGTGCTTATACACATTACCGGTGGGCCCGACTTGACCTTGGGAGAGGTCAACGAAATTGGCCACGGCCTCACAGAGGCAGTGGACCCGAATGCGAGCGTAATCTGGGGAGCTAGAATCCTGCCCGAGTCTGAGGGGCGCGTTGAAGTCATCACCATCTTTACCGGTGTGATGTCCGCGCACATCAAGGGGCAGGCGGCTCACGTCGCGGGCGACGCGGAAGCGAAGTCAGCGACAGAGCTACAGTTGTACAATATGTTTTAGGAAAAGAGGGGTGTTCCTCCCCCCCTTTCCCCCCTTTTTTTATTTCTTTTTCAAGAAAATAAAGTACCCGACTACGCCCAGGATTAGTGCCGCGACAATAAGCATTACGATTGTGTTGTCTTCGGTCGTGGTTGTGTCTGGTGCGATGGTTGGCGCTGGGGTTGCATCTGCGGTCGCGACCGCGGTCGGTGTTGCGGTTGACTCTGGCTCAGGCGCTTTGGGGTGCAGCTCGTTCTCGAGCTCTGCGATTCTTGCGCCCATGTCCAACGGTGGCTCGTCTTCGCCGCCATAACCATAGAACTGTATCCAGTTGTAGTATTGGGTTACGTCAGCAGTGAGCGCAGAGTCGCCGTACCCATTGAGGCAGACTCCGGTTTCCGAGCCCAAACCCGAAGACGGATAAAACGTGGGGTTGTAATACTGTTTGGCTCTAGAGCCCGCGTCGAACGAGCCCTTGTTGAGATCCCACTCGATTTCCGCTTCGCGTGCTCCTGTGAGGAGGTGTAGGACACAGTCGCCCCATTCCTCGATTTGGTAGTAGCAGCACCCGGCGTTGATTATCTCGCCCTTGTTGACAAACTGCTGGCAATGGCCTATTGTCCTCTGGTCCACAGGCAGCACGTTACATGCTGCGAAGGCAGTTGTAATCAACATTAGTAATATGACTAGTACTCTTTTCATAGAATTACACCTCGCATGAAATTACAATGTGGGGGAATATAAGCGTTTAGGCAAAAAAAGAAGAAAGGGGCTTTAGCCCCTCACTCGAGTGCTTTCTTGAGCTCGTCTGTCTTGTCAGCCTTTTCCCACGTGAAGTCTGGGTCGTCCCGGCCGAAGTGGCCGTACGCCGCTGTCTTGCGGAAAATCGGTCGCAACAGCTTCAAATGCTCGATAAGCTGCCTCGGCCTCAGGGGGAAGACCTTGCGGACTGCCGCCTCAAGCTGCTCGTCGGTGTGCTCGCTCGTCCCGAACGTGTCGACGAACACACTCACTGGCTCGGAGACGCCGATGGCATACGCGAGCTGTACCTCGCATTGCTTGGCCAGCTTAGCCGCGACAATGTTTTTCGCGATGTAACGGGCCATGTACGACGCGGAGCGGTCCACTTTGCTCGGGTCTTTGCCCGAGAAGCATCCGCCGCCGTGCGAGCCGTGGCCGCCGTATGTGTCCACAATAATTTTGCGGCCTGTGAGGCCGGTGTCTGCCTGTGGCCCGCCGAGGACGAATCGCCCAGTCTCGTTGACGTGGATCTTTGTGTTGTCGTCAATTAAGTCACCGCAGATGGGCTTTATCACGTGCTCAAGAACGTCGGCCTTGATTTGGTCGTGCTCTACCGTTGGCTCGTGCTGTGCCGCGATTACGACTGCGTCAAGGCGCGTGGCCTTGCCGTCTTCGTACTCGACAGTGACTTGGCTTTTGCCGTCGGGGCGCATCCACTTGATGGTGTTGTCTTTGCGCACTTCCGCGAGCTTCATGCAAAGCTTTTGTGCGAGCACTGTCGACAAAGGCATGTACTCGGGTGTCTCGTCGGTCGCGTACCCGAACATGAGCCCTTGGTCGCCGGCGCCCTGGTCTTCCTTGTCGACGCCTTGCGCAATGTCGGGGCTCTGCTGCTGGATTGCCACCATGACGCCGCAGGTCTCGTGGTCGAACCCGTACTTTGCGCGGGTGTACCCGATTTCTTTGACTGTTTTGCGGACAATCGTGGGGACGTCTGCGTAGCCTTTGGTCCGGACTTCACCGGCGACAACTGCTACTCCGTTGGTCAGGAGCGTTTCTACAGCGACGTGGCTCTCAGGGTCCTGAGTAATCAAGTCGTCAAGAATCGCGTCACTTATTTGGTCGGCCATCTTGTCTGGGTGGCCTTCGGTCACAGATTCAGATGTAAACAAATACTTTTTTCTATTCTTCATACGTTTCAATCTCCCGTATGATTGGGAATTTTCATCCCAATTACTGGGGGGGACGCCAATTGGCGTCCCCCCCGCTAGGTTTGGAACACAGTGGCTTACTGTCTCCCGAGTGGGGGAGGAGAGATTTGAACTCTCGACCTCCTGATTATCAGTCAGGCGCTCTACCTGGCTAAGCTACCCCCCCATGAGTGGTAATAGTGGGATTGTGGGCTTATTGTGCGTGTTTTGGTTTAAAAAGCTTACACCAGCATTGTGGTGATGAGGTAATAGGCCCATGCCAGCAGGAAAGCCACCAGCAGCGTCAGGACGAGTATGAACATTGTGTCAGACTTCATTTTGCTCTGCCTCCGTGTCGTTGGTTGGCTCGGCCCCGGCAGGACTGGGGGGGCTGTCCTCAGGTGGACGTTGACTTTGGTCAACGTCAAGGGCTTCCGGCCCCCCGGTTGGAGTGTCGTCGACCTCGGTTTCTTCGACTATTGCCGCGGCATCGGCTTCGCCCACGATTTCTTCTTCGGCGGATTCCGCGTCCCGGCCAAGAATGGTTTGCATGTCTTTGGGCACGAAGTCAGTGTTTTGTATTGGCTCGCCGAAGTAGTCAATGAACTTTTTGGTTGTCTCGAGCACGTAAGTGTTTCCCTCGCGTGTTTTTTTGACGAATCCTTCTTCGACCAACTGCGCGATGTGGTCGTACGCTTTGTTGCCTCGCATCTTGACGACGATGCTTTGCTTGATGGGCTGTTTGAACGCGATGATTGCGAGTGTACGGAGCGCGCTTTTTGGCAGGTCGGTTGTGATTGCCAAGTGCTTTACGCGCGTCAAGTAGTCGCCTTTGACTTGCATGCGGTAGCGGCCGTCCGTTGTTTTCACGATTTCCAATGCGGAGTCGCGCTCGTTGAACGTGGGGACTAGTGTGTCCAGCACTCCAAGTGCTTTGCCCAGCGTTTCGGTCTCCATGATTTTGCTGAGCTGGTCAATTGTCAGTGGCTCCGCGCTCATGAACAGCGCTGCTTCCACCAGATGCTTTTTTGCCATTTCCATTGCCTTCCAGGAAAATGAATATTTCTCCGAACACGTCGTCTTGTGACACCGCGACTTTTCCGCTGGTCGCGAGGTGGAGGAGTGGGATGAGCGTGAGTATTGTGTCGCTGCGTGTTTGGCCTGGCACGATTTGCGAGAACATCGCCATTTTTTGTGTGTCTGCGTTGGCGAGCACGCGCTGGTATACTGTGTTGACCATGTCTTCGAAGTCTTCTGTGTCCTCGAACGCGATGACCGCTAGCTCGGGCGGGACCTCGAGCTGCTTTTGCCGCTTGATTGCGCGGCGGCGCTCGGTCTCCATCACTTTTTCGACTGCGGTGATTAGGTCGTCGATTGTGATTCTTCGGCGTGTGATTCTTCGGGCGGGGTCCAGGTCCGGAACGCGCTGTCCGTCGATGATGTATTCCCAGTGGTCGTCCTCTAGCTTGTCCTCGAATTCTTCTTGGGGGTATAATTCCCACGCGTCGCTCTTGAAGCGGATTAGGATTGACGCACAGAGCACGGCGTTGGCCGGGACACGAAAGTCGATTTTTTTCGCGGAATTGATTTTGTCGAGGTATTTCCCGGAGAGGGCGGTGACGTCGATGTCCCAGGGGTCCATGCCTTCTGCCTTGACTATGCCCGTGAGTAGCGACTTCCAGTCCGGATTATCAACAATCCCCACCAGTTGGTCGTGGACATCCATGGTTCCCAAATCCTTAAATAGTCCTACCCCGTATATGGTTAGCCATACAGCTAATTTAAAGGTTTTGCTTATGAATCGTGTTCCTACCGGTATTCCCGGCCTTGACGACCTCTTACAAGGAGGATTTTTGGAGGGCTCCTCAGTACTAGTGGCAGGTGGCGCCGGCAGCGGCAAGACCATTGCGTCGACCCAGTACATCTACAACGGGGCGGCCGAGTACAACGACCCCGGCATTTACATCACTCTTGAGGAAGGCACGACCAACATTTGGTGGAACATGAAGAGCTTCCGCTGGAACATTTCGAAGATGCAGCAGGAAAACCTCATCAAGATCTACCGAGTGGGAATGTTCAACCCCAAGGACTTCGCGCTCGAGTTCGACACTGAAATCGGGAAAATCAAGGACATGGTCAACGAGATGGGCGCGAAGCGCCTGGTCATCGACTCGACGACGGCGTTCGGAATGTTCATGGGCAGCGACGCCGACATTCGGTACAACTTGTTCAAATTGATTACCGAACTGAAGAAACTGAACTGCACGACGCTTCTTATCTCAGAAACGGGCGGCAAGCGAGACGAGTTCTCGCGCTTCGGCGTTGAGGAATTCGTTGTCGACGGCGTGGTCGCGATGTACTTTTTCCCGCCGGTCCGCAGCGTGTTCGTCAAGAAAATGCGCGGCACCGACCACGACAAGCGCATCCATCCATTCGAAATCGGGCAGAACGGCATCGAGGTCAACTCCGCGGAGCAAATCCTGTGGGAAAGCCTGAACAAGTAAGGCTATTAAACAACGTTGTCTCTAATTACCGCTAGGTGTTTCACATGAATTCACAAGTCTCCGGTTTTTACAAGCTTAGCCCGAAGGAGCGGCTGGACAAGGTCGCCGCCGAGGCAGGGCTTACCGACGAGGAAAAGGAAACCATTGCCAAGGCAGTGCTGCCCATGGAGCAGGCCGACCACATGATAGAGAACGTCGTCGGGGAAATGCCGATTCCGCTCGGGATTGCAGTCAACTTTCAAATCAACGGCGAGGACAAGTTCGTGCCAATGGCGATTGAGGAGCCGAGTGTTGTCGCCGCGGCGAGCTTTTCCGCGAAACTGGCCCGCGTCAAGGGCGGCTTCACGACAGAGTCCAGCGACCCCGTGATGATTGGGCAAATCCAGCTGGTGAACGTGCCCGACCCAGAAGGCGCGATTGTGCAGGTTGAAGCGCGTGCAAACGAGCTCGTCGAAAAAGCGAACTCGTTCGACCCCGTGCTCGTCAAGTTCGGCGGCGGGGCAAAATCAATCGAGGCGAAAGTGATTGACACCATTACCGGAAAGATGGTGATTTGCCACCTGCTCGTAGACTGCAGGGACGCGATGGGCGCCAACGCGGTCAACACCATGGCCGAGGGAATCGCCCCGATGCTCGAAGAAATCACGGGCGGCGAAGTAAGGCTCAGAATTATTTCTAATTTGGCGGTGCACCGTGTTAGCCGCGCGAGGGCCGTGTGGGACAAGGAAGCGCTTGGGGGCGAGGAAGTCGTGGACCGCATTATTGACGCTTACGCGTTTGCTGCCGCGGACCAGTACAGGTGCGCGACACACAACAAGGGGATTATGAACGGCGCGAGCGCGGTTGTTCTCGCCACCGGAAACGACTCCCGGGCCGTGGAGGCCGGGGCACATTCTTATGCGGCACGGAACGGCAGGTACGAGCCACTCACGAAGTACGAGAAGGACGCGGACGGGAACCTGGTCGGCTCGATAGAAATGCCGACCGCCGTGGGACTGGTTGGCGGGGCGACGAAGACTCACCCGGTGGCGCGCGCGAACGTCAGGATTCTTGGAGTGAAGACGGCGCAGGAACTGGGGCAGGTTGTTGTTGCCGTTGGGTTGGCGCAGAATTTGGCTGCGCTCCGTGCGCTGGCGAACGAGGGGATCCAGCGGGGGCACATGGGGCTTCACGCGCGGAACATCGCGATTATTGCCGGCGCGGAAGGTGACTTGGCGGACAAGGTCGCGGCGCAGATGGTCAAGGAAAAGAAGGTCCGTGTGGACCGGGCGCAGGAAATCCTGGCCGAACTAAAAAAGCAGTAGCTTCACCGCGCTGGCTATCACGAATGCAATGAAGAGCCGCCGCACCCAAGCGTCCCCTTTCTTGATTGCGATCCTTGGCCCAGCAAACCCGCCGAGCAAAAACCCGATGCCCATCGCGATGCCAATGTCCCATTGGATTACTCCGGCGAGCGCGAACACAGCGAGAGACGTGACCACTATCCCCAAGCCCGCTATCAAGCTTGTGGCTACCGCGTTCAGGAACGGAAGGCCCAGCACTATGGTGAATACGTAGCGCGCGAGGATGCCGTACCCGCCTCCAAAAAAGCCGCCCCAGCCGCCAACGAAAAACGACAGCAGGTACCCCAATGGCTTATTGGACTTTCTTTTCTTCACGCCGATTTCGGGCTTGAGCATTAATACGATTAGGACGGCGAGGATGATTACGCCTATTGCTTTGGAAAGGATGTCTTGGTCAATGGACAGGGTTATGTTCGCGCCGATGAAGGCCGCGGCCGCGTAAATCAAAAAGATTGGGGGCACGAGCTTCCAGTTTACTTTCTTTGCCTTGTTGTACTTCGGGATTGCGGTGGCAAACAGCCCGATGGTCCCAAAGCGGCTGGTCGCGATGGCTTGGACTGGCGGAAGCCCCAAAAACATTAGTGCGGGAATCGAAATGAGCCCGCCGCCGCCAACCACGGAGCCAATGAATCCCGCGGCAAAGCCGGCGAGCGTTGCCAACAAGTAAGTCAGGGGGTCCATTCAGTCCGCTCCCAAGTATTTTTCCATTATCCGTGCGCCCTGTTCCGAGGTAGGGCTGCTGCCTGGGGCGGCGCCTTCGACCTTTGTGAGGAAGTCAATCATTTTCTTGGCGAGAAGTAGTGGCTCCGCCCTCTTGCGGCTCGGCGGTTTCATGCCAAGGAAAGCGCCGTTCCCGTCATACAGTGGCTCCTCGTAGCCAAGGGTCTCACGCATGTCTGGCTTAACGAACATGAAGTTGATGAAGGGCCTATCGCCCTGCCGGTATTTGGTAAACCCGACTGGCTTGCCGTCAAGGTATTGCAGGACAAACTGGGTGCCAGTGGGCTCATCCTTGCCCTCGAGGTCATCTCTGATTGCCTCCTTTTCGTCTTCAATGCGGGCCGCGATAAAGTTCTCCAGTGGCGTGGCACGGTGCTCTTCGTTGCCAGCCCAACGCTTGGTGAGATTATATCTGGCTCGATCGTGGCTCCTCTCTTGCTGCAATTCTTCCAGATGGGTTTGGTGCGCCGGGTCCTTGTGATTGAAGACGACGTGCTTGATTTCCGGCATTCAATCCACCTCGAAGTCAATCGCTATTTGCGACACGCGCACGGCGTGGGGCCGCACGGTGCGCTTGCGGAGAATCTTTGCCTTTCGCCCTAGTGCTTTTGCCGCTTCTTGGATGCGCTTGATTGCGCCGGAGTACAGGTCTTCGTCGGGGGCGAACTCATAGTAATGCACGACGCCGCCCGGCTTTGCGGTGGAAATGCAGGGCTCGAGGAAGGACTCGCCGGTCTTTGGCGACGGCATCAAAACGCGGTCGCACTTCGGCATGTACTTCGCGACCTTGCGCACGTCGCCGAGGATGGGGTCAATCTTGCCCTTGAGCTTGTTGTTGGAAATGTTTTCCTTCATTAAGTCGAATGCGTTTGGGTTTAGCTCAACCGCGTAAATGGTGCACTTCTTTTTCTTTGCGATGACGAGCGGGAACGGCCCGACGCCCGCGAAAAAGCCCGCGATTTCTTCGCCTTCCTTAACCTGCTTCGCGATGCGCAGGCGCTCGGACGATAGGCGCGGGGAAAAGTATACCTTGTCCACGTCCACCTTCATTCTCACGCCGTGTTCCTGGTAGAGCGCGCTCGTCTTTTTTTCGCCCGCGATTACTTTCACTGGCATGACGCGGAACTCCCCGGTGTGGGCACCGGCTTTTTTGCAGACCGTGTTTATCGCGGGGTTGGACTCGAGGACTGCTTCGCCGATTAGTTTTTCGTCGAGGCCGTGCCGGATTTCTATGATTGCGATGTCGCCGACCGTGTCGAACGACGTGACCAGCTTTTCTAGGTCTGAGGGGTCAAGCTTGCCCTCGAGAGCCTCACGGATTGACCGTGGCTTGCGCGGGCGGGTCCTTGCCTTTCGCTCGATGAAGTCAAATCCGGGGGCGCGCTTGGTCACTGGGAAGTAGATGTGGTTCTTGCTTTTTTCGACCTCGTGGTTGGGGTCGAATATCTCTGCGGCCAGCATTTTCTTGCGGATTGACTCCGCGACTCGAACAGGGGCCTTTACGAAAAGCACGGCGTTGTATTTGGCGGGAATATTATTAAAGGTTGGGAGTAAAAAACTAGCTATGCTTGTGCCAATTGTAGTGTTAGTCGCTTCGCTGGCCCTTTTAGTGAAATCAGCGGACTATTTCACGGAAGGCGCGGAAAAGGCCGCGGTGGCACTGGGGGTGTCGCCTTTCATTGTGGGGGCAACGGTGGCGAGCATTGGCACTTCGATTCCTGAATTGTTCACCTCGTTATTTTCGATTATGAATGGCACGCCAGAAGCGATAACCATCGTGATGGGCGACGTGATTGGCTCGAACATAGCGAACATCGCATTGGTATTGGGCGGCACGGTCACCATAATGCGGATTGCGCAGGGCGTAAACGCCGAAATGCGCTTCAGGTGGGACTTAATCCGCGTCGACATTCCGTTGCTCGTGGCGGCCACGGCTTATTTGTGGCTCGCGTCGGCGGACGGATTGTTCACCATGGGGGAGGGCTTCGTCTCGATACTTCTTTACCTGGTTTACTTCAAGTACACGCTGCGCACCCACCGGAAGGGCACGAAAAAGAAAGACGGCGGGAGCATGCGCAATGGAATCATCAAGATGGCGATTGGCGGTGCAGGCGTTTTGATTGGCGCACATTATTGTGTTGGCGCAATAATCGGAGTCGCCGGCGTGTTCGCGATTCCCACCACAGTGATTGCGGCTAGCGCGGTGGCAATCGGCACTTCGCTCCCGGAGCTCGCGGTGTCCGCCCAGGCGGCGCTGAAGAAAAAGTACGAGCTCGCGATTGGGAACATCACCGGGTCGTGCATCTTCAACGCGCTTGTCGTCACGGGATTGCCCGCATTGTTCACGCCGTTGACCGTGAGCGGGGTGATGATGGATATCGGGCTGCCGTTCCTGCTGGCTGCACTGGCGATGTTTGTCGTTGTGAGCATTGACAAAAAGGTCGGGCACTACGAGGGCTATGGCCTCATGGCGCTGTACGTGCTGTTCATCGCAAAGCTGTTCGGGTTGTTCTAAATGTGGGAGTTTATTGAGGCATACTTCATCCGGCCGGTGTACACGGGGGAAGGGTACAACGTGTTCAACACAATTGTTTACGCCGTGCTGTTCATCGCCGGGCTTCACGGCGTGAAGTTGCTGCTGAAGAAGTGGAAAATCAAGATTGACAAGAAATTGTTCAACGCACTGATTCCGTATCTGGTGTTTGCAGGGCTGCTGAGGGCGCTGCAGGACTCGTGGGCAGTGAAGCACTGGCTGTTCATCACGCCGGGGATTTACTTGCTGATGACTGCGGTCGTGGTTGCGGCTATTGTGTTCACGCATAAGGACATGAAGCGCGTGCAGCGGATTGGGTGGATGATAGCCTTCTCGGCCGCAGGGGTTGTCGTGGCGTCTGCGTATTCCAACGCGTTCAGGGTCGAGTGGCTGCTCGCGATTGTTGGGGCGGCGGTTGCACTTACCGCGGTGCTGTCAGTGGCTTTCAAGAAGCTGCTCAAGACGCGGGAGAACAAGACCGTTGTGTTCGGCCAGGTGCTGGACTCGGTGGCGTCCGCGATTCCGATTGCGTTCCTGGGCTACACCGAGCAGCACGTCGTGTCGGGACTGGTGATTGACATCAACCCGTTCCTGTTCCCGTTGGTGAAGGTGGCGCTTGTGTTGGGGGCGCTGCATGTGATTGGCCGCGAGAAGGGGAACTGGGACTGGCTGCTAAAGATTGCGGTTGTTGCGCTTGGGCTTGGGCCGGGCGTGCGTGACGTGGCAAGAGTGTTCATAGGTGTTTGAAAAATGCTTTACTTTATTGGGCTCGGGCTGTGGGACGAAAAGGACATCACGGTCAAGGGGCTGGAAATCGCGAAGAAGTGCGACAAGGTCTATCTCGAGGAGTATACTTCGGTGCTTAAGGGGTCAAGCCGGGAAAAGATGGCGGCGCTTGTCGGGAAGGAGCTGGTCCTTCTCGCGCGCGAGGACCTGGAGCAAAACACTGAGTGGATTAGTGAGGCAAAGGAAAAGGACGTGGCGCTTTTGGTCGGCGGAGACCCGTTGGTCGCGACGACGCACGCGGACCTGTTGATGCGGGCATGGGACCAGGGGATTGAGACGGAAGTTGTCCACAACGCCAGCATTTTTTCGGCGGTTGCCGCCAGCGGGCTGCAGGTCTACAAGTTCGGGAAGACCGCGACCGTGACGTTCTGGGAAGAAAACTTCAAGCCGACGAGCTTTTATGACGCTGTTAAGGACAATAGCGGCCGAGGGCTGCATACGCTGCTTTTGCTGGACATCAAGGGCGAGAGGCAGATGACGCCCAACCAGGCGATTGAGATTCTCACCGAGATTGATTCTGGTTTCGGCGAAAAAGAAGTCGTTGCGATGAGCCGCGTCGGTGGGGACACCGGCATCGCGTTCGGCAAGGCAATGGAACTGGTTTCGCTCGACCACGGAACCGGGCTTCATGTGCTAATAGTTCCGGGCAAGTTGCATGTAATGGAAAAGGCTTTCCTGAGCCACTTTCGAAAGCCTTAAATACTAGGTGGTCGTAATGCCCCACAGGTGAAACCTGTTTTCACCATGTGATAAAAGAGGTGTATAAATGAACAAACATGACCTTACTCTGAGGCTTGCGAAAAAGCTTGACATTTCCCAGAGGCTTGCGAACGATGCTATCGACACGATGATTGGCGAGATTACCACGGCCGTTAAGAAGGGCCAGAGGGTAACCCTCGTTGGCTTCGGCACTTTCTATCGTGCGAAGCGCGCTGCACGCATGGGCCGAAACCCACAGACTGGCATGCGAATGCGCATCCCGGCGGCTCGTGTGCCACGCTTCAAGGCTGGCGACGCATTCAAGATTGCCGTCAAGTAAAAACCCAATCCGGCGGGGGAGCAACTGGACGATGGCGCAGCCCGGCGTCGACGGTGTCGACGCCAATGACGGGGCCATCGTCAATGCCCTCGCCCTTACCTCTTTTTATTCTTCTTGTTCATAATGTCCAGCGTGAGCAAGGAAAAGTACGATATGTGCCTCCGGATTACGGGGGACGCGATGAAGAAGCTGGAAGTGGTCAATCAGAACCAGGTCAGCGAGACCTATCTTCAGTTCGCGAGGGACTACATTGGTGACGCGAAGCACTACGCGGAGAAGGGCGATTACGCCACGGCGCTTGAGGCGATTGCGTACGCGCACGGGTTTGTTGACGCGGGCGTGCTCGCGGGGTATTTTGAGATTAAAGACTATCACTTGGGTGCGCTATGAAGTTTGACTTGCATGTGCATTCGACGCATTCCGGCGACTCGATAATGAGTGTGCAGGACATTGTTGGGCGATGCAAAGAATTGGGCTTCGCGGGGTTCGCGCTGGCGGACCACAACTCTGTCGCGGGAAACAAGGAGGCTGCACGCCTGGCGAAGAAAGCAGGGCTGATTTTTATTCCGGGAACCGAGGTGTCGACGGAAGAGGGGCACTTAATCGGGCTGGGTGTAAAGAAAGTCATTCGGGCCTACTTGCCGGCGGTGGAGACCGTGGAAAAAATCCACAAGCAGGGGGGGTTGGCTATCGCCGCTCACCCGTATGACTTCACGCGGCGCGGCATGGGCGAGATTTTCCGGGACGTTGGCGTCGACGGCATCGAGACGATTAACGGCAAAACGTTTATTGGGAACAGCAGGGCTGTAAAGGCCGCGAAAGCGATGAACTTCGCGGTGATTGGCGGCAGTGACGCGCACACTAAGGCCGAGATGGGCTCGGCGTGGACCGAGTGCGGCAAGGACGTGCTTGGCGCCATAAGGAAAAAGAAGACGACTGCGCACGGCGGGACGAGCCTGGCCGCGTTTACTGGCAGGGTTTACAGGAGAATCAAGGGAGTGCCGTTGTTTCCCAAGGTTTAACGATTAAACTTATAAACTGGCAGTCGCTAGTTGTTTTGGGTGATCCCCTATGAAAAAAGA
>JBHOSQ010000014.1:0-21679 GCA_042584585.1 archaeon | reverse complement strand
CCACGGCTTGATCCTCGAGAGCGAGCACACGAGCGGTTTGCTGCTCCCACAAGTCGCGGTGGAAAACGGCCCGTGGTCGCCGGTCGAGTTCCTTGAGGCGACGTGCTGGAAGGCCGGGCTTCCGCCAAACGCGTGGAAAGAAGAAGGGGTCAAAATCTCTGTTTTCGAGGGCCAGATTTTCACCGAAGACTAAAGCATTCCTTTGGCCATCTTGCGCGCTTTCCGCAAGCACTTTTTATGAAAGGTTTGCCCCGCCCATTTCTTGTCTGAGCCGGGCTGCCCGCAGAACGAGCACTCGGGCCCGTCGCCAGTTATGTCCACCCCAGCGGGTGGCGTGTTTTGCACTTCTCCCGCGGTCTGCTCCACAGCGTCTTCACCACTCGAAAACGGGTTCAGCGTGTTAAGAACCCCCACTAAAAATCAATCTCCGGGTAGAGCGGGAACTTCGAGGTTAAGGAATGCACTTCTTCCTTGAGTGCCGATAGCTTTGCCTCATCACTCTTTGCCACAATTGCCTTGTCAATCAGTATTGCGATGTCGGTCATTTCCGCTTCCTTCAGTCCCCGTGTCGTAAGCGCCGGCGTCCCAAGCCGAATGCCACTCGCGACCCACGGCTTCTGCGGGTCGTTTGGAACCATGTTTCGGTTCACAGAAATGTCAATCTTCTCCAGGAGCTGCTCGGCCTCTCTCCCCGTAATCCCTTTTTCCTGCAAGTCAACGAGCATCAAGTGGTTGTCCGTCCCCCCACTGACTATCCTGTACCCAAGCGCCATCATTTCGTCCGCGAGCACCTTTGCGTTCGCCACGATTTGCTTGGCGTAGTCCTTGAAATCCGGCTTCTGCGCCTCTCCGAACGCGACTGCCCTCGCGGCAATCATGTTCTCGAACGGCCCGCCCTGCATCCCCGGGAAAACCGCTTTGTCAACGGCCTTTGCAAAGTCTTCCTTGCAGAGAATCATCGCGCCCTTCGGCCCGCGAAGTGTCTTGTGAGTAGTAGTGGTAACAATGTCCATGTGCGGGAACGGGTGCGGGTGCTGTCCGCCGGCAATCAATCCCGCGATGTGCGCGATGTCTGCCATTGACACGGCCCCAACGTCTTTCGCGATTTCGCCGAACTCCTTAAAATCGACGGTTCGAGCGTACGCGCTGTAGCCACACAACAACAATTGCGGCTTTTCTTCTTCGGCCCGCTTGCGGACCAGGTCCATGTCCAGTGCTTCCGTCTCCGGGTCCAAATCGTAGGACGCAATCTTGTAGAACTGCCCGGAAAAGTTGACTGGCGAGCCGTGTGTGAGGTGCCCGCCCTTCGGCAGGTCAATTGAGAGTATCTTGTCGCCTAAGCTTATGGTCGCGAAGTACGCCTCCATGTTTGCCTGCGAGCCAGCGTGGGGCTGCACGTTCACGTGGTCAGCGTTGAACAATTGCTTCGCCCGCTTGATTGCCAGGTTTTCGCTCATGTCGATGAATTGGTTGCCGCCGTAATACCTCTTGCCTGGGTAGCCCTCTGAATACTTGTTGTTCAGCCAGCTGCCCATGGCCTCCAGTACACCCATCGAGACAAAGTTTTCGGACGCGATGAGCTCAACGCTTTCGCGCTGCCTTTGCAGCTCAAGCCCCATGGCTTCGGCGAGTTCCGGGTCTAGTGACCTTAGTTTTCCCATCCAAAACACCCTATAGGACTTGCTCTTTTGGGCTTTATATTCTTGCGGGCGGCATCCTTTTATTGCTGCTCCGCCTCAATTTTTGCCTACCCACGCTAGTCGTGGAAAGAGGCATTCTATGGCATACACGGAGGAAGAGGCAAAGGTACTCAGCTACTTTTTCACGAACCTTGACCAGCCAGTCTTTTTCGCGAAGAACTTCCACCCAGAGGTATGGGCCCTGATGCAGGCCAGGTACAGCCGAGCCAGCCAGGGCATGCGCGAGAGCTTCTTATCGCTCCTAAAGGAAGACGCCGACAACTACAGTTCCCTAGTTAAGGCACTCAGCGAGAACGCCGAGGGAATAGAGGTAGACAACGCCGCGAAAAAAGCCATTAACTTCATGGAGAAGTGGGTGCTTGGGTTTGGCCATTCGTCCGTCGCAGAGGGGGCGGTTGTGGGCATCGGCTTGGAGGGCGTTTCAATACTTGCGACCAAGGTAATCGAGGACAACCGCATTTCTTCCTTCGTAGAAAAAAGCACTCGCTACGTCTCATTCGGCAGGGACTCTTTCTACATTGATCCCACACTGAAAAACTCCAGCTACGGCACGAAAGTCCAAGGCGTCGTCGACAATCTGTTCCAAACCTATACAGACCTGCACGAGCCAGTCCTTGAGTACGTAAAAGAGCAGGCGCCCCGCGAGGAAGGCCAGTCCGAGCCCGCGTGGAACAGGTCGTGCGCTGCGAGGAGGTTCGACGCAATCCGCTATCTCTTGCCCACCTGCACGAAAACAAGCCTCGGCTGGACCGTGAACGCGCGGGCTCTTGAGCACGCCATCAACAAGATGTTTTCCCACCCACTAGGCGAAATGCAGGCCCTCGGAAAGTCACTGCAGGACGAGGGCACGGCAGTACTTCCATCTCTGCTGAAGTACACAGGCAAGAAGGACTACCTGGCGGACACTGAGCCCGAAATGCGCGGCTACGTATCGTCTTTGGACCTCGACATCCACCCGGACCAAATCCAGAAGGCGACGCTCGTCGATGCGCCTGAGGACTTGGACGAGAAGCTCCTCACTGCAATGGTCTACCGCTACTCGAACGCGCCCTACACTGAAGTCAAGTCCAAAGTCTCGTCCTTCACCACTGAAGAAAAAGAAAGAATCTACGACCGCTACCTGCAGAAGATGGGCGAGTTCGACTGGCCGATGAGAGAACTCGAGCACTCGAAGTTCACGTGGGACATCGTGATTGACTACGGCGCGTTCCGCGACCTGCAGAGGCACCGCATCTGCACGCAGACAAACCAGCTGCTTACGACGTTCTATGGCTACAGCACGCCGCCAGACATAGTGGGCGCAGGGGTTCAGAAGGAGTACGACGATGCCATGAAATCAGCTGACGAGCTCTTCAGGGAACTCCATTCCGAAATGCCTTATCACGCCCAGTACATAGTGCCGCTTGGCTATCGCCACCGCTACTTAATGACCGCGAACCTGCGGGAGATGTACCACCTAATCAAGCTTAGGAGCACTGCCCACGGCCATTTCTCTTACCGTGAGTTCGCGCGGCTGTGTT
Source organism: archaeon (assembly GCA_042584585.1). Classification (GTDB taxonomy): domain Archaea; phylum B1Sed10-29; class B1Sed10-29; order WALL01; family WALL01; genus WALL01. Next base: position 18,459 of record JBHOSQ010000014.1, on the reverse strand, counting down.
ACGACGAGCTCAAGGAAAAATATCCGCTCGCGATGAAGTACGCTGTCTGCAACATGGACGACGAGGAACTGGGCAGGCTTCGTTCAGAACTCCGCTTCGAGGAAAAACTAAAGAAAGGACATTTATGAAATCCCATCCTTTTCTCGCTTCGCTGGTCCGGATGCGAATTCCACTCGAGGTCAAGCCGCTGCAAGACGCGCTTGCCGAGCTCGGCAGCCCCCAGTCAAAATACTCGTGCGTCCAAGTCGCTGGCACCAACGGCAAAGGCAGCACAGCAGCAATGGTCGCGAACGGCCTGCCGCGCTGCGGCTTGTTCACTTCCCCGCACCTCCATGAATTGAACGAGCGAATCCAAATCGACGGCAAAAACATCACCGACGCCGAGCTCGACGAGTACATCGAAAAAGTAAAGCCCCTCGCGGCCAAACACAAACTCTCCTTTTTCGAAACCATCACCCTTCTCGCCTTTCTCTACTTCGCCGACAACAACTGCGAGTACGCGGTGATGGAGGTTGGCATGGGCGGGCGCCTCGACGCCACAAGCACTTGCAATCCAACCGTAGCAATAATCACGAACATTGACTTCGACCACACGCGCCACCTCGGGTCCACAATCGCCGAGATAGCGGGCGAGAAAGCGGGAATAATCAAGGGCGGCACTGTCGTCACCACGGTGCGCAAGCCCGAGGCACTTGAAGTCATCAAGGGAAAATGCGCGACTGAAAGCGCACGATTAATCCTTGCCGAGACGAAAGGCTTTTCCCTTTCTCTCGCTGGCGGCCACCAACAAGACAACGCGGCGTGCGCGTATGAAGCGTTATTGGCGTTGGGAGCCCAAGCGGCAGAAGCCCGCACCGCCGTGGAAACCGCTCACTGGCCGGGCCGCCTTGAATTAATCAACAACGTGCTATTCGACTGCGCGCACAACCCCGCCGCGATGCGCACCCTCGCAAACCACTTACAGGGAAAGGAGTTCACACTCGTCATCGCGATGAAGGCGGACAAGGACTACGAGAAAAGCGCTTCAATAATCGCGCCGCTCGCCAAGAAAGTAATCGTGACGCAGTACACAGAAGGCCCGAACCCCCTTCCAGCCACCGACCTGTACAGCGTAGTAAAAAAGTCTAACCCCAACACCGAAGTCATCGAAGACCCGCGCGACGCGCTCGCTTCCGCCAACGGCTTCACCGTGGTCGCCGGCTCCATCTTCCTCGTGGGTGAGCTCATGTAAGGTGCTTGCGCTGTAATCTCTTCAGCTTATTCAGGCCGCGCCGCCCTTCTTCGTACTGGATGTTCCTTCCCGGGAAGTATTTACTCACGCTCGCGAGCGGGTTAAAGACGTTCCGTGGCTTCAGCCCCCTCCTTTTCCGGTACTCCAGCAGCTTTTTCATTTCTGGTGAGGAAGAGACTTTTCTTTTGCGGCGTTTTGGGGCTTCCACTTCCCAGAGTTGTGGCCCGACAGCCCACTTCTCGCTGAGCTTTTTCATTTTCCTCATCTTTTTTTCTAGCTCGGACTTGGTGATGGTTCCTTTAATGTCTTTTTGCAGCGCGATTACTTCTTTGTAGTCCCGCATCCTCTTGTTTGATGGGTCGAGTTCTTCCAGGACGTATTTGCGCCAGCCCTCTGCCTCGCCGTATCGCTCCATTTTTGTCAGCAGCCCAACTAAGTTGCTGATGAAGTGAACACTGTTCGGGAGTCCATGAATTGCGCCCTTAATCAGCTGTTCGGCCCTTTCGTATTCCTTCATCTTGGCCTTTTGGCTTTTCGCTTGGTCGCCCGCTTTCGTGTAGAAGTACGCTTTGGTGTTCAAGGCCCAGGGGTTGAGCTCATAGGGGTTTACCCTGAGCGCGTCGTCGGCCATCTGTTCGGCGAGCGTTTCGTTTCCCTCATTAAGGTACATATCGGAGAGCATGCCAAGCGAAGTATTGTTCCGGGGGTTTAGCTCAACGCTTTTGAGGAATGCTTTCTTCGCGTCTTTGTGCTTCCCGTTTGTGATTAGCTGGAACCCAAGCGACTGAAAAAAGTAGTCTTGTTTCGGGTCAAGCCGGATGGCTTTTTTGAGCAGCTGTTCGGCTTCTTTGTGTTCCTGGCGCGCGCCGTGCACCACTCCCTTCGCGTAAATCGCCAGGGCTTCTTTTGGGTTAAATTCGAGTGCTAGGTCGGCGGCACGTTCAGCACCCTGCATGTTGCCAGTTTCAACGTATGAATGCGCAATCGCCGCCAGAATCATTGGCTGCGCCGGCTTAAGCTCTATGCTTTTCATGAAGTGGGTTATGGCTCCCTCAAAATCCCTGCCCTGCTTCAGCATCCCGCCGAGCAAAGCGAAGGTGACCGGGTCCGTTGGGTCAAGCTCTGTTGCCCTCTTGTACGAGTTAAAAGAGCTCTCGTAGTGCTTGATTGCTGTGTCGATGTCATTTGCATCATACGCCTCTTCGAACGCGGAGTAGTGGTGCGCCCCTTTCAGGCTCCAAAGCACCGGGTCATTTGGGCTCTTTTCGATTTCCTTCTGGAGATCCTTAAGCATTTCATGGAGTGTCACCAGCCCCGTTTTTTTCTTTGTCATATAGCCTCACCTTTTTCCCCACTCGACAACAGCACGACGCGCGATGGCTCGTGCTCGGCGGCCACTTTGTAGCCAAGCCCTTCCGCGACTTTGTCCGCGAACGCTTTCACTTCGTGGTGCTGGGGCATGTTTTCCATCGTCAGCCGCTGCCTGCTCGCTCCGACGAACATGTACGCCTTCACTTCAATGAAGTCCGCGCCGCTCTTCTCAATCAATCGCGCGTAGTCCTCCGGGGCAAAGTCATTCCAGCCCTTCACCATTGTAATTCGAATTACTTTCCTCGTGTCCAGCGAAGGGAATAACTCAAGCGTCTCATTTATTCTTTCCCATGAATTCGGCGCCAATGGCACGTTGGTCTTCTTGTGCACTTTTTCGTTCGGCGCGTCCAACGACAAGTACAGTTGCGTCGGCAGCGTGATTTCCGCCAATCTCTCGGGCAGCAGCCCGTTCGTCACCAAAAAAGTGGTGTAATTCCTCTTGTGGAACTCTTCAATCAGTCCCCCAATTTTCGGGTAAAGCGTCGGCTCGCCGGCTAATGAAATCGCGGCCTGGTTCGGCTGCTGCGCCTCCGCCAATTTTTTCTTGTCGCACTCCTCGTTCCCGCCGTAACCGGTCAGCAGCAACCGCTGCCCTTCCTCGCATTCCTCAATCACTTGTTCCGGCTCGTCCCATTCCGGGGCAGGCACATTAACCTCATGCGGCCTCCAGCAGAATGCGCATTTCTGCTGGCACCAAGCTACGGCCGGCGTCATCTGCAGGCACCGGTGGCTTTTGATGCCGTAAAACTTTTCCTTGTAGCACACCCTGCCAGACGTGAGCGACTCCTTGGTCCAGTGGCAGAGCTTCACGCCGCTGTGGCTGCCTGTTTTGTAGTGCTGCTTCATCAGGCTTGCCTTCAGCTCGGGCGGTAACATCACTATATTTTGCAATATTTTTCCTTATAAAGGGTGCTGTATTTCGCCGGAAAACCCAATAGAAAAGCTTTTATATTGAGGAACACTAATTACTGCGGAGGGAGCCATATGGCAACCAGAAAATTCGCAATCGCAAAACAACTCGGTGGAAAAAGAGTAATCACTAACAAGGGAGAAGAAATTGGCAGGCTCAGCGACATACAGGTCGATGAGCGAAGCGGCGACCTAGAAACTTTTCTGGTAGAGCCGGCCACCGACTCCAAACTTGCAGTTGGCCTTCCGAAGGATGACGGCTATATCAATGTCCCGTTCAAGGCAATTTTTGCCGTGAGCGACGTTATAGTTGTCGACGAATCGCTATTGGGCTGAAACGAGTTTTTTCGACCATTATTGTGGTCAATTCACTGGGGTGAATGTCTAGGCTGCTCGCTGCCTCGAAGAGGCTGATACTGCCCTCCTGATAAAGAGAGATAACTCTGTCTAACTTCTGCATTGACTTACACCTCGCTTATAGCCCAAAAATGGGATGGAGCGAAGGGGGGTATGGTGATTCTTGGGAACCGTTGCGCTGCTCTTGGTAGGATTCAGCGTGACACCCTCGCTCCACAGACTATTAATCCTCGGATATATATAAACATTTCGTCAAATTTACGTAATATGACGCTTTTTTCATAGTTTCACGGTCATTTTGTGCGTCTTTTTGTTAATGGAGGCTTTTCCTGCCAGCATTTGGTTTATCTCGTCAAAACTCTTCCCTTTTTCGCGCCATTTTTTCACGTTTTCCATGAGCTCTTCAAGCTCTTGCCAGTTGGAATAGACCGCGTCGCCTTTTTCTTTGGCTGCGGCACGCTTCTCCCTCATCTCTTTGATGGCTTTTTCCTGGCTCGCGATTTTCCGGGCCACGCGCTGCGAGGCGGTGGTGTCCGCCTCGGTGGTTGCGAAGCACTCGTCCAGCGCCTCGCTGAACGTTTCCTTCGGCTCAAATGAGTCGCTGAACTTCTGGACCACCGGCACGGTGTCGATTCCCGGCTCGTATTCCTCAAGCATCTTTTTTATTTCGCCGAACAGCTTCTTGCCCGGGCCCGAAGCGTTCTTGTCCACGCCGGCCCTCACGCAAGCCAGCTCCAAATACTTCCCGGACATGTTTATCCCGGCGGCGAGCGAATGGATGACGTCCTTCTCCCCGAACAACCCAACAAACTCTTTTTCCGCCATCTCGCGCGGGTCCAGCTTCTTTGACTTCGGGAACGAGTACTCTTCCCCGCGCTTGAGCACGCGGTCTTTCCACTCTTCCCCACGGAATGTTTTTTCCGTTTTCCCGTCCGCCCCGACCATAATGGCGTTGCCTTTCGAGAACAATTCGAAAACGATTTTTTGCCCGCTGTCCAGCTCGATGACAACGACCCTGTCGAACCCGGGCTGCCACACTTTCACGACTTTCCCGTGCAGGTGCTTGCGGCAGTATTGGGTGAATCCGTGCGGCGCACTGGCCGGCTGCTTATGCCACGTCAAGTGCATGCGCTCCGGGACTTCCACGGCGATTTCTTGCTTGCCGAACTTGAGCTTCCAGCCGCTGCTAAGGTCAGAAATCTTGTCGAAATGGGTGCCGACAATGCACTGCATCTCCTGGACTGCCCAGTGCACCTCAAGATTTGATAATGGCAAGGAACCGCCTCCAGAAGCCGTTCACAGCACCCCTGTCGAAGGCCCAGAGGAACGCGAGCGCGAAGAGCCCGCCAAGCATGTGGATTTCGAAAGACGCGGGCGTAGTGGCCTCGGTCTCCCTTCCCTGTTCCAGCGATTGCACCGACTGTGTGGCTTTGCTCTGTTTTTGCGCCGCCGCCTCCCGCTGCTCAACAGTCTCAGGAGTGTATTCTCCCGCCTCAATCTCTTGCGTGAGCTCCTCCACCTTAACCTGTGCCTCTTCCGCTTGGCCGGCGCGGAATTTTTCAAGCGTGTCGAGTGCTATGTCTGACGTCGGGAGAATCACGTTTGGCACGAGAAGAATTACTGCTGCGAACGCGGCAATCGTTTTTTTCGTGCTCGTTACCGTGCCTGCCGCAAGCAGCCCGGCTATTGCGGCTGACGCGCCGACGACCCAGACCTCCGGGTGGATTACGGTGTAGACCGCTCCCGCAAAGACGCCGCTCACCAGGAATATGCCGGTGACGTGCCACTTGTCCAGCTTTTGTTCGAGTATGGTCCCGAACACCAGCAGTGCCATTAGGTTGCCGAGCAAATGCTTGACCCCAATGTGCGAGAACGTATAAGTCAAGGACCCAATCATGTTGGCGTTGCTGACGCCGAGTGGATACATTCTTGACAGCGGAGTCACATACGTGCTTCCGCCGGAGACCACAAAATAAAAAAGAACCAGCAGGGCCGCGAGGACCAGTGTGGCCACCGGGGTTTTGAACTTGATTTTTTTCTTCATTTTCATCCTTACTTGATGAAGCTCATTGCGAACTTGGCCGCGTTGGGTGATGCCTTGACGAGCGCCTTCGCAAGGTCCACGAGCCCTTTGCCGTGCCCGAGCCCGATGAACTGATTTGGGTCGATTTTGTTCTTCTTCGCCAGGTCGGCAAGCAGGTTGAACTGCTCGTCCTCAAGCTTTTCGACGAAGTGCCTCACACGCAGGATCTTCGCGAATTCTTTGCCGCGCACTTCTTCCCATTCGTCCTGGTACGCGCTCAGCTTCTTCTTGCTTGTGTCGCCGGCCTTGATGGCTTCTGCGCCCACTTTTGCGGCTATTGCGGCGGCCTCGAGCGCCGCGCCCATCCCGCCACCGTGTATGGGGTTAACCATTCTTGCCGAGTCACCGATTAGCATTATTCCGTCGCCGCAGAACTCGTCCGCCGGCTTCGTGACTGGAATCACGCCCACGTTGATTTCTGTTATGGACGCCTGGCCGAACCGGTCGCTGTTTGCCTTGAGCCACTTGTCCAGGTATTCTTTCGCGGTCGCGGGGTCCAGGCTGCTGATGCCTATCCCGACGTTGGCCACGTCCTTGCCCTTGGGAAAGACCCAGATGTACCCCCTCGGCGCGACGTCTTTACCGAAGTAAAGCTCCATGCAGTACGGGTCCTTGATTGGCACGTTCGCCATTTCGTATTGGTAGCCGGAGTCGCATTCTGTTAGCGGCATCGCAGTGCGCATTCCCGCGTATCTTCCGACCTGGGAGTCAACGCCGTCGCACGCGATGACGAGCTTGCACCGGTATTCCTCGTCTGCGCCCTCCCGGCTTACCTTGACGCCAACGACTTTTTTGTTTTCAATTATCAGCCCGTTGACAAGGGCCTTGAGCATGTATTTGGCGCCGAGCCGGATTGCCTTCTCGGCCTCCATTTTTTCCCACTGGCTTCTCTCCAGGATGTAGCCGTCTTGCCCGGTCTTGACCTTTATCTCTTCGCCGTTTGGCGCGACGAGGAGTGCAGTGGTTATTTTTTGGAGCGCCCACCTGGGGTGAGGCTCCTGCCCACCGATTTTTATCCAGCGCTGTGACAGGCCTTCGCCGCATCGCTTTGGCGGGCCGATTTGCTGCTTCCTGTCAATCACGAGCACGCTGAGGTCTTTTTTGGCGAACTCCTGCGCGGCTTTGTTTCCCGCCGGCCCTGCGCCGACGACTATGACGTCCCATTCCTTGCCATAGTTCATTTTTTCACCACCTTGATGGCTCCGACTGGACAGGCTTTTTCGCAGTTCCCGCACTCGATGCACTTGTCTGTGTAGACGTGCAGAATTTGTCCTCTTAGTTCCAGCGCTTGGACCGGGCACACTGAGGTGCAGCCCCCACACCATGCGCATTTGCTCCTGTCGACTTCAGCGGGCATCCTATCCCTCCTTAATTGAGTAAAATTAGCCATCCTTGCCTTTTTAAATGTGCCCCTACTCTCCTGGGGTGTATTCGCTGTCATTGAACCTGAAAAGCATCTTTTTCACGGGGAATCCGTCGAAGCGGTATTTCCGGATAGCCTCTTCGGCGGACATCCCGACGAAGTCGCTGTAGTCCCTGGTCTCTTCCGCGTCTAGCACACGGTCGTCGGTAACCACGACCGCCCGCTGGTACCCATTCTTCATCTCGAGCACGGTCACCCACGCGCTTTCGCCCAGCGCACGAATCATTGAGCACAAAAGTATTGCCTTGTCGTCCGGGTCCGCCGCGCCAAGTCGCATCACGTCGTCCACGCCAAGCCAGTAGCTCGCGCTTACCTGCGGGTGTACCTCGACTATTTCGTCCCTCACGTATTCGTACGCCGCCTCCGGGCTGGTGTACTTTTTCACGAGCTTCTTGATTCCAGTGTTGTTGGGCTGCACAAGTGTCTTCATGTCGTCCGGCTTTTTCCCCTCGTCTATTTCCTTGGCGTGCCGGTCTATCACCGCGGAGAGCACCCCAACCTCTTTTTCTGCGCCAAATATTTTGTTCCTCGCGTTCGTGAGCCCGTCGCGCAGCGTGCGGTTCTCTTTTTCGAGCGTCGCTATTTTCTGGTCCCTGGGCTGGATCCCAGCCACCCTGCTTTCCAGCTCCACGCGCTGCTTTTCGAGCGTTTGGATGGAGTCCGTCATTTCGGTGAGCCGCGTGCTGTCCTTCTCGTATTTTTCCTGGAGGCTGTTTTTTTCGGCGAGGTGCATCTTCTTGTCTTCTTCCACCTCTGTTAATTGCAGGTAAAGCTGGCCCCTCTCCTCGTCAAGCGACTTCTTGTCTTCCTTCAGCTCCGCTATTTTTGTCGATAGCACCGCCAAGTCGCTGAGCTGCTCCAATTTTTTCTCTCCCTTTTGCAGCTCCTCCGGAAGGAACGCCTTGCTCAGCTCAAGCACCGCTTTATCGATGTCGTCGTCAAAGTGCTCGATGAGCGTTGTGTAGTGCGAGTCTTTGGTTACAAAAGAATGTTCCTCAATCGACCCCGCCGAATAAGCCCTATGGAGCGCCTTCTTCTTGGCAGCGATTTCAGCCCTGTCCTTCGTCAGCTCGCGCAGGTTTTCCCACGCGTCCTTTGGCACGGCTTGGGGGAGCTTTTTCGGCTTGTGCCTCACGATGAGCGAGGCGCCCAGCCCGAAGGCCACGCCGACCACGCCAGTGGCCGCGGGAATGAGCAGGGATTCCAAAGCCATCGCCAGTAATACGAGCACGGCATATAAATGGCTTTGCGGCAATACGCTTTTATATACGTCCTGAGTATACCCAGATTGCAAATATTTATAAATAAGTAACTACCCAAGAGTAGTAACAAACGTTAAAGGTGTTATAATGGCTAGAAAAGGTACTGGTAAAATCAGGCGTCAGGCAAGCAGGCTTAGGGCTGCAGTGATTCCCGGGCAGAGGCTGAGGGAGGCTGGCAAGAAGCTTGAGGACAAGGCTAGTGCGCGTGGCGCATGGAAGACCACGAAGGCAGCCAGTAAGGCATATAATGCAGTGTTCAAAACGTTTTTGGCGCACGAGACAGCCAGGGCGAAGTACACGGACCTGGAGAACGTGGTCCAAAGCGAGATAGACACAATCCAAAAGGGTGAGACCGGTGCGACTACAGGGACAGCATACGGCAAGAAGAAGGCCCTCACTTCCCTTCGCGACACGGTTTTCGGCTTCAAGACAACGCTTTTAACGTCCCAGCGTGGCTTGAACAAGATACTACAAGACGCTGAGAAGTACAATACTATGCCTAAAACCAAAAAGGAGGGGCATGTTGAAGATGTCGAGCTTATGGTTACACGGCTAATCAATTCTGAGCAGGCTGCTCCAATCGGATTGAAGGAGGTTGCGATTGGCCCGGCTGACCCGGATGGGAATAAGACAATAACCAAGCTTTCCACAGGAAAGAGTATACAAGTGCCCAAGCCACGGGCTGAAATAAACACGCTTTTACCAGTAGAACAGGACAAACTCCGCGCAAACCGCCGCACAAAAGAAGGCATGCTGCGGAGCAATCTGCTGAAGAAGCTCGTAAAACACCTGGATTTCATCAAGAACTACGATGCTACTAGTACTTGGGACGATCCCGCAAAGGAAAATGCCAATACTCTATCCGAGTTGATAACCGTTGATAATCTGGCGTTGGACCCCACCAATCCAACCGGCAAGAAAAACCAGACTTGGCTCTGGAAGATGTCCAAGCGCCTTGAGGACCTGCACACGGAGAAGTCGGTTTACCGCGACATCGGCTACATGTTCGACAACGCGAGCATTATGTGGATGCGCTCGCAGTTCAAGAAGGGCGGAGCCAAGAACTTACTGAAATTCAATGAGATAAGCAACAAGCTAATGCGGAAAGAGGCTAAGAGTGGCCTCGAGCCTAAGGAGGAACGGAAGCTCAACAGGGCGACTACGGAATTCGAAAAAGCCAAGAGGCGGATGAATGAAAACCCGAACGGGGTCTTTGTCGCCGGTTTTGACATTCTTCCGGACAATTTCGATAACGTCGGCATGCTTGTCTTCCCAAAAGAGTTTTACACTGAGGACTACGCGAAAACCGTGGAAGAGCACACACGCAATATTCCGGAACGCGTCATGAACGTGGCCTGGACAGGCCATGCGGCAATGACCGGCGGGATTGCAGGGCTTGTTAAGATTAGGCTCGACCAATTGGAGCGCGCTTACATGGGCCAGACCAAAGGGTTTGGCGACACGCTTAAGCTGTTGTTCAAGACTTCCGAACAGCTCGTAAACGAGCAGAAGGCTTCTGGCCAGCAGAGCGGCGTGCCCAAGGGCCAGGAAGACTGGTCGATTCCCCCCAATGAAAACGCGGGTGGCGGCGGAGGCTCGGAAGGTATTCCAGCACAGCATGCCCTAGAGCGCTTTCCAGTTGCGACAGTGTTTGGGCTTGCTGGTGGTGTACTTGCTACTGCGCTAGGTGCTTTCACTGCGGGCGAGATAGAAAATGCCATGCAGAAGCGCACACTGGCTGGCAAGGCTAGGCATGGAGCAGCGAAGCCGACAGATATTTTCGACTTCAAGAAAATTGAGGAGACTCACGGCCAACAGGTAAAGGACTTTGTAAAGGCCATTGTTACAACGGCGGCTGAAAAAGGGCACATCTATGCGGATAAAGACCAAACCATCTTCATCTTGCCAGGCGGCACACGCGGTGATATGCTCAGTATGGAGCCAGCCGCACCGGCACCCGCACCTGCTGCACCACCCGCACCCGCACCCGCACCGGCTCCGACTCCACGCAGGACTCCCGTCAGGCGCCGTCGCGGGCCCTAGCCCCAGAAGGTAAACACAGATAAACCCCTCTAGTCCTAACCCTTCCCAATGGAACAGCTAGCTCGGGTAGTCGACTTCATAAAGGACAAAGAAGAGTTCATGGTCGTCTGCCACTACGACGCGGACGGCTTATCCGCCGGCGCAATCATTTCTTCTTTACTCGACAGGCTCGGCAAGAAGCACACCGTCATCCCGACCAAGCAGATGGACTCCGAGCGCATTTCCCTCATCAAAGAAGGAAAGAACCACATTTTCGCGGACTTCGGCAGCGGCCAAATCCCTGTCCTAGAAGAACACCTCTCCAACTACGCAATCATCGACCACCACGCAACGCTCGGCGAGACTGACAAGCCGCACTTCAACGCCCACTTAATCGGGCTTGACGGCGCCACGGAAATCAGCGGCGCGGGCATGTCCTACCTCGTCGCGCGCGAGTTCGGGTTCCGCGACTTGTCAGCAATCGCAATCGTCGGCGCGGTCGGCGACATGCAAGACTCCACCGGCAAGCTAGTGGGCTTCAACCGAGAAATCCTCGCGGACGCGGAAAAAGAAAAAGTAATCACTGCCAAGACCGACATCCGCCTCTTCGGCAGGCACTCCCGCCCGCTTAAGCAATTCCTGATGTTCGCGTCCGACCCCATCTTCCCCGGCCTTACCGGGAACGAGGACGCGGCAGTAAACTTCCTCAACGACTTAAGCATCCCAATCCGCCGCGGGGACGAGTGGCTGCGCTACGTCGACCTAGACGACGAGCAAAAGAAAAAATTGTTGTCGGGGCTCTTTGTCTACGGCAAGCAGCAGCGAGTCCCCGACCGATACCTGAAATCGCTGGTCGGCGAAGTATACGAATTGACCAACGAGCAGGACAAGTCCATGGTGAAGGACTCGAAGGACTTTGCCACAATGCTGAACGCGTGCGGCCGCCACGAGCAGGGAAAAATCGGGCTCGAGGTCGCGAAGGGAGACCGCGATGCCTTCTACAAGGAAGCCGAAGCCCTTCTCCTCAACCACCGCCGAATGCTGCGCGAGGGAATCCAGTGGGCTAAGGAGCACGGGGTCGAGGACCACAGGACCTTTTACCTTTTGGACGCCGGCGACGCAATCAAGGACACGCTCATCGGCGTGATTGCGGGAATGCTTTACGGCGCCCAGATAATCCAGCAGGACAAGCCAATCATCGGCCTCTCGTTTGACGAGGAAGAGGGCAAGATGAAGGCCTCGGGGCGGGCCACATGGCCATTGGTCCGAGGTGGCATTAACCTTGGCAAGTCTTTGAAGGAAGCCGCCCAGGCGGTCGGCGGAGAGGGCGGCGGCCATAACATCGCCGCGGGGGCACATTTCCCCCCGGAACAGAGAAAAGCCTTCTTATCCGAGCTTGAAAAGCTTCTGGCACGAAAACAAATTTAAACCCTTTCACTCTCTAATTAAGTGTCATCTACTAAAGGAGTTAGCCAATGGACGCCAACCACGTATCCAAAAAGGCCAAGGCCATTCGCAGGCATGTTTGTGAAGCGACGACAACCGCGGGCTCCGGCCATCCTGGCGGCTCGCTTTCTGCTGCGGACGTGCTAGCGACACTGTATTTTCACACGCTGCGGCACAAGCCAAAGGAGCCGAACTGGCCTGAGCGGGACCGCTTTGTCCTGAGCAAGGGCCACGCAGCTCCAGCCCTGTACGCAGCCCTCGCAGAAGCCGGCTATTTCCCACTCTCCGACCTCAAGGGCCTCCGCAAAATCGGCCACCACTTGCAGGGCCACCCGTCCATGAAAACTCCGGGGGTCGAGGCGTGCACCGGCTCGCTTGGCCAGGGGCTTTCGATTTCTGTCGGCATGGCATTGGCAGCAAGGCTTGACAAGCGGGACAATCACATTTATTGCCTCGTCGGAGACGGCGAGTGCCAAGAAGGCCAGGTGTGGGAGGCGGCAATGGCCGCGTCGAACTACCATCTCGACAACCTGACCGTCGTCATCGACCGCAACGGCCTGCAGATTGACGGCTTCACCGAGGACGTGATGGCGATTGAGCCGTTCGCGGCGAAGTGGCGCGCATTCGGCTGGCACGTAATCAAAATCAACGGCCACAACATTCCGGAAATAATGGCTGCGCTCGCGCACCGAGAGGAAGGCAAGCCGGTCGCAATCATCGCCAACACCATCAAGGGGAGCGGGGTCTCGTTCATGGAGAACGTCGCGGGATTCCACGGGACGCCTGCGGACCAACAGCAGCTCGAGCAGGCACTGGAGGAATTGCAATGATGGCGACCCGTGACGGCTACGGAAAAGCGTTGGCCGAGCTTGGTGAGAAGAACCCAAGCGTTGTCGCGCTGGACGCGGACTTATCCTGTTCAACAAAAACAAAGGTCTTTGCGGACAAGTTCCCAGACCGCTTTTTTAACGCAGGCATTGCCGAAGCCAACTTGATTGGCATGGCGGCGGGCCTGGCGTCCAGCGGCAAGATTGCGTTCGCGAGCACGTTCGCGGTCTTCGCGACGAACCGCTGCCTCGACCAAATCAGGGTCGGAGTCGCCTATCCCAAGCTAAACGTAAAAATCGCGGCGACCCATTCCGGGCTCACGGTGGGCGAGGACGGCGCGTCGCACCAGGCGCTCGAGGACATTTCCCTGATGCGCGCCCTCCCGCATATGCGGGTTGTGGTGCCTGCCGACGCCACCGAGGCCGGCAAGGCGGTGTTCGCCATCGCCGATTCTGACGGCCCGTTCTATCTCCGCTTAGGCCGCCCCAAGGTCCCTGATTTGGAAGAGTCCAAGTTCACTTTGGGCAAAGCAAATCTCCTAAGGGACGGAAGCGACGTAACCCTTATCGCGTGCGGCTACATGGTCCACCAGGCCCTTGCTGCCGCGGACTCCCTCAAAAAAGCAGGGATAAGCGCCCGTGTCCTGAACATGCACACCGTGAAGCCGCTTGACGAAAAAGCAGTCCTAAAAGCAGCGAAAGAGACCGGCCGTATCGTGACGTGTGAGGAGCACAGCCGCATTGGCGGCCTTGGCTCCGCGGTCGCGGAATTCCTTTCCATTACCACTCCAACCCCCATGCGGTTCATTGGCACGGACGACACTTTCGGCGAGTCCGGCCAGCCCGACGAGCTAATCAAGAAGTACGGGCTTTCTGGCAGCAACATTGCCAAGGCCGCGAAGGATTTGATGAAATGAAGCTATTCCTAGACACTGCTGATGTTTCCGAGATAAAGAAATACGCGCATTTGCTTAGCGGCGTAACGACCAACCCGTCATTGATAATGAAGTCAGGCCGCAACTTCCGCGAGGTAGTCGATGAAATCTGCTCGATTGTCGACGGCCCAATCAGCGCGGAGGCGACAGCCGAGGACTCCGGCACAATGTTCAAGGAGGCGCAGGAGCTTTCGTCGTGGCACAAGAACATCGTGGTGAAAATCCCGATGACCGAAGAGGGGATCAAGGCCACGCGGCTCTGTGCGGACGCTGGCATCAGCACAAACGTGACACTCATTTTTTCCACGCCACAGGCGATTCTCGCCGCGGTTGCCGGGGCCAGTTTCGTCTCCCCTTTCCTCGGCCGCTTGGACGACGTCGGCGAGGACGGAGTGGCACTGGTCCAGGAGATCATGGACGTCTACGGCAATTATGCCTTCAACACCGAGGTCATCGCGGCAAGCATCCGCAACCCGCTACACGTTGTTGACTGCGCCCAGGCCGGCGCGGACATTGCGACCATCCCCCCCAAGGTGATGGCGCAGCTGTACAATCATCCGCTGACCGACATTGGGGTAAAGCGATTCCTTGAGGACTGGGCGAACGCTAAGAAATAGTTTTGTCCTCGATTTCTTGCCTTGCAGGCATAAGCCCCACAACGGCGTCAAGCACGAACCCAGCAATCTGTGTCTTGCTGCCGGAGAAAGAAGTCACCCTGCCGCCCTTGTCAATCAAATGAACATCCACTTCGTCCGCGCCAATCGCGCTGGCGTGGTTCGCCACTATCAGGTCCAGGCCGTCCTCAAGAAGCTTTTTGTACGCCCGTTCCGCCAGGTTTTCTGTCTCAAGCTTGAACCCTACGATGACCTTGTCCGGGAACAGTGCCCGGGCCTCCGTCACAATTTTGCTGGTCGGGACGAGGGCGAGCTGCATTTCTTCGCTTGACTCGATTTTTTCTGTGAACATGACTGCGGGCCGGTAGTCCGCGGCTGCCGCGGGGCTGATTAGCGCGTCCGCCCCATTCATCTCTTTTTTGACTGCTTCTGCCATCTCGTCGGCGGACAGCACCCTTGTCGTGCTTATCCATTCGGGGGGCTCGTGCTTCCCAGGGCCGTAAACAAGTACAACGTTGGCGCCCCTGCGGTGCGCTGCCTTGGCCATCTCGATTCCCATCTTGCCAGTGGACAGGTTTGTGATTCCCCTCACCGCGTCAATCGCTTCGTACGTCGGGCCGGCCGCGACCACAACCTTTTTCCCGGCCAAGTCTTTTTTGGTGAGCGTGGCAATCACGATTTCGGTTATTTCGCCGTTGCCGGCGAGCTTTGCCTTTCCTTCGGCCAGTTTCGGCCGCACGACTCTGGCGTTGATTGCTTCCAGCCTCGCGAGGTTGTCCGCGACTATGGGGTGAGTGTACATTGACTTGTGCATGGCCGGCACCACGACGACTGGCTTGTCGGCGCCAATCGCACAAGTCACAGTGCTTGTCACCGGAGTGTCGTCAATCCCCATCGCAATTTTGCTTATCGTGTTCGCGGTGGCGGGGCACACAAGAACCAGGTCGGCATAAGCCCCCAATTCAACGTGCTCGATTTTTCCGGTGAGCGAGTCCACGACGGGGTTTTCACTCGCCCATTCCAGTAGCGCTTCGCCGACCAGTTCCAGCGCGGCGTCGCTCGCGACTATTCGGACGTTGGCACCGTGCCGAATCAATTCGCGTGCCAGTTCCGGCACCCTTACAACTGCCACGCTGCCGGCTACGCAGATAGTGATTTTCTTGCCCGCGAGCAGCGAGCTTTTGCTTTCCTTTATGCTCAGCATGCGAATTGCCTCAGGGGGTGCCGCCGCCAATTGGCGCGGCACCCCAGACTGCGATTGCCCGGGAGTGCAGGGGGAGAGATTCGAACTCTCGAAGGCACTAAGCCACTAGGCCCTGAACCTAGCACATTTGACCAGACTTTGCTACCCCTGCGTAGGCTATTATTCTTGGGTTAGTTGGTTTTTAAATCTCTCCCCGTCAGTAGTCGATGCCCAGCCCGTCCAGCGCCCGCTTTATCACTAGCTTCTGCCCGCCCTTGAGCCCTTTCTCGTCAATCACTGCGTGGCCCACGCCGTCCACGGTCCTTTCCACCATCTGCTGGATTAATCCCCCATCCAACAATCCCGCGGCGTACTTTGGGCAGATGTGCCCGAACGCGACTTCTTCCATCCCAGAGAACTTCGGTGCGTAGTGCCCGCCGCCGAACCCGATGGCGTGCGGGTGCTTTTTTTTGCTGTCGAGCCCGCGCGCTATGCATTCCGCGACGAATTCCGCGGCTTTTTTGTCTGCCCACTGCTCTTCGCTTGACCCGATTTCCACGAAAAAAAGGGGCGTCTTGAATTCGGTCGGGCCGTGGTGTGTTGCCTCGAGTGTGACCCCATAGTCAAGCGCACAGCCAACCAGCTCCAAGTAAATATTGTGCTTGGCGTTGGCGAGCGTGGCCTGCAGTTCTTTGTCCCTTCCCCCGAACTCGGCCTTGCCGAAGTTTCCGGTGGAGTGCACTGTCAGGGACTTTGTGCCGGAGCTGCTTTTGTGCCTCGACGCGAAGACCAGGAATTCCATTCCGAGCGCGTCGATGCCTTTTGGATAGATAATGTCCTGCGTGATTTTGACCAGCTCGTGCCTGCAGCCAATTGCCTTCAGTTCCGCGGCTATCCCCTTGCCTGCCAAGTCTTTTTCGGAGTAGACTATTCCAATCACTGGCTTTGCTTTTGCCCCACTATCCTTAAATACCCTCGCCGGGAAATAGGGGGTGCATGGCGCCGAAAAAGGAAGTGGTTAAGAAGGACGAGGTCTTCGAGCTCAGTGGGAAAGAGGTCGAGCTGCACTTCAAGGGAAAGTTCCAGAAGCCCCAGAGCATGCTCATGCTCGCGGAGGGGCGAAGGGTCTACCACAGCGGCTCGCTGGACATCCCTAACCTGAAGCTTTCGAAGGTGCACCCCAAGCTGCTGAAGACTTATTTGAACCGTGTGGTCACGATTGACTTTGAGGGGCATTTCAAGGACGTGCTGGACCACGTGGTGTCACACGTTGTGGTGTCGACTGTTAAGGAGATGAAGCCGGACAAGTCCGACAAGCTGTTTTCCGATTTCACGCCGCTTGTCCGAAGGCGCTCGGCGAACATTACAAACGTTATTTTCCTGAAGCCATAAGACTCGTGGCCATAGCTCGCGATAAGTGAGATTTTGATGGTGGTGGACTATTTCCGCGGGAGTGCCCCGGAAAAGATACACACCAAGACGGCGGAAAAGCAAATCGCGACGCTGTTGATGCAGCAGTTCTTGAAGAAGAACCCGAAGTCCGTGACCGGGCTATTGGTGAACGGCCCCAAAAACACTTATGCTTTGGTGGCGTTCCACATGGACTATGGCCACGAGTCTTATGGCTTCAAAAAGACGCGGACTGCCTATAAGGAAATATTGGGCTTGGCCCACGAGGAAGAGGAACACAAGGTTTAGTCCCGCGCTTTCTTGAAATAGCCGTCTTCGCCGACAGTGTACCGGCTGCCGCATTGTTCGCATTCCCAGGCGCCGTTTTTGTCTTTCAGGGCTATTGAGTATCCTTTGTTCATGTAGCAGTTGGGACAGGTTTCCCTGAAGCGTGACATGCTTTTTGTTGAGGGAGAAGGGGAATATAAACCAATATTATTAAAAGTGCGCGGCGAGAAACCTTTTTTGATGCTTGAGGCCTTAGTCGCAATCTTCTGGTACATCTTGCCAGCGTACGTGGCCAACGGCTCTGCCGTCCTGGCAAAGGGCCGGACGCCCCTCGACCAAAACCTCAAGTTTATCGACGGCCGCCCTTTGCTTGGCAAGGGAAAGACCATCAAGGGGTTTGTCTTCGCGGTCTTCGTCGGGCTCGTTGTCGGGTTAATCCTCGGGTTTGTGGAGGGCTCGCTTTATCCCCGTGCCATTTTGGCGCTAGTACTATCCTTTTTTGCCATGGTCGGTGACTCGGCGGGCTCGTTCGTGAAGCGCCGCTTTGACTTGAAGCCTGGACAGGCCGCGCCTTTCCTGGACCAGTGGGACTTCGTGCTCTTCGCGTTTTTTGGGCACTGGCTCCTGCAGGCGTGGGTGCCAATCCCGTTCCCGTCAATTCCCGAGCTTTTGGGGATCCTGGTGATGACTGCTTTCCTCCACGTCGGCACCAACGTGGCAGCATACAAAATAGGGCTTAAAAAAGTGCCGTGGTAGCTAGATTTAAATAACCACTAATACAGAATAGCCTCAGCAACCGACGTTGTGGAATTGGACGTTGACCCAAGTCAACGTCACCCGTAAAAGCCCCGTAGTCTAGTGGCCAAGGATTCCTGCCTTTGGAGCAGGCGGCCCCGGTTCGAATCCGGGCGGGGCTATCTTTTTTTTCACAAAAACGGCCTTACCGAAAACCCACGCTCGCTGATTGTGATTGGGTACCACGCGACCGGGAAGTTCGTGGCAATCATTTTCGAGACCAGCAGCTGCTTCCGGAACTCTCCGTTGGGCTCTTCGTATTGCCTTAGGCTAATCACTCCGTCGCACAAGTGCTTCTCGATTTCCCCGTCTTCCGACAGAATG
>JBHOSQ010000013.1:0-31501 GCA_042584585.1 archaeon | reverse complement strand
CGTCATCGAGAACAGCGCCGGCGACTTCCTCGTGGCTGGAATTGCGGACAATACCGTCGACAACGACATGTGGGTCATCAAGCTCAACGGCTCGGACGGCACTGCGCTTTGGAACTACACGTTCGACAGCGGCAACGGTGGCGACTCCGCTTGGGAAATCATCGAGACCACTGGGGGCTACGTCATGGCCGGCGTGTACAACAACGGTGTGGACTTGGACGCGTGGGTACTGAAGATTGACGCCAGCGGCGGCGAGCTGTGGAACTACACGTACGGCTGCACAGGCAATGACGAGGCTCGCGCAATCGCAGAGTTGAGCACCGGCGGCTTCGCAGTCGCGGGCTACAAGAACGATGCGACCGTCGACGGCTGGATACTAAAGCTCGACGCGAACGGCCTGTTGTAGTCCAGTACAATGCCCTAGGGCCTTTTTTTCGACTATAGCCGTAGCCACGCTTTTATAGTCCATTTGTATATTCCATACGAAGGTGTTGTTATGGTTAACCACTTAGAGTTTCTCAAGAAAGAAGTCCAGGACCTGAAGGACCAAAACCTGTACGGGGCATTGCCCGTGTTCAGCTCCCAGCAGAAGAACAAAGTGATTATGAACGGCCAGGAAGTAATCACTCTTTCGACGAACAACTACTTAGGGTTCGCGAACCACCCCCGGCTCGTAGCCGCTGCGAAGGTCGCGATGGACAAGTGGGGCTTCGGCACCGGAGCGGTCCGGCAAATCGCCGGCACAATGGACATTCACATGGAGTTTGAGGAACAGCTCGCCAAATTCAAGGGCACGGAAGAATCGCTCGTCTTCGTCGCGGGAATCGCGGCGAACCGCGGGACAATCCAGTGCCTCATGGGCAAGGAAGACGCAATCATCAGCGACGAGTTGAACCACGGCAGCATCATTGACGGCGTCCGCTTGACAAAGTCGGCGCGATACATTTATCCCCACAACGACATGAACGGCCTCAGGAAAGTATTGGTCGAGTCCAAGGCCCAGCGCAGGCGCCTAGTCGTGTGTGACGGCGTGTTTAGCATGGACGGGGACATTGCCCCATTGGACCAAATCGCTGAATTATGCGAAGAGCACGACGCGATTCTGATGGTTGACGACGCGCACGGAGACGGCGTGCTCGGCAAGGATGGCCGGGGAATCGTGGACCACTACAAACTGCACGGCAAGGTGGACATTGACATGGGCACGATGTCCAAGGCGTTCGGCTGCCTTGGCGGCTACATCGCCGGCACAGAAGAGCTGAAGGACTGGCTGACGAACCGCGCCCGAAGCTTCTTGTTCACGACCGCACACCCGCCCGCGGTAGTGGCGGCTTGTGCCGAGTCAATCAAAATGGTGCAGGACGAGCCACAACACCTGAAGAACTTGTGGGACAACGCGAAGTACTTGAAGAAAGGCCTTAACGACCTTGGGTTCGACACCGGGCGCAGTGAGACCCCAATCACTCCAGTCATCGTGGGTGAGCCGGCGAACGCGAGTATGCTTAGCAAGGAAATGCTAAAGGAAGGCGTGTTCGTGAAGCCGATTGTTTACCCGCTCGTGGCGAAGGACAAGTCGCGCGTGCGAACAATCGTGACTGCGCAGCACACGACGGAAGACCTGGACTACTGCCTGCAAAAGTTCGAAGAAGTCGGGAAACGGCTGAAGCTACTGTAGAAAAGTATGGCGCCCGGAGCCGGATTTGAACCGGCGACCTTTCGGTTAACAGCCGAACGCTCTACCGGACTAAGCTATCCGGGCACATTAATTTTTGTAGAGCGTCGAAAATTAGGAAGTGGTTACTCACTTCACCTATTGTTTTTCAAGTGGTAGTAAACAGTCCGAAGCGGGATTGCCATTTCTTTCGCGATGTTTTTCACGGGCACTCCCTCTTTGCGCATCTCCTTGATTTTGCCGATGGACTTTTTGTTGTACTTCTTTGGCCTGCCGACACCAACTTCGTGATGCTTAATCGACACGCCTTTGTTGTCAAGCGTCTTGAACACCCGAGTGCTCGTCTGCTTCAGCAAACTTGGCGGGCAAGCAAGCAGCTCCAGGTTGGGGGCGTTCTCGAAAATGGTCATGACTATGTCCATCGAGGGCCTGGCGTTGATGTACAATTCCTTCGTCTCGGGGTGAAGGTTGCCAATTTCCCTCAAAAGCTCGTTCTTGTTGCGAGTCTGTATCATTTCCATTGATGACACTCCCTAGTGTACCTGACGAATATTTTATGCACGGTTCCTTTAAAAAGCTTTACGGCAGGAAGTCCTTGTTTCCTATCTTTTCAGGCAAATATGTCTCCGTAATGAACCTGAGGCCCTTCGAAGACAATGCCTCCAATTCAGCCTTCCGCTGGCCCTTAATCATCTTGTCAATCTCTTTCTGCCACTCTGGGTCCTGGAACCACGGGTAATTCTTGAGTTCCTTGGCGCGCTTGATGTCCAAGTCCTTCGCCTTAATCGTGTAATTCCCGAGGTCGTAGTGGTCAATGTCCGTCATCGTCAACCCAATAAACTTCGCGTTGCTCGTGCCCAACCGATTCGACACGTGCGCAAGATTCATCGAGCCCCACTTGATAACAGAATAAATATACCACCCGTAAGCGTCGCCGTCAGTAAAAATGTAAAGCGGAATCTTGTGGTCGACTGACAACCGGTTCGCCAACCTGCGAATTCCACGCGCGGCCTGTCCCTGCGAAGTCATGAGCACGCACTTCTGTGACTCCCAAAACCTGTCCTCGTGCAACCGCTCGAACGCCGCGTTTTTCTCAATAAGCAAAATGTATTCCGCGTCAACTTTTTTTATCTCAACGTTTTCAACGTTCGATGGAATACTCCACCCGCCGGAACCGAGTTTAGACCAGTCGACCGTGTCGCCCCGGTCCTTAATCACAACGTTGCCGACAACCCTGCCACGAACGTCCGCGTTCAAGTGCAACTCCTCGCGCAGCACGTCAAGCATCGTCTCGATGTCAATAACAATCGGGTCGCTCTCGCCCTGTTCCTCGACAGTGTTTTCTTTCGTGCCCGGAATCGTGCGCTTCAACGCGTAGTACATGTCACGAAGGCTTGTCGTGATTCCTTCTTCAACCAACTCTTTGCACACCCAGTTCGCGACAAGCATTGTCTGCATGAACTTCCGGGAGTGCGCGACGTTCATGAAGCTGCGCTTGCTCATCGCAGTGCCCAACTCCAATTGCTCTTTCTTCTCGTTGAAGTGAATGTTCGACAGCGACCGCACCGGCATCTTCACGCTCGGGGAGTCACCCTTCTTGATTTCTTCCGCGACTTGCTTGCCAATGCTGTGCAGGCGCTTCGCCACTTCCTTGTCGCGTGCTGTAACAGTAGTCTTTGCCATCACTCATCACCTCCTTCTTCAACGACTTTTTCGTCCGGGAGCGCTTCTTCCTCTGAATCGTCCTCGCTGTTGGCCTCGTCGTACTTCTTGTTCACCAAGTCAAGCAGCTTAAGCTCCAAGTCGTTCTTCTTGTCGCCGGACATTCCCGACACGGCGCCAGCCACCTCAGGGATGTACCTCAAGAGCGTTGCGCGCTTTGCCGCCTTTTCCCCGTGCTTCACCTTGCGCCGGATGTAGCTGCTGACGTGCCGCCCCACTTCCATGAGCGCCAGCGCGATTTCTTTCCGGATCTCTTCCTCGTCCGAAATCGCCTGCTTGCCCGCAGAAGTGTACGGCACGTAAGTAGAAGTGACGTTCACAAGAATCGTGACCGGAACATTGTCCAGCTTCTTCAGCGAGTACCGCTTCCAGTCAATGTCATTAACGACTTTTGTTATGACGTCGCCGCCCGCGTCGAACAAAAGCGGCGCACGGTTCGCGAACCGCATTACTTCCGCCTTCACGTTCTCGCCGTTTCCGCGCCCGGCCTTCCCGCCGAACGCAATCCCGACCTCAACAATGAATGGCACGCCACCGCGGTACACGCTCGGCGCCCTGGTCCGCACAGAGTGGAACTCCGGCTCCAAAACATTAAGCACCGCCTTCTCGATTTGCTTTTCGCCAATCGGGTAAAGGTTCGCGCTGTTCGGCGCCAAAAACTTTACTTTTTTGATTGCGTCAACGATTTCTTCCGCGTCCTTCCACGACACGCTGTCCGGCTTGCGCTTGAAGTCAATGCTGGTCAGCTTCTCGACCTCGTCCGCCTTCGCGCCGCTCATGCGGTCGAATGCCTGCGTCAGGAAAGACTTAATCGTCCTTTCCTTCGCGTGCTGCGCGTACTCAATCATGTCGTCGACCGTGATTCCGCGGGGGTGGGGCTTTGACGGCTTGGGCTGCTTCGGCAGAATGTGCACCGCGCGCTCGTAGACAAACCGCTGCTTGTCCGGCGAGGTGAAAACAATCTTTGCGTGCGGGTTCGCCACCGCAGTGCGCCGGATGTACTCGGCCGGCCCGTACTCGCTCCAATTAAAAGTGACGTCCTTGAACTCGGCAACAATTTTCGTGCCGTCCATGTCGCCGTCGTAAGTAAGCTCGTTCGAAATGAGCGGGCGGTTGTTCTTCACGTCGAACATTATCTCCGCCTCGTAAATCTTTCCCTTCTTCGTGGACGTGGTTATCTTGGTGGGCTTGCCCGTCGTGATTTGGCCGTACATCGTGCAGCCGCTCGCGCCGATTCCCTGCTGGCCGCGCTGCTGCACAAACCTGTGGAACTTCGTGCCCGCAAGCATCTGCGCAAACACTTTTCCGACGTGTGCCTTGGGGATGCCAGGCCCGTTGTCCGTGCTCGTGACGCGGTAATGGTCGTTGCCGAGCTGCTCGACCTTGACGTGGATCTCCGGCAGGATTCCCGCTTCCTCGCACGCGTCCAACCCGTTCGTGACGTACTCGTGCACAATCGTGGTCAAGCTCCTTATTTTTCCTGAATAGCCAAGCATCTGCCTGTTCTTCTTGAAGAACTGGGCGACGCTGTGCTCCCTGAATTCCTTAAAAATCGTGTCTGCTTTGGTCATATCAGTCCCTGCCTTCTCTGGATGTCCTTGTAAACGTCTCCGTGCGGCGTGCCGCTCGCGATTTTGCCGACCGACTCCGCGGCCAGCTCCACAGCCATGACGTCGCCAATGATTGCGACGGTCTTTCTCTGTATCTGAATGTGCGTTCCCGTGTACTCCTCAAGCATGTGCCGCGCCTTGCCCTTGGTTCCGATGAGCCGCGCGCGCTGGCGCAAAAGATCCTTCTCGTTCCGGACCACGCCCTTGAGGTCGACCTCCCGCAAGTAAATGTCGTCAGAAAGAAGCTCAAGCGCCTGCGTGGGCGAAAACCCGAACGCGATAGCCTTCACCACGTCAATGGCCTTCAAGGCCATTGAAGCGTTTTCGTCAGTCCGCTTTATCCTTACTTCGCCGGAATCGCTGTTGATTTCGATTTTAAGCCCTGTACGCTCTTCGATAAGCCGTTTGATTTTTCCACGCTCTCCAATGAGGGCGCCCAGGCGTTCCTGGGGCACAAGAACGATTTCCTCGTAGTTCATCGCGAATCCTACCAATTTACCTTGTATATTCCTTTTCTCTTCGTGCCTTTATATACCTTTCGGCTCTAAAATGCCGAGAATCAGCGGTTTTACTGCTGAATTTTGCGTTTCTGTGGGAAACCGCGCCGTGCGGCCGTATCCGAAAGATATATATAGGATATAACGTTTATAAACAACATGGCAAAAGTCCTTATTTCAATGCCCGACGCAATGCTCGAGTCGCTTGATCGCTTTGTGAAGGCGGGTTTTTACGCGTCGAGGTCGGAGGCAATCCGTGATGGGTTGCGCCTGCTGTTCCAGACGCAGGAGGGCGGCGAGACTCCTCATGGTGAGGAATTGATGGATTTCGTGGAGGCCATGGGCAGCCCGCGGGACTTCTCGTATAGCTAAATGGGCCCAATCTCAAAGGACTAGGGGGGCGTCACCCGACGCCCCCCCATAGGCCAATGGTGCTCTCCGCTGTTTAGCCTGTGATTTGCTCGTAAAGCCCTTTGGTGTCGACACCGAGCTTTTTAAAGTATTTTCCCACGTTTTCGCAGTCCCGCTTCAAGAAGTCGTCTGCCTTGGGGTGGCTTAGGGGGACGCCTTGGCCGATGTCGATTATCCACGGCTTTTCTTGCCACCAGAGTACGTTAAACTCGCTCAAGTCGGCGTGGATGAGCCCCGCCGCGTACAGCTTCTTCATGTCCTCAGCTAGTAAGTCGTAGACCTGGGATGGCTCGTCTAATTCGACGTCCTTCAACAGAGGCGCGCCGAACTCGCCGCCAATAAACTGCATTATAAGTATGTTGTTTAGGCTGAAAACCGGCTTTGGCACCCTACACCCTGCCCTGTGGGCAGTCTGGAGGTTTTTGAGCTCTTTTTGGCACCACGCCAGCACAATATGCCGCTTGACGGGCCGCACGTGCTCGAACCGCCTGTCGCCCTCTATGTACTCCCACATGGACTGGAAGTTGCTGGTCTCGATGCGGTAAATCTTGTACGCTTTTGCCACTCCGTCACGGTTCCAGCCCTTGAACACGTTGGCCTCCTTGCCAGTGGACACCACTCCCCCCAGATAGTCCAGGTAACCCTTCCGCGCGAGCTTCCACACAGTGTCCGCCGTGAACTCGTCGAACACTTCTTTTTCTATGCGCCGCTGCTCAGACCCTTTTTCATGGGGCTTTTCCCGCAGGAAACTTTCCTCGAATTTTTCCCATTTCACGGCGTTGTATTATGCTGCCGTTGTTTAAAAAGGCTCCAACCGAAATGTATATATTTTGCATCGTTCAAAGTATGGGCATGGCTCCACCGACTCGACTGCATTTGGACGATTTCATGTACCACAAGTGCTATGACTGCGGCACGAAGCATCTTGGGCAGGTGCCCGACCAGTGCTCTAAGTGCAGCTGCAGGGACTTTGACCTGGTCCTTGGCACAGACTGGGACATCTTTCACGGTGGGCCTAAAGTGCTGAAGGAAACCCGGCGCTAGAGCAGCTTAACCGTATTCTCTCTTCCGTGGGGCTCACGCTTCGCAATCTCTCTTTCTTCGAGCGACCGCATTACTTTGTTGAACTTCACCGGGTTCATTCCGGACGCCGCGAGCAGTTCTTTTTGCTTTGTTATCCCGTTTTTCAGCAGCGCCACTAGTGTTTCTTCGTCTTCGTCGAGCTCGGTGCGCTTCAAGAAGTCAAGCAATCCCACGGCTTTCTTCAACTCTTCGCATCAATAAATATTTAACCTTGCTCTTCGTTGTTTTCGGCATGTACGTAACCATCGGAGGGCTGCGGCCAATGGGCAAGGGAGCGGCGTGGGTGCTGTTCGGGGGATGCAACTGGAAGTGCCCGTACTGCTACGAGAAGGGCATTCTGGACAAGGAGGACTGCAAAAAGAAGAAGAAGTGCTCGGTCGTCAGCATCCGCGAGCTCGTGGGCGCTTTGGCACAGGCAAAGCCCAAGCTGGTCAAAATCGGCGGCGGAGAGCCCACCGAGCAGCCACGCGAACTGGAGCGGGTCTGCATGTACTTGAAGTCCCAAAAAATCGCGGTCCAGTTGCACACGAACGGCTCACACCCAGAAGTCCTCGGCGACCTCTTACTAAAAAATCTGCTTGACATGGTGTCGATTGACGTCAAAGCCCCGTTGGACAACGAGGCGCTATACAAAAAAATGACTGGGGGCCTAGGCAATCCCCAAGCTGTGCGGGAGTCGATTGACATCGCGCGCGACAAGGCAGGGTTTTTCGAAGTCGTTTACCCGGTGGTTCCCGGCGAGAACGACAAAAAAGAAGACATTGTTTCCGTCGCGAAGTCCGTTTATTACTGCACCGCGTTCACGCTGCACGGCTTTGAAAAGCGCCGCGAAATCGTGAGCGAGGACTGGTACCGCAACAAGGAAGTGCCGGACCCCGAAAAGCTGAAGGAGCTCGCGAAGGCAGCGCGCGACGCGTTCTCAAACGTCGACTCCGTGCGCATCATTTCGCACAAGGGAGAGGAAGAGATTTAAGCAACAAATGCAATAATTATGGTTGGTGTTTGAATGAGTACTGCTGACGACAAAAGAAAAATGGAAGCAAAAATCAAAAAGGCACTGGCAAAGCCGGCAGACCTAATCGATTTTGAAAAGCTCAAGCAAATGCCGGAGGCTGATCCTGAGGCCCTCATTAAAAAGCTGAAGAGGGGCGCCACGGTGCTTATGACACCAGACGGAATTATCCTTAAGGATATGCCGCAGAAAGGCGCCAAGGCCGGCGAGCCAGAGCTTATCCCAACGGAGCACTTGACTGAGGAAGTGCAAAAGCTTGTTGGAGAGTTTAGGGCTGGATCCAGCGCACGCATTCCAAGGCGGCCAGTGAAGTCGGCTGGGTGGCGTAACGCAGCCATACAAGAAGGCGCGGAAACCCAAGGCAACGTCCCGGGTGTTTCTGACCCGCGCCAGAACTGGGAAAAGAGTAAGGAACGATACAAAAAACCGAAGCGGAAATAACTCCCGCTTCAGTCAAACAGCTTAAACTAAGCCCAGACGAGAATCCGTTGGGATTCACGTCATGGCACGTTAGACTTGGCGGCGCAAGGCCGCCAGAGGCATTCAGTCAAAATAGTCTTCACTGCTTTTTAGCTTCGCCTCTAGCCCCGCAATCTTTTTGTTGGCCTCGTTGAGTGAGCTCTTTCTCGTGACGCCGTCAATCTGCTGCTTCAAAAACTTGTACTCAATCCGCTTAATCATGTCCCGGGTTTCTTTTATCTCGCGAATAATCGGCTCGCGCTTTTCTATCCACACGCGGTAGTTCTTGAACGCCATTTGTTTCGAGGCATTTGCGTTAAGCCCCTTCACGCGCAACAGGCCGTCAACCTTGCGCGGGCTCTTTCCCGCGTCGTACTGCAGCATGCAGTACCGCTCAAGGTTTTCCGCGCGGTCTTTTTTCGCGCGGTCGTATAGCTTGGCGGGCCGCTCTTTGCTTGCCTCGGCCTCGGCTTTTTCCTCAATGTCTTTCGGGGGAGTGTACTTCGGCCGTGCCTCTGGCACCGCCACTATTTCCCCCAGCCGGTCAATGTCGTACTCTTCACCGAACTGTTCCCTTAACCGCGCCAAGTCCTTGGCGGTCGCGGGCACAGGCTTTTCCTCGGCTTTTTCCTGCTTCATTTCGTGCTTGATTTCGGGCGGCACGTCCGGTGCGGCGCTTGGCTCTCCCTCGAACTTCAGTTGCTCGAGGCCCGCGTCGACGTTGGTCTTGTGCTCTGGCCCGATGCTCGGCGCTTCGTCAATCGGCCGCGCGAGCAAGGCCTCCAGGCCCTCGGTCTCGACGCTCATTCCAGCTGTTTCTTCTTCTTCGACGGTTGCCGCGCTTTCTGTGCCCTTGACTTTTGCTTTTGGGTTAATCATGTCCTCGAGTTCAGTGTGGTCCTCTGGCTTGACGCCTTCTGCCTCGGGCTCGCCGTGGCTGTGGTGCCGGTGGTACTTCGGCGCTTCGTTCCTGCCCGCCAGGAACTTCAGCGCGACGACTAGCAACGCTATTGCCGCAACTCCCCCAAGAAGCACCTCGTCGGGTATGCCGAATGCCATTGCTACCGCTTACAGAGAACTGGCTTAAAAACGTTGCCCCGCGACCCTTTTTCTGTTACAGGGGGTTAGCCGCCCGCTAACCCCTTGAACGGCGGAAAAGCGTCGATGGAAAACAGCCCTTTTCCTGTTACTCGCTTCGCTCGCTGGGTGGAAAAGCGCTGGCGGAAAAGCGTGGCTAAGTTAGTAGGTTTGACCGGTTGCCCGGCCGTAGATAGAAAGGAGGGGGTGGGGGGCTCCGAGAAACTTGCCCCCGAATTTTTACGCGAGGTGTTCCACAAAGATAGTTTTACCAAGAGCAGCGGCAACGATTCCTGTGTGCTGTTCCCACCCCAGATGAGTGCTATCGAGTCAAGAATACTACTTTTCTTCCGACCCGTTTCTTTGCGAGGAAGCCGTCCTTCTCGAGCGCGTTCAACCGGGCGCTCGCGGCGTTCTTCCCCTTGTACCCAAACTTTTTCCGGACTTCTTCGGCCGTGGCCTTCCCGGAGCCCTTCACGAACCCCAGGATCTTCTCGTCCTGGTCGGATAGCAGGGCACCAGTTGTGTCGATGCCCTGTTTCTCCATTAGCTGGGTGAGCGTGTTAAGCTTCTTGTGAATGTCACGCAGCATCGTGTTGGTGAGCTTTCTTTCTTCCACGAGCCTGTGGATCATGGCCCCAACGACGTAGGGGTCCTTGAACTGCTCTATGTCGTACTTGACGTCCTTTGAGAGCTCAGGGTAATCTTCAGTTCCGTAGAGCTCTGTCATTTTCGTCATGACTCATCAACCGAAGTATCATGACTTAATCATGACACATATATAAGGGTTTCGGTCGCGTCATGATTCCAAAAAGAACTAGTGTTTCGTTCGTTACTGCAGACTGGTTTAAATTCATTCGCTTTTTCGGTGTTCTTCGCGTATATCTGCAAAGGCTTTTCTGAAGCGCTTGTGCAGGTTTGGCTTTTCTTTTCCTATCATGACGCGAATGCTCCGGTAGAGCGCGTCGTGGCCCTTGACTTTTTCCGCGATTTTGCTTGCCGCGTGCTCTAATTTGCCTTTGGCCGCCGCTTCCCTTATTATGCCCTTGACTTCGTCTTTGCTTATGCCGGTTTCTTCGTATGCCTTTGCCAGCAAGGTGCCGAGCTGGTGCTCAAAGTCACCCGCATGGGGGTAAGCGTTTTTCTTCAGGCTCCCCTTATACTCTTCCCGCAGGGCCATTGATTCACCGAAGGCACTGAGCAGCAGGGTTTGCCATTCGTGTTCTCCCGGGTTCTTGCCGTGCTTTTTGGCGACCACTTCGTTAACGTCATTAAAGAACTGGCGGTTCTCGCCGTGCTCTTCTTCGTGCTTGATGACCGGCAGCAGTGGGAATGGCGTTTGGGAAACCGTGTGGCGGTCCAAGATATCCATGTATCTTTTTTCTGCCTCGCGCCATCCGTCACTTTGCTTAGTTGGTGCGAATAAGACCTGCACCCCGGGCTGCACGCCCGCGCTGAGCAGCATAAGATTTCTCTCGTATGCCCCCGCCTCGACGGTCTTGGCCAGGGCATAGAGCTCAGGCATGCGCGGGCCCTCGTGCAAAAGCGCGTTCGTGTGCAGGAACGGAGTAACGATAATGAGTTTCCCGTGCTTGTCCATCGCCTTGTGCAAGTCCTCAAGAAGCGCTTTTTTCTTGCTGTCCGCGACGTCAATCCCCCAAGTAACGCTTTCGACCGCACCGTCAAGCTCGTCTTTCCTTTCCAAAAAGGCGCAACTTCCACCCGGCACTACCACCACATTCTCCGGGATGTCGTACCTTTCGCTAAGCAGCTTTTTCATTTCATTCCGGTTGTCGAGCAGCCAGTGCGTCTTGAGGGCCTTCCATCTCTGGTAGCCATCCCACGTGTTTTCTGCCACATATCGAATCCGCTGGTGGTCTCCTTCTTTGATGTAGTTGCTTTTTTTCTTGAAATCGTCCACCACTTTTTCCTTCAGGCCCCCATAGCTCCCGACTTCGCCAAGCAGCTTTTGTATGGACTTAAAATTCTCCAGGAGTTCCGACTTCTTGAGCTTGGCAAGCTTTCTGTACCTCGGGTCTTCCCCCTGCTTTTCCAAGACATTGGCGTAAGAGAGCATGTCCTCATGCGCCCTAGTGAACACCCGGTTAACCGAGTAAAGCGCGTCAAACTCTTTTGCCGCCTTGTGCCTCTTTTCCATTGACAAAAATTACGCTAGCTATCTTTTTATACCCGTACGCGCTAACTACGCTTCAATGAGCTTTCTCTTGGCGTATTTGTTCTTCGGCCCAATCGTGGCCATCCCACTCGGGATTATGACCATGTCGTGGGCAGATATGCTGGTCACGGGAATGCTCGCGCAGCTCGGTGAGCTGGTGGTAATCCATTACGTGCTGGAGGGCCTGGACTATCCATTGCTGCACCGCCGCGCCCTACTCGAAAAGTTCGCGAACGCGGCCAACAAAAAAGTCGATGACATCCGCCACAACACCGAGGCACTTGAGAACCGGTTTTTCCAAGAGTTCGGCCACTTCGGCTACTACTTGTCACTCGTCTTTTTTTCGTTCACACTTGGCGTTACGTGGTCCGCGGTAATCGCGTTCGCGCTCCGCCTCCGCACTTCAGCGGCTGCAGTGTTCATCACCATCGGCTCCGCACTCGGCTTCGTGTTCTGGTACTGGGCGTTCGAGGGCTCGCTGTACTACGTCGCGTCCGACGTGCTGTCAATAGTCGCGTTCACCTTGTCAATCCTGCTTTTGTTCTACGGGGAAATCCACGAAAAGCACATACTGCGGCTCGCGCTAAATGCAATCGGCAAGCGAAAAAAGAAAAAGAAATAGTTCACAGCAATTCTTTTGTGAGGTAGCCGGTCGAGACAAGGATGGTCACGCCAACAATGAGTGAGCCCATGGGCGGGAAAATGCTTTCGCTCAGCTCCCAAATGCCTCGCCAGTAGAACACTACGCCTGCCGAAACAACAAGCGCAAGAATCATCTTGTCTGCCTGCCCAAACTTTTTCCGAACATCTTGTTTATTCATATCTTAAACCCGAAAATGTCTATTTTCTTTCTCTCTTCTTTTCCCTCTCCCTCAAGAGTCCCCTCTTTGTAAAACGAGCTTTCCTGCTTAGGCTGCCCCGACTCCCCAGAACTGGCTTGTTCACCAGAAGAACTGGGGGGGGCGTCCTCAGGTGGACGTTGTGGGACTGGACGTTGACTTTGGTCAACGTCAACCGCCGCAACGTCAGGGGCCACCGCCCCCTCAGTTGGCGTCTCAACCGGGGCAGGTTCCGGAGAACTAGCTGACTCCTCAGTTGGAGTGCTGGTTGGTTCTGGCTCTGGTGCCGTTGGCTGCTCTTGCCGTGGTTGAGTGAGCTGCGGGATTAGCGGTTGGGTTGGTTGGGGTGTAGGCGCTTGAGCGGGCTCCGGCGTTGGTTCTGGAGCAGGCGGTTGCTGCTGCACGGGTGGCGGGCTTGATTGCTGTTCTTTCTTCTTCTCCGCCGCCGCAACAACCGTCCGCACTTTCACCACGGCGTCTGCGTTGATGCTCATGCTGTCAATCCCCTCTTCCACCAAAAACTCCGCGAAGTCTGGGTAGTTGCTCGGCGCCTGGCCGCACAAGGACACGGTCTTGCCTTTCTTGTGCGCGCCGGCGATAATCATCTTGATGGCTTTCTTGACCGCCGCGTTCCGCTCGTCGAACAAACCCATTTTCCCGAGTATTTCGGAGTCACGGTCGACCCCCAGCACCAGCTGCGTCAAGTCGTTGCTTCCAATCGAAAACCCGTCCACGTAGTCCGCGAACTCTTCGGCCATTAAGGCGTTGCTCGGGATTTCGGCCATCATCCAGAGCTTGAAGTCGTGTCCCCGCTCCAGACCCTCGGTCTTCATGATTGCCTCGACTTCCTGCACTTCTTTCACGGTGCGCACGAACGGAAGCATTATCCAAATGTTTTTGTGCGTCTCGCGCGCCTTCTTGATTGCCTTCAGCTCAAGCACGAACGCGTCCTTGTAGTCCTCGTGGTGGTATCTGCTCGCGCCGCGCCACCCAATCATTGGGTTGTCTTCCTCGGGCTCGAACTCTTCGCCGCCCTCCAGGTCACGGTACTCGTTGGTCTTGAAGTCACTCATCCGCAGCACCACTGGCCTCGGTGAAAACGCCGCCGCCACAATGGAAATCCCTTCGGACAATTTGTCGATGAACACTTGTTGCCGGCCCTCGCGAATCAATTTCAGCGGATGCTCCTTCACGTACGTCGCGATGATGAACTCTTCTCGCATCAATCCAACGCCGTCCACGGGATAGTCCTTGTACTTTTCCGCCATTTCGGGCACACCAAGGTTCAGGTAAATGTGTGTTTTTGTCTTGGGCGCGCTCGCCAATTCCTCAGGCGTCAACTCGGCCTCGGACTCAATGCCGATAATGCCCTTGTACACCACGTTGTTCGTCGCGTCCACAGTAATCTTGTCGCCGTCCCGCACCAAATCAGTGATGTTTTCCGTGCCAACGATGCACGGGATGCCCAGTTCCCGCGAAACAATCGCGGCGTGGCAGGTAATCCCGCCCTCGTCAGTGACTATTGCCGCTGCTCGCTGCATGGCGGGCACCATGTCAGGGTTCGTCATTTCGGTGACCAGTATGTCGCCCTTCTGGACCTTCGGCAAGTCCTCCATGGAGTGGACCATTTTGACTATGCCGCTGCCAACGCCAGGCGACGCGCCAAGCCCGCGCGTCAGTTCTTCGCCAGTGGGCTTCACGCCCTCACCCTTTTTCATTTGCAGCGTGGTAATCGCGCGCGACTGGAGGATGAAAAGCTTCCCGTCCTGCAGGCCCCATTCGATGTCCTGCGGCGAGTTGTAGTGCGCCTCAATCTTTTTCCCTATCTCCGCGAGCTCGATAATCAAGTTGTCTGGGAGCTTTTGCAGGCTTTGCTTGATTGGAGGCACCGGCGCGACGACTGTCCCAAGCCCGCGCTCGTTCCGCACAATCATTTCTTTTTGCGTGCTCGTCTTTTTGGTTTTTATTTCTACATTTTTCTTGTCAATGATGTAAGTGTCGGGCGTGACCTTGCCGCCGACGACTGCTTCGCCGAGGCCGTAGGCGCTCTCAATAACCAATTCGTTGGGCCGCATGCCAGTTGGCTCCGACGTAAACATTACTCCCGCGACTTCGCTCTTCACCATTTCCTGCACGACGACCGCGATGCCGACTTGTTCGTGTGGGAACCCTTGTGTCACGCGGTAAAAGATTGCGCGCGGCGTGTACAGCGACGCCCAGCACTTCCGCACCGCCTTAATCAACTCGTTTTCCCCTTGCACGTCGAGGTAAGTCGCCTGCTGTCCCGCGAAGCTCGCTTCCGGCAGGTCCTCGGCGGTCGCGCTGCTTCGGGCGGCGACGTAGACTTGTCCCCCCCTTTGCTTGCACAGCTTGTTGTACTCGTCCTTGATGTCGTCCGCGATGTCCCGCAGCATCGGCGCTCCTAGAATGGTTTCCTGTATTTTCCGTGCCGTGGCTTGCAGCTCGGCTGTGTCGTTGACGTCGACGGAATTGGCCAGCTCAATAATCCGCTTCTGGATGCCGCTCCTCTTCACGTAGCTGAAGTACGTTTGGGCGGTCAAGATGAACCCGCCCGGGATTGGGAACTTGGCGTTCGCCATCTCGCCGAGATTAGCGCCTTTTCCTCCCACAGTTGGGATATCGCCCTTGCTAACATCCTTGAACCAGACTATGCTCGCCATAGCCAAGGCAACGAGCGTGGGGAATAAAAAGGTTAGTCCTTCATGCTGGCCTGGATGAGCCACAGCGCCTTGTTTTCTTTGTCCATAAGGGCCTTGCGGATTTCCTTGTAGCTCTTTTTTTCGTGGAGCTGGGGAAAGTAGGGGCTAATGACGAAAGAGTGCAGTTCAAGGTATTCATTCTCGGGCCATTCTTTGGGGATTTCCAGCGACAACACTTTTTCCATCACGGCCTTGGCCACGTCGCCCCGGTCATGTACCCCATACTTCTTGCGTTTCCCGGAGTTTGTCATTTGGGATACCAAATCAGGTGCGTGCGCCCACTGCAGCACTTTCTTGAGCTCGGAGAGCGACTCTGCCCTTTTGACACTTGACTTCACAACTTCGTAATAAATATCCGCGAGCTCGGGATTGCTGTTTTTCCTTCGGTTTATTTCTCCATAAGAGCCCGGCTCAGGGAATTTCTTCTCGAAAGAGGCGGGGCTGAAGTATACCTCTACGCTTTTGCGGAACTTCTCGTGTTTTTCCTCCATTTCCATGATGCCCAACCAAGTTATAGCGTTTTTCCTTATTGTTTCTTCCGCTTCTTCACGAGGTCCGTGAGCCCCTCGGCGCTCTCTGCCTCGGCAATCTCTTTTTCGCGGAGCACGGGCACGCCCTTGATTGTGCTGCGCCGGCTCTCCATCACTATGACGGGGTGGCTCTCGAAAAAGTCCGCGGCCTTGGCCACGAACTTGGCTTTCCGTTTGGCATACGCCTCGCTGCGCTCGCTGTCGACCAAAAGCGACTCTTTTTCCTTGGCGAGCGCGTCGAACCCGCGGTGCACCGGCACCACGTCAAACCCAAGCGTGTGCATCTTTTGTAAATAGCCTGTGAGCATGGGGCTCTGCTTCGTCGGCACAGAAAAAGGATTAATCTCTTTTATCAACGGCTCGTCAAGAATCCGCTCCATCTCCAGCGCCTTCTCGAACTCGACGCGCGTGCCATGGCGGTACGAATAAATCGCTTCGCGAGTGACGTGCAATTCCTTCGCCAATTCCGTAGGGCTTGCCTGCTCCAATTTCGTCGCGTCAATCTCTGCCACAACACGGCCCTTGTAAAACCTTTTCTTGGGCAGATAGCCGCGCAACAATTGAGTGAAAGTTTCTATGGAGACCACGGTGACGCCGTACCGGTCGTACACCAGTCCCGTCTTCAGCTCATACGCCTTGGACTTTTCTCCAATGACAATCGGCGTCGCGCCGAGGCTTGCCGCAAGTGCCTTGAGGTTCTGGGCCTGTGGCTCCCTGAGCGAGTCTATGTTGGTAAAGACCTTCAGGAGCAGAAACCGGTCCCCGTTTCGTGCGGCGACGTCAAAGCAGCTTTTTTTCTCGAGTGGCACGAAGCACTTGTAGCCCGCGCCCTCCAGCTCTCGAATCAGCTGCTCAGCCATTAGCTCAGCGCCTTGGCTCTTTCGCTTTTCGCCTCAAGTTCTTCCTGTGGCACTTTCTGCACTTCGTGGCTTTGGGTGCATTCAGTGCGCCACAGCTAAGGCATACCTGCTTGTCGAGACGCGCTTTTGCGGCTATTTCTTTAGACATAAATCCCACCTATCTCTTTAAATACGGAGTGGTGTCCAGTTATACGCCCTTTTGTTTTTAAACCTTAATACTTTTTAAGGGATTAAAGGCAAAAATAGCGGGCATGCTCCCACGGGAGCGTAAAACACCCATCTAAGGCTCCCGTAGTCTAGTCTGGTCAAGGATCCCGGCCTTTCAAGCCGGTGGCGTGGGTTCGAATCCCGCCGGGAGTATTTCGCCTGAAACTCAGGCGGCACGTTAGACGGGGCACCACAAGGGTGCCCGGGCGGCATACGCCGCGACAACCCAGAGGTGAATGAATTTGTTGATACTGTTCTTCAGTGGTGGAGACAAGGAAAAGAAGAAAAGGCGCTCGCGCCGCAAGTGGCGAATCAAGAAGAGGCGCCAGAAGGCTCGCGGAAAGGACTGAGTGCCTTCAGCCATGGCACCGGCCACCCGCCAGTGCCGGTTTGCACGCGGGGGTAACAAAGTCC
This sequence comes from archaeon, assembly GCA_042584585.1. GTDB lineage: Archaea > B1Sed10-29 > B1Sed10-29 > WALL01 > WALL01 > WALL01. The sequence goes on along the minus strand of JBHOSQ010000013.1, from coordinate 14,212 downwards.
GGTCAAATGTGCTGGGTTTAGGACCCAGTGGCTTAGTGCCTTCGAGAGTTCAAATCTCTTCCCCCGCACCACGACCCTTTTCTGTGGACTTTGACGTTGACCAAAGTCAACGTCTGGGGCTCAGGAAAAGCGTCGACGGAAAATCTAGGGGTCTGATATGGCTGAACTAAAAGTTTTGGTTGAGGGCTATGCCCGCGAAATTGATGGCGGCTGGATTGCCAGCTCTACTGCCACGCTAATAAAATCAAACGGGAAAAACATTGTTGTCGACCCCGGCTGCAGCCGCGAAAAGCTTTTGGCTGCTTTGGCCAACGAAGGCCTTACTGTTTCTGACATTGACTTCGTCGTTTTGACGCATGACCACATAGACCATATACTACTCGCGGGCATTTTCGAGAACGCAAGGGTTATTACCGCCGACGAAATTTACGATGGCGACAAGCAAGTCGAGCACAACAACACTGTCCCGGGCACCGAGCTGGAATTAATACAGGCGCCAGGCCATTCCACAGAGCACATAGTAGTCAAAGTCCCAACAGCCGAAGGCACGTATATCGTGGCCGGCGACGTGTTCTGGTGGGTTGAGGGGGAAGGCCAATCCATGGGCCTTGATTACGCTGACCCGGTGGCAAGGGACATGGCGACTTTGGCTGCTTCCCGCAAAAAAGTCCTTGAGCTAGCGGACTTCATTGTCCCAGGCCACGGAAAAATCGTGAAGGTGAAATAATGGAATGCCGAAAAGAAAAAAACTTGGCGAACTGCAACTGCACTTATTCTTGCTCAAAAAAAGGCGTTTGCTGTGAGTGTGTGAAGTACCACAGGGAGCGCGAGGAATTGCCTGCCTGCTTTTTTGGCACTAAAGCGGAAAAAACGTATGACCGCAGCATCGCGCACTTCGTCGAGCTGCAAAACTAAATCCACTTGTTTGTCTCCGGGCGGCCTTGCGCCGCCCTAGCCTAACGTGCCAGCTTAGTTTAAGCTGTACTAAATCCACTTGAAGCTCTTGAGCACGCCCACCATAACGAGCGCGACCCCTAAAGAGCCAAGCATTATTTCCCAGAAGCCCAGCGCCGGCAGCGTCACGTTCATCCCGAACACGCTCGCGACCACGGCGGGAATAAGCAGTATCGAGCCAACGATTGTCAGCTTGTGCATGCTCTCGTTCATCCTGTGGGACAGGTTCGCCAAGTGCATGTTGGTGATGTTTGTGACCGACTCCTTGATGGTGTCCAATTCGTCAATCGCGAACAGGACACGGTCCTCGTGGTTTTCGTCGAATTCCGAGGCCTTCACGAATTTTGCTTCGCCATCAAGGATTTCCCGGATTACCTCAAGGTCTGCGCGGAACAGCTTGGCGTTGGAAAACGCGTCCACGCGCAAGTCCTGTATCCTGCCTTGGTTGAGCTTTTGGTTCCTGAGCACACTGAGCTCAAGCCCGTCCGCCCACTTTTCCTGGTCCTCAATCAAGTCAATCGAGGCCTCAATCGCCTCGTCAATGATGTGCGACAAAATCTCGCTGGGACTCAACTTTTCGTTTTCGTCTATCAGTTCCTTCGTCACCAAGTCAATCAAGTCCGTCACTTCGTTCGCGACGGAAATGACTTTGTTCTTCGAAATAATGAACGAAAGCTGCACCACACCCGTCTTGGTGGGCGCTGTGAAGACAACAACGGAAAAGTTTTTGAAGTTGGCGAGCCTCGGCCTCTGTTCCTCCAGGAAGTCTTCCCGGAAGTCTTCGTCCTGGCCGAACGCCTTGATGGTTGCGTCAATAAGCTTTTCATTAGGCCCGAGGTGCATCCACGTGACGTAGTCCTTTTTTTCTTTGATGTGGTCGTCGTGGAGCAAGGTCACGTCCCCGCCCTTCCTGAAAATCAGTGTCTGCGACATTACGGGAGAATTAGAGCAACGCCCTTTATATTCATTTCAGCTTTCCAGGGTCATCCGACACAACAACGTCAACGCCAAAGGACACCATCCGCTCGTAGCCCGCCTTGTCGTTCACTGTCCACACCCCGACCTTGAGGCCCTCGCCGTGCACCTCGTCGACCACTTCCTGCGTCGCCTCCGACACCGGCACGACCAAGATCCCAGCGCCAAGCAGCTTGGCCTCCGCAATCACTTCCAGCGCAAAGGCCCTGGAAATGAACCCAGTCGAAAACGAGTCAAGGTCCTTGACCTTCTTCAATTCCTCGGGCTTGAACGACACAAACGCAACTTTGTTCATCAAGTTCTTTTCCACCAGCTCAACCGCTTTTTCCGCGGTGTTGCTGCCCTTCAGCTCAATAATCAGCCCCGCCTTGTCCTTGACAGTCTCGATTATTTCCTGGAGCGTCGGAACCTTCTCGCCCTTCCCCGCGTCCAATTCCTTCAGCTCGGCCAGTGTTTTCTTCTCCACTTCGCCCTCGCCGTTCGTAGTCCGCTCCAGCGTGGCATCGTGCATCGCGACTAATTCACCGTCCGCAGTCAACCGGACGTCGCACTCGACCCACTCAGCCCCCAGCTCTATTCCCCTCCGGAACGCCAGCAAAGTGTTTTCTGGCTCTACATTGCGTGCGCCGCGATGGCCTACGATGGTAGTCATTTCTTCCACAAACCCTTGATTTGCCCTTGCGCAAGTTTTTCGACGCCGAATTCTTTCTGCTTGTCCGGAATCATGATGAGTGCGGGCCACTCAATCCCGAGCTCCCACGCCGCGCGAATGCGGCGGTGCCCGTCAATAAGCAAGTCGCGGTCCCGCTTCCGCAGGACAATCACGGGCGTGTTGTACCCGTGGCCGATGGCCCTTTTCACTTCCTCGACCTTCTGGCCGTACGTCACGACGTTCTCGAGGCTCGGGAGAGTGTAATACAATCCCTTTATCTTGGCCGGGCTAAGCATTTCCTCGCGCTTCACGAACTTTACTTCCTCATGCAGCGAGTGGTAATACTCCACAATCTTGTCGAATAGGTTCCTCTCCTCGTGCTGCTGAATCAGCGCCATCGACAAATAAACTCGCGTCCGCTTTATAAGCTTTCTGCAAATCCTGCTTTTTTTTATACCCCCTCATTCACAAGAACATCCATGCGTCCAATGTTCATAGTCTTCGAGGGGCTGGACGGCTCAGGCCAGTCCACGCAAGCGGCACTGCTCGCGTCCCGCCTAAACGACGGCGGAAAAAGCGTGGTCACGAAGGAGCCGACCAACAACTTAATCGGCGGCCTCATCCGCGCCCAGCTCACCAAGGAATGGTCCACCACGCAGGAATGCCTTCAGCTATTGTTCGCGTCGGACCGCGCGCACCACCTGGAGCGCGTCGTCGAGCCCGCACTTGCAAAGGGATACAACGTCGTGAGCGACCGCTACATGTTTTCCTCGATTGCCTATGGCTCGGTGAGCGCGGACAAGGAGTGGCTCAAGCAAATCAACTCCAAGTTCCGATTGCCCGACCACATATTTTTCCTGGACGTCCCCACCGACGTGTGCATTAAGCGAATGGAGACGTCGCGGTTCGAGTTCGAGCTGTTCGAGAAGAGCGACTACCTCGACAAAGTCCGCGAGAACTACCTGCAGCTAGCGAAGGAATACGCGAATTTCCACGTCATTGACGGCAACCAACCCCCGGCAGCAGTGCACCAGCTCATTTTGGACGTGGTATCGGAATGACCATGAGCGTCTACCACATTGACCCCGTGGCCTCCCGTGAGACCATTGTGGGCCAGGGAAACTTTTCGCTAAAGACCGTGGACGACCTCGCCAGGGCACTAATCGCCACGGCGTCCGGAGTCAAGGTCGGCGTCGCCATGAACGACGGCGGCTTGGGCATCACACGCACCAACGGCAACGATGCGGCACTCGAAAAAGACGCGGGGCGAATCTGCCACGAAATTGGCGCCGGCCACGTCTTTGTCTGCCTCGTCGAAAAAGCGTTTCCCATTAACCTATTGAACGACTTGTTCCACGTTCACGGCGTCGTGAACATCTTCGCCGCCACGGCTAACCCATTGGACATTTTAGTCTTCGAGACCGAGCAGGGCAAGGCCGTGCTTGGCGCAGTGGACGGCAGGACACCGGACAAAATCGAGACCGCAGAAGACAAGGAAAAGCGCAAGGAAACCCTGAAGCGGTTCGGCTATCCCCTAGGATAATGCGTCAGGCAGCTCTGCGACAGATTCGATTATTTCCACGCCACCAAAGTCTTCTTTCGTGTTGTGGCCGGTAAGCACCGCAATGAACCGCAGCCCCGCCCCAATCGCCGCCGCCTCGTCGTTTGGGGAGTCGCCGACGTAAACCGTTTCTTCTTTGGTTATGCCCTTGAGCCCCAGTATTGTGAGCGCGTTGTCGAACGCACCTGCGTTCGGCTTGCAAGCCGCGAGGGCGTCTTCGCCGTGAACGAAATCAAACCACTCCAGGTCAAACCCTTCTTCCTTCAGCTGGTCCTCTGCACTGTACGTGGACTTGCCGGTGACAATTCCCAGCACAAAGCCTTGTGCCTTTAGCTTCCGAACCGCGTCAATCGCTCCTGGGACCGCGGGGTACGGCAGCTTGGGGGTAGTGAAGTATACATCAACAAACTTTTCGACGTCGACTTCCGGCCAAAGCTCGTGGATGATTTCTCTCCATCCCTTGCCGCTCTCCCGCATGAATTCGTCTACCCCGACTTTTCGCAATCCCATTTTTTCCGCGGTCAATTCGTGCCGCTTTGTGATTGCGGAAGTCGAGTCAATCAGCGTCCCGTCGACGTCCAGGATAACTGCTTTTGGATTCATTGGTTGAATTCTGCCTTTCCTCCCTTAAAAAAGGCGGCGCATAAATACTACAAAAACAGAAGTGTATGCAATGGTTTTTGGGCTAAAGTCCTACAGCCTCCTCGTTCCCGCCTTTGAGAGCGGATTGAAGGAAGAGATAGCCAAGTCGCGCGGGACAGTTGATGTCATTGTCCACCCCCGCTTTTGCACGACCTTGTTCGGCCAGGACGCAAAAGGCACGCCCTATGAGGGCATGAGCACTCTCGACATTCTGGTCGAGGGCAAGTACGCATCGAAAAAGGAATACATGCGATACGTTGCCAATCTAAAGAAAGTGCTGAAGAACAAGGCCCCAAAGTTTGTCCTCGTCGAAAAGTCGAGGATGAAACAAACAAAAAAGTGGGTCAGCAGCCTGAACCCAAAAGCCAAAATCATTTTCGTCCCAACGGTGGAGGGCTACGGAGACCCGAAGCAAGGGGGGTCGCAGAAGCTCGCGCAGAAGCTTGACAAGCTCGGCGTCAGAAAAGTGCGGCTCCACGGCGAAATCGCGCACCTAAGGAATTACGACGACTTGAGCGAGAGCGAAGTCCGCATGTACATTGGGAAGATGAGCAAGTTCAAGGTCCACTTCATATTTTCCAAGAAGCCGCTGCCCCTGCACGGCTGCGCGGGAGAGCTTTACGGCGAGCTGCACGAGTTCGGGCGAAACTACAAGGTGGAGCCGGGCCACTTGTTCCCGGGGCGCGCCATGCCACACGGCTGGAGCCCGTCCAAGACTGTTGTCTTCAAGAGAGAAAAAAAGAAGTAAGCTTTTCCATCAACGCTTTTCCTGGGCCCCCGACGTTGACTTTGGTCAACGTCAAAGTCTACAGAAAAAGGGTTGTAGTGGACTTGGAGGGATTTGAACCCTCGACCTCAACGTTGCGAACGTTGCGCTCTTCCGACTGAGCTACAAGCCCTTTGTCATTGACACCGACTGTGGTCGGTGCTGGTTCACCTGCCGTTGACTTGCGCCAACGGCGGCTTGGGCTCTATTCTATAGACATAACTATTTAAACTTTAACTCTAGAATTATGCCCGCGAGGTGCCTATAATGTCACTTTTACTTAAAGGAAGGGTGGTTTCTGGCGACAAGACTGGAGCGTATTTCATTAGCATGTACGCCGCCAAAATGAAGGCAAAACTGGGGTACGACCCGTTTCCCGGCACGCTGAACCTTGAGTTACCTGAGGCGCCGAGCTTCCCAACGCGCTCGCACTTCATTTCTTCGTGGACCGAGGACGGCAAAAGCCATGGGGCCGTGTGGATGTATCCCGCGGTCATGCTGAACACCCGCGTCACCGCCGTCGTTCCTGAGCTAACCCACCACGGAAGCAAAGTAGTCGAAGTCATTTCCCCGTACTGCCTCCGCACCAAGTTCGGGCTAAAGGACGGGGACTACATCGACCTCGAAGTAGAAGAAGTCACGAAATAATCGCGTTTACCTTCTCGAGCAATTCTTTTTTCTTGGCCACGTTGTAGTATCCCTCAATCTTCCCCTTGAGCTCGCCGTTCTCGAAAAACGCTAGGCACGGCAATTCACTGACGCCATACTTCCTTAGCAATTCCGAGCCCGGGGCAACCTCTATCTTCCGGTACTTCACAGCCAGCTCCCCGAACAACTGCTTGATTGGAATGCTCTTGAGTAGGCACTTAATTGTCTCCGGCGAATAGAACTCGACCGCTGCCAGCTGCGTGGCCTCAAGAATCTGCACGCCGAACCGCTCTTTCACAATCTCGAACGCGTGGTCAACCGTCTCCGCGCCGTACCTGTCCACGAACAAGTCCGAGACCTTCCGGGGGTCGTCATCGATTTCTTTCTTGATTTTGGCGTACTCTTCGTCACTGCCAGCAACGCGAATCGCGCCAACCGGGCATTTGTCTTCGCACAGCTTGCAGCTCGTGCACTTGGTGTCATCCATCCCGATTTGGCTGTTTTCGTCGTCCCAGAAAAGCGCGTGCGTCGGGCAAATCCCAATGCCAGGGCAGTCCTTAGAATTATCACAAATCTTGCGGTTAATCAAGACGGCCATACCCACTATTCTGCACGTAAACCTTTTTATTCCCAACCCGTGTTCTTTGCCTTATGAAGAAGATTGGCCGCGACCCAGTCAAGAAGCACATGCGCAAAAAGTTCCCGACCCTTAAGCCGGGCGACTCCATCGCCAAGGCCGTCAAAGTCTTTTCCGGAACCATCCTAAGCGCAATCCCAGTGTTCAGCAAAAGCCAGTTCGTGGGCGAGCTCCACGAAAGCGACTTGCTGAAGCTCGCGGTCGACCCGACCAAAGTATCCGAAGCCAAAGTAGCCCGCTCCGGCCTCGCGTTCTTCGCCGAAAAAGTAAGCGACTTGATGAGCGAGCACGAGGACATCATCGCCCCCGAGGCACCGGTGTCCGACGCAGCCCTCTTGATGCTCAACTCTGGAAACGCCCTCGTCTCAGTCGTCGAAAACAACAAAGTCGTAGGAGTCATCGCCCGCCAAGACATCGTCAACAGGATGGTGAAATAACATGGAATTCCTCCTCGACCTCGCAATAGTCCTCATACTCGCAAAACTGTTCGGCGAAGTCTTCGAGCGCATCGAAATGCCGGAGCTGCTCGGCGCCATCCTCGCAGGGTTCGTCCTTGGGCCCATCCTGGGCCTGGTTGACATAGCCAACATCGCAGCGTTCGGCCAAGTCGGGCTAATCCTCCTCCTGTTCGTCGCGGGCTTCGAAGAAGTCGACCTAAAGCAAATGCTCCGCAACAAAAAGTCGGCGGTACTGGTCGGCCTGTTCGGCTCCATCATACCCCTGATAGCCGGCTACTTCCTCGCCCAATACTTTGGATTTGACTTTGGAGCCTCTTTGTTCATCGGCACTGCCCTCGCAGCCACATCCATAACCATTTCCCTCGGCGCGTTCATTGACAAAGGCAAGCTCAACACCCGCGTCGGCCGCACAATACTCGGTGCATCGGTCGTCGACGACGTGGTCGGCCTGTTCCTACTGGCGTTCGTGGTCTCGATGGCACTCACCGGCGGCCTCCCCTCACTAGCCGACCTCAGCAGCATTTTGTTCGGCATGGGCGCGTTCGCGGCAATCTTCCTGGCGTCGGGCTGGCTGTTCCCCCGCCTAGTAACAATCTCGAAACGGTTCGAGGCGGAAGAGGCACAGTTCTCAATCACCATAGTCCTGGTCATCCTGCTCGCGTTCCTCGCGGACAAGCTCGGCCTCTCCACAGTGCTAGGCGCGTTCCTCGCGGGGGTCATACTGTCCCGCAGCTCGCTCGGCACCAAAAACTTCAGCAGCAAGCTGGACGTGGTCTCCGAAGGCTTTTTCGTGCCACTGTTCTTTGCGTGGGTCGGCCTACAAATCGTAATCGACTCCACTGCCTTGAGCGGGTTCACCCTCGCGCTCGTCGCGGTCGCGCTCGCGTCCAAGGCAATCGCGTGCTACGGGGCCGGCATGCTCTCGGGCCTGACGAACCGCGAGTCCATCGCCCTTGGGATTGGCATGATTCCCCGCGGAGAAGTAGCCATGGTAATCCTGGTGCTCGGCACGAGCATCGGCGTGCTTTCCGCAAGCGTGTTCAGCTCGTTCTTGATACTGATTTTCGTGAGCGTGTTCCTGACGCCAGTGCTGCTCTCGCCGTTCCTGTCCGGAAAGCTGCCCAAGTGATTTTTATACTGGTAGTGTAATAATCTTACCATGGACTTTTTGGAGGCGAAGGAAAATCTCTTGGACAAGCTGGTCAGTGAGACCAGTGACGAGTCCCTGCGCAAGCTCCCGGAGTCCAGCATCATAACCATAATCGAAAACGTTTTCTTCCCACACATGCCCTATCGCCCGAAAGAGCGCAGTGAAGAGGGGGGAGCCCTCCAGTTACTTGCCCAGAAGCTGCCCAAGAAGAAGACGTACTCCCTCACGGAATTGGCCAAGAGGGGAATAGAGCCGGACGAGAGGCTGGAGATTGGGGGGAAAGAGCAGGAAGAAGGGTCCAAGATTATCAAGCGCGGCCGCAAAGCCGTCGTTAGGTTGGAAAAAGCCTTGGCGCCAGAGGCCCTTGACTTTTACGCCGCGTACTTTTCAGGCCACCAGTCCCCCACAGTAGACGTGCACCTTCACGACTACCCCGAGGAAAATGCCAGTGCGCTCCACGTCGGCGTGGGCCTCAGCGGCATCGAGCTCATGAAGCAGCTGCAGGAAAAAAAGGATTCCGGCATCAAGCTCTACCTGCTCGACAACGACCCGCTTGTGTGCAGCGTCCTGAACCGGTTCAAGGAAATGAACAATGTCGAGGGCGTCGAGATAATCAAGTCAGACCTAGTGGACATGCCGTTCGAGAAAGAGACTTTCGACCATGTGCACGCGGACCGGGTGTTCCACCACGTTGAAGTCGACCAGCTCGGCGCGGCCGTGGCGGAGGTGCACCGCGTCATGAAGCCCGGGGCCACGCTCCACGTCCAGGACGTCCTTGATGCGCACAAACCAGTGTTCGACCACGACAAGTTCAAGGAGCACTCGAAAGGCAAGTTCTCTACAACCAGCAAAGAGTATTCAGATGGCATCACCCTATCCGGCAAAAACCAGAAAACCATCCACCTTGAGCTGCACCGGCTCTAGGCGCAAACCTTTTTATTCCACTGCTGTGTTCTCTGCATCATGCGCGCCGGAATAGTCGAAGTCCTAGGGGCCGAGGAAGTAAACAATTTCCTTGAGTCAGAGTTCGAGAAAGAAGTCTCCACGCTGGAAATCAAGCGCGAGCTTGTGCCCACAATCGATGACGCCGCGCTGGGCGCGAAGCGCCTCATCGAGGACGTGTCGTGCGACTTCGTGGTGATTGGCTACGCGCTCGAGGACGGGGAAAAGCTTTCCCACGCCTTCGAGAACAGCGTGCTCAACGCCCAGTTCACGCTAAAGAAAAACATTTTCCGCGTCATCGTGCCGCAGGACAAGAAGACCGAGGACTATGCCCGTGAGGCGGCAAAGGAAATCATCCGCTACTTCTACAAGCCGCACGAGCTCCAGCACGAGCGCAGCACCATGGCCGACGGGCAGGAGACCGACTCGTCGTTCAACCCATTTGCCATGTTCGGGTGATTTAATTGATAATCGCAACCACTACTTTTTCGACTGACCGCGACGCCAAGCTCGTGGCAAAGACTGCCATAGAGGAAGGCCTGGCGGCGTGCGCAGAAGTCACTCCGGTCAATACAATCTACAAGTGGGAAGGCGTAATGAAGGACGAGATAGAATACAAATTGGTCCTTAAGACAACAAAAGAAAAGCTAGCCTCGCTGGAAAAAAGAGTAAAAGAAATGCACAAGTACTCCCTGCCGCAATGGACCTGGTTCGAGGCCGATGCAAGCAAGGAGTACTCGGACTGGGTTTCCCGCTAAAGCAGTGCGTACGTCGCGATGAGCGGCGCAAACACAAGCGATACAATCGACATGAGCTTCAGCAAGATGTTCAGCGACGGGCCCGAAGTGTCCTTGAACGGGTCGCCAACTGTGTCGCCAATAATCGCGGCCTGGTGCGCGGGGCTTCCCTTGCCTCCGAACGCTCCACCCTCAATCATCTTCTTGGCGTTGTCCCACGCGCCTCCGGAGTTGGCCATCTGCACGGCCAATAGGAACCCGGTTGCGGTTGCGCCCACCAATAGTCCAGCCAACGCGGCCGGTCCAAAGATGAACCCGAACGCGACAGGAGACACAACTGCGAGCACCGCAGGAACAATCATTTCCCTCTGTGCTGCCTTCGTGCTTATGTCGACACACTTGCGGTAGTCAGGCCGAACAGTCCCTGCGAGTATGCCCTTGTCCTTGAACTGCCTGCGGACCTCGTCAATCATGTCCTTGGCTGCGTTGCTGACCCCAAGCATGGTTAGCGCGGAGAACAGGAACGGCAGCGAGCCGCCGATGAACACACCGACGAGCACGATGGGGTTAGCCAGGCTTATCATGACCGGAGTCAAGCCCGCCGCGCCCATGTACGCCGCAATCAACGCAAGCGTGGTCAGTGCCGCGCTCCCGATTGCGAAGCCCTTTCCTGTTGCGGCAGTAGTGTTGCCCATTGAGTCCAACAGGTCGGTTCTCTTGCGCACCTTCGCCGGCATATTCGCCATTTCCGCGATGCCGCCCGCGTTGTCTGCAACGGGGCCGTATGCGTCCGTAGCCAACGTAATTCCAAGCGTCGACAGCATTCCAATGGCCGCTATCGCGATTCCGAACAGGCCCGCGAAGTAGTACGACGCAAGCACCGCGATTGAAATCGCGATGACGGGAATCACGGTCGAAATCATCCCGACCGCGAGGCCGGAAATGATTGTGGTTGCTGCGCCTGTGACCGACGCCTGCGCGATTTCGCGTGTCTTGGCGTACTGGTCAGAAGTGTAGTGCTCTGTGCCGAACCCGATTGCAGTGCCCGCGAGGATACCCATGAGCACCGGCACGAACAGTTGGACGGACATGCCCGGCGCAATGAAGTACAGCGCAATGTAAACGAACACAAGCATGAGCAATGCCGCGGCAATGGTGCCGCGCCTTAATGCGTTGAGCAGTGACTCCATCCCCCGTCCCTTGAGCTTAACGAACTTCGTTGCTATGACGGACGCGATTATTCCGGCCGCGGCAATCGCGAGCGGAATCTCAAACCCGAGGACTCCGAACCGTGAGACACCGAGCGCCGCCGCGGCAATCATTGCCCCGACGTATGACTCGAACAGGTCAGCGCCCATTCCGGCGACGTCGCCCACGTTGTCGCCAACGTTGTCTGCGATGACCGCGGGGTTGCGGGGGTCGTCTTCCGGGATTCCGGCTTCAATCTTGCCCACCAAATCGGCGCCAACATCGGCTGCTTTGGTGTAGATGCCTCCGCCGACGCGCGCGAACAGCGCAATCGAAGAAGCTCCGAACCCGAAGCCGACAATCAGCTCAGCGATTTTCGCGAAGTTCCCCGGGAACACCGTGCTAAGCGCGAGGTAAGTGGCCGAGAGCCCGATTATGCCGAACCCGACAACGGACATCCCCATGACCGCTCCGCTCGAGAACGCGACCTTAAGGCCTTCGCCCAGGCTTTTTTGGGCTGCCTCGACAGTGCGCGCGTTAGAGCTTGTCGCCATGTACATGCCGAGGAAGCCGGCCAGCCCGGACAGCAAGGCGCCAAATACAAACGCGCCAGCCGTGTATGGGCTGATAAAGTAGTATAATAGTGCAGTGATTGCCACGACGAACACGGCAATGGTTATGTACTGCCTCTTGAGGTACGCCATTGCGCCCTCTCGAATCATTTCTGAGAGCTCGGCCACCCTCTTCTTCTTCACAGGCCTCTTGAGTACTTCCTGTGAATAGTAGTAGGCCGCGCCGAGCGCTATTAGTCCCGCTAATATTGCCAAATAAATCATTAGAAATTCACCTCGTAAGCGATTTGAGTTAGGGGGCGAACACCTTTATAAACATTAAAGGCTGTTCAGCTCTTCCCACAGCTTTTCGTCTACCTCGATAAAGCCGCTTTTGAGGGTTTCCTGCTTGGTCCTTTCGCTCTGCTCGCCGGGCACGAATATTTCGTCCACGCCCTCTGCCTTGCGTGAGCCCTTGACTTCCTTGACGAGCCTGCTGACTTTTTCCTCGAACTCGTCGCGGCCCGCGAATGCCTCCGGGTCAATCACCTGGAACAGGAATCCCCGCCCCGTTTCAGTGCCGACCTTTGCCTTCACCAATGGCCCCACAAGCGCCTCGATTGCGAACCCGAGGCCGTACCCCTTGTACCCCCCGAACGGAAGCATGGCGTTGACTTCGTCTGGAATACACGTCGGCTTCCCGTCCTTGTCGATGGCGCATCCCCCCGGGATTTCTTTTCCGTACCGCTTGGCGTGCCTCGTGACTCCCTTGGCGCGCACCGTGGTCGCCATGTCCAGGACAATGGGCTCTTTCTTCGATGGAATCCCAATAGCAATCGGGTTCGTGCCGTAGACCGGGTCTATTCCACCGAACGGGGCGGTGGATGCGTTCGCCACGGTAGTCACCATGCCAATCATCCCCTCTTTCACTGCGTAGCGGGTTTGGTAGCCGGGCATCAAGTACGGGGGGTGGTTGTACGACCCCACCATGGCGACGCCGGTCTCCCTCGCTTTTTTGATGGCAAGCTCCATCGCGAACTTTCCCACCAACTGGCCGGGGTTTCCGTTGCCGTTCACGAGTGCATACGACGGCCCCTCGCGCTCTACTTTGATTGGCCCCTTGGAGTCAATGTGCTTGATTTCAACGGGAAAAGCCATTAGCCCGTGGCAGCTTTCGTTCCTGCCGCGCAGCTCACCGTCCATGAACTCGTCGGCAATAATCCCGGAGTCTTCGGGCGACAGCCCTTTCGCAGCCAGCTTCTTGACAAGCAGCTCCCGCACTTCTTCAATCCGCACTTTCATTGAACTCGCCTAGTGTGGCCTGCAGCTTTTCTTCTTCCATGCGCTTGCTAGTGTCCCATGACTTGCGCGCGAATGGTGGCAATTTGCCGTGCTCCTCAAAATAATTCTTCAAAAACTCTTTTGTCACGGGGTCAGCCGGATAGCCACTCCCGATTTCGCCGTACTTGGCCCGTGTTTTTTTGACCCACTCGTCCCGAGCGACCTTCGCGACTATCGACGCCGCAGAACAAATGGGGTACGTAACGTCCGCCTTGTGCTCCGCGATTGCGTTGAAGTCCGGCCCCAAGTACTTCCGCAGCCGCTGGATGAACCGCGTGGGCTCGGTGTCGGGGCAGTCAATAATGATTTTGTCGGGCTTTTCCTTCAAAGAAAGAACCATTTCCGCGATTTTCTTGGCCTCGACCTCGTTGAGGGACATAACTTTTCTCATCGAGTCAATCTCGTGCGCAGAAATCTCTATAACCGCGATTTCCTTGGCCGTCTTGCGGATTGTCTCGGCCAATTCTTCCCGGCGTGCCGGAGAAAGCAGTTTCGAGTCCTTGCACCCCATCTCGCGATAAGAAACCTCGGACTTTTCGGTGTCCACGACGCCTCCAAGCGTCATTGGCCCGAACACAGGGCCCCGCCCTGCCTCGTCAATGCCCAGCACAAGCATATTCCGGGATTAGGCAATAAAGCTTTATAAACCCTTTGACGCATAATCCCTACCTCTCTACTGGTGATTACAATGGAAGGAATCATTACCAATTACCGCCGCGGAAGGCGAACTATGCGGGGCAACCAGATGATTGTCGAAGTCGACGGCTTCGACTCACGCTCCAAGGCAGCCCAACTAATCGGCAAGCGTGTTTTGTGGCTGTCTCCCGCGAAAAAGGAAATCCACGGCAAGATAGTGGACGTTCACGGAAACAGTGGCGCAGTGCGCGCACGCTTCAACCGCGGAATGCCCGGCCAGGCAATCGGCAACAAGATCGCGATAACGGACAAGGGCGCCAAGAAAGAAGCGCCCAAAAAGGCTGCACCAAAGGCACGGGAGGCGCCCTTGTCCG
>JBHOSQ010000012.1:0-33710 GCA_042584585.1 archaeon | reverse complement strand
ACGCGGGGTTGGTAACCGGCGGGATGCACGTTCGCATAGGTGCCCATAAGCTCTTCCGCATTAGTGCGTCAATGTTCGGCAGCTGTTCGCGCATTCCGAAAAGCAGTTCCGGCGGAGTGCCGTCCAGCCCAATCACTAGTACTCGTTTGGTTACCATCTTCCTCACTTGCCCCAATAATTAGGAAAATTCCATATATAAACCTTTCTTATAAGACAAATATCTTATACAAAGAGGACATATTTAAATAGGATTAAAGCAATAATTATCCTCGGTGTATAATATGGAAGACAAAAAGCTGCTTCTAGCGGCAATGGGTTCTGAGCAAGGGTTCGTCATAGCCTTCAAGGTATTCCTGGAAAGCAAGAACATGAGCGTGATTGATTTCGCGAGGAAGTCAGGCATCCCCCAGAACACTCTTTACAAAATTGTGTCTGGCGAGAGGCTGGACTTTCGCATTTCAACGCTTCGGCAAATCTTCAAGACGGTGAGGGATATGGAGGGTGTTTCCCAGCCATTCGTCGCGCTTATCACTGGTCGTGCTGTCCTTGACCGCCTGAAGAACCGCACTTTTTCTTTCAGTGGAACAGAAGTAATAATCAAGGACTATCCCGCGACAAGTATTGAGGATGAGATAGTGGCGGCCGTTAAGGCAGAGAAGGATGGGGCTCTTGGACTAATCTGTGGTCCTGTAGCAGCAACAACGGTCCAGCGCGTATCGGACATTCCGGTGGTGTCCATGTCATTCACGCAGGACGTCCTCTTCGAGGCTGTGAACTCGCTCAAGGCGCGGATGCACTAGAAGAACACGGTCTTTATTTCTGTCATTTCGCGTATTGCGTACTTGATGCCCTCGCGGCCCATGCCCGAGTACTTCACGCCACCGAACGGGAACGGATCGATTCTGAACCCTGGCGGGCCGTTGATGACCACTGCGCCAGACTCGATGTTGCTGACAGCGTATTTTATGTTCTTAAATGCCTCGCTGAATATGCCTGCCTGAAGCCCGTACGGGGTCTCGTTCGCGATTTCCACTGCCTCTTGGAGGCTGTCGAACCGGATTATGGGTGCAGTCGGGCCGAACGTTTCGGTCTGTACCATGCGCGTGGTGCGCGGGACATTGTCCAGAACGGTTGGCCAGTAATGTGCCTTTTCTCTCTTCCTGCCAAGAAGCACTTCGGCACCGTCATTGACTGCTTCTTCAACTCGTTCTTCCACGTCAATGGCTGCACTCTCGTTAATCAATGGACCGACATCGGTCTTGTCGTCCATGGGGTCTCCCACCCTGAGCTTCTTTGCCTCTTCCACAAAGCGCGGGATGAATTCATCCGCAATTTTGTTGTGTAAAAGAATTCTTTTCACGGCTGTGCACCTTTGCCCTGCGGTGCCGAACGCCCCGTCCAGTGCATCGGGAATGGCTTTGTCCAGGTCGGCGTCGTCCATGATTATGAGTGGGCCGTTGCCGCCGAGTTCCAGCGACATCTTTTTCATTCCGGCGTTTGCAGCAATTTTCTGGCCGACCTCGACACTCCCCGTAAACGTAATCATGTTAACATCGCTTTTCACGAGAGCGGCACCGACTTCGCTACCCCTCCCGCTGACAATGTTTATTAGGCCGGGGGGTGCTCCGGCATCGGTTAGCATTTCGCCGAGTTTGTAAGCAGTCAGTGGCGTCTGGCTGGCCGGCTTCACGACCAAAGTGTTGCCCGATGCTATCGCGGGGGCTACTTTGTGCAGCACCAGGTTCAACGGAAAGTTGAACGGGCAAATCGCGGCCACGACTCCGATTGGCTGCAGGATTGTGAACCCTCTTTTCCCGGTCTCCACCGGCGTCACATCCGCGGACATGGTTTCACCGGTGATTCTTTTGGCTTCTTCTGCCGAGAAGAGCAGTGTGTCCATTGATCGCCCGACTTCACTACGGCTTTCTTTTATGGTTTTTCCGCATTCCGAAGTGATGAGCCTCGCGAGTTGTTCCTTGTTCTCTTTGACTTGCTCGTAAACAGAAAACAACAGCTCGTACCGATGGTACGGTGTCATTTTTTTTGCCACGCCCCTAGCCTTTTTCGCGGCATCGACCGCGCGCTTCACATCCCCTTTTGTGCAGGCACACACCATCCCAACTTCGTTCCCATCGTAAGGGTTTATCACAGGAACCTGCTCCTTTGCTTTCGTGGTCTTTCCATCAATCAGCATTTTATTGCCTCCATAAATCTATTTTTGATTTCACTGGGCTCCATTGGAATAATCGGGACTTTTGCGTTGCCTGGCTCGAAGCTTGCGACAACGACGTGTGGCCCGGGCTTGCCGCGCAGCGACTCCAGTGTTGCCTTGAGTTCGCCGGCGCCAATGTTGTGCACGCTTCGGATTCCCGCGCCTTCTGCCATCTTGGACAAGTCTGTTTTCCCGCTGGTGTGTGTGGGCTGGCAGCCCGTTGACCCATAGGAAGAGTCGTCCAGTATTATAAGAGTATAGTTTTCAGGCCCGTAGTTAGAGATGGTCGACAACGTGCCAAGGTTCATGAGCACGCTCCCGTCCCCGTCAATTGCCCACACGTTCTCTTTGCAGCACAGCGCCACACCAAGCCCAATCGACGAAGCCAGGCCCATCGAGCCCATCATGTAAAAGTTCTTCGCCCTGTCCTTCACGGAATAAAGCTCCCTTGA
The DNA here is from genome assembly GCA_042584585.1 of archaeon. GTDB lineage: Archaea > B1Sed10-29 > B1Sed10-29 > WALL01 > WALL01 > WALL01. The sequence continues at coordinate 31,046 of JBHOSQ010000012.1, read as the reverse complement.
CGGGAACCCAATGTTCGCCACAACCCATTCTTCACCCAGTGCCTCGGCAATCTGCGTGATTGCGTCAATGCGCTTCATTGCCGTTCCCCCCAGAACGAGAACGGGAGCAGCACAGCCACTGGCTTGCTCTCGGAATTTGCTTTTTTTATCGCGTCGCGTATTTTCCCCATGTTTTCCGCAGATTCAATGGTGATGTATTCAATCCCGACGGCGTCAAGCAGTTTGGGTGTTGCGTCTCCCATGGGGACTTGAGCATTGATCTTCTCTCCTTCGGTGCCCCGATGACTAAAGATGAGCACTAAGGGGATATCGTAGTAGAGCACGAGGGACGCGAGGGCGTTTATTGAGTTGCCCAACCCAGAGTTCTGCATTAGCATGGCAGGGGTTTTCCCAGCCAGGTAAGCGCCAGCGCACACGCCCATCCCCTCTTCTTCGCGCGTGACTGGCAGATGGGTCATGCTCGGCTCTTTGTCCAATAGCTCAAGCAATTCCGCCAAAAGGATGCAGGGCACTGAAGTGACAAAGTCTATGCCGGCATCTTTCATCTCGCCTAAAACATCACTCGAGATTGACATTTACCTCACGCCCCATTTTTCGCAGCTCGCTTATCAAGCCTTCGTCGAGAGGTATGCCGTTTTTCAGCCGTTCGTCTCTTGTCACCTGTTCTTTTTCCCCAGGATAGAGCACGCCCTCACCACTTTCTTTTACCTCGTCCACGAGCTTACTCGTCTTTTGTTTGAATTCGCTGATGTCTGTGAAGTTCGCAATGTTTATCGCTATCATGAAGTCCCCCACTGTAGACCTTTCTGTTGTTGTCGCGCTGCCATGGACGTCAGTCCCGCAGTGGCCACGGACAAGTGCGCCACTGAGCAGGTCAAAAGCCATTGCCAGTCCAAATCCCTTGTACGCGAAGGCACTTCCTATGGCTATCAGCGATCCATCCAGCGCTTTTTTCGGGTCTTGTGTTGGGTTGCCCTCGCTGTCCATCGCAACCATTGGCGGCAGCTTTTCCCCCTTCCGTGAGGCTTCAAGTGCCTTGCCGCGTGCGATGGCTGACGTGGCCATGTCCACAAGCACCGGCCGGCCTTCCGTGTAGGGGGCGGCAAACGCAATCGGATTGGTGCCGACTATTTTTTTATTCCCGCCGAACGCAGCTATCGCCGGCTCTGTATTGCACACAGTTATGCCAATCATGCCTTGCTCTGCCGCGAGTTCGCTGTAATACCCCGCCATGCCAAAGTGGGTGGTGTTGTGTATCCCAACACTCCCAATGCCATACTCCTTGGCTTTTTTGATTGCGAGTTTCATCGCCTCTTTTGCCACTGGGTGGCCAAGGCCCTGGTTGCCGGTGAGCAATGCAGTTGCGCCTTTGTCCTGCTCGACTTCTGCCCTTCCCGATGGGTTGTGGGTGCCCGCTTTTATTCCGGTGAGTATCCTGCCCAGTCGGGACACGCCATGTGAGTTATGGCCGCGAAGGTCGGCCTCCACAAGAACGTCTGCGGTAACAGACGCATAGTCTTCCGCCACGCCATGTGCAACGAGCACATCCGAAACGAATCCCTTCAACACATTTGCTTCAATCAATTTCAAGCACCACAATCTCGTTGTTTTTGTATATCGGTACGATGTTGTAAATGTCCCTTTGGCTGCAGAACAGCACGTCCTCAGCATAGCCCCATCCCGCGAGCCTATGAGCCGTGCCAGAGCTCTTGAACACCGACTCATCTTTTGCGTCAGGTTCTTCGCCGTTGATGGCCTTCATTATCTGCACTGCAGTGTAATCGTCTTCTTCGGCTGGGGCTCCGCGGTATCCGGCGGTCACGAGGCTTATGCCTGTACCCATTTTCTTTGCCATTTGCTTGGCGGCGGCAGCGGTTGCGGAGCAGTTGACGAGCGCGCCGATGAGCACTTGTGAGTTACCGGCTGCCTTGAGGCAGCGTGTTCCGTTCGTCGTGCTGATGACAAGGGTTTTCCCTTCAGGGAATCCGGTGGGTGAGTTGCCGCGGTCCAGATTACTGGGCTTTTTGCCGTCCCTCTCGCCCGCAGTCACGTATCCTGGCTTGCCGTTGTAGGCTGCACATTCTTCAATCGATGCCACCGGCAGCACGCGCTCGAACCCATTGGCCAATGCTGCGGTAATGGTCGAGCTTGCCCGGATGGCATCGACAAGAACGATGACGTCGCCCCGCTGGGCGGCGCTTCTGACGCCATTCTCACAGTGTTCGAGCCGCACTTCCATTAATATCATTCCAAATGGTATTTTTTGAGTGTATCGCCCCTGAGCCCGAGGCGCAGTGTCTCTAGAGGGATGGCGTCGTCGGGCCGAATGTTCCCGAGGTTGACGTCGTTGCCCAATCGCTCGATGAGCCATAGCTGCTGCGCTTTGGCTGGGGCTTCGAAAATGATTTTGCTGATGTCGAGGCGGCTGAAAAGTTCCTTCGCCATTTCTTCCTTGACTTTGCCGGAGCTGTCGAACATGCCGAGTTTTCCGCTGGCCCGTGACTCCATAATAACTTTCCATGCGCCTGCCTCAAGCTCTTGCTCGGCGAGCCGGACGCGGTCGTCAGCCGAGAGCAGTGCGTCTTCTTCTGGGTTTTTCTTCCCGACTTCTGACGTAACTGAGAACCCGTGTGCAACAGCCTTCTTTATGATTCCAATCTTTTCTTCTTCGCTCATTGGGTGCACGCCGTTGGAGACCTCGACGCAATCGAATCCAATGGCTTTGGCGTTCCCGAAAAACTCATCGACTTTGTTTTGTGCCGCCGCTATTTCGACAAAGCTGCCTCCTGGACAAACTTTGATGCCGTGGCTCTTCATCAGTTCAACTTTCTTTTTTAGCAGCTCGTCACTGAACAGCCGGGACGTTCCCCATCCCAGCTTAACGATGTCGATGTAGTCGCCAGCTGTTTCGACCAGGTCTTTTGTGGCATTAAGCCCGAGGCCGGAGTCCAGCACCATTGTTATGCCGCTGTCCCTAGGCTTCACAGTCCTTGTTGGCAAGGATATACTTCCAAATGAAACTGGCATTTAGCTCACTCCCAGGGGCATTGGCTAATTTTGTCAATCCCCGTCTTTATATAGACTTCCTTTTTGTGGTATGATTGTTCTACATAAAGAGAATACTTTAAGCAAAACAGCCAAGCAATTATCTAAACGGGTTAGTAATCATATTTTTTCGTAGCTGTTTTCCAGTTGTTCTTTGGTCACTATGGTTGGCTCGGTGTCAAGGTCACGTATCATGTACACGCTTTCGTCGATGTCGCCATAAGGGTCCATTTCCGGCAAGGGGTCGCCGAACGCGCTGCGCAGGTGCATTTCCGCAGTGTTGTATTTGCCCGTCAGGTCGAAGATGTTGGTTATCATGAAGAACCGCCCTATGTTGATTTCTGTCATGCAGGGGTCGCCGTTGATGTTTTCTTTCAGGTCACAGCAAAAGTTTCCATGTGGTTTGGGGTCGAGGCTCTTGATTGCTTTGACGCAAATGTCGTATACCCTCTGGTCTTTGGTCATCTTTGCGAGCTGGGGCGTTGACGAGGTGTTGCTGGGCATGTTGCGTGCGAAGAAATAGCTTTTTCTTTCGCAACACTTTGCGATGACGAGTTCCCCGTCCTTCCAGACACTTTGGAACGCAAAGTCTCGGCCTGGCAGGTACTCCAGGAGCAGGAATTGCCTTTTTTGGATGTTCCGCATTTTTTCCCAGTATTCCACCCAAAACTTTACTTGTTCGGGGGAGTTCACTGGGAGGGAGCCTTGCGATCCTGAGCATTGCCTGAGCTTGCACCATAGCTTGTCTCCGGGTAGCTCTTCGAAGTGTTTTTCCACTTCATCCAAGTCGCTCACAAGCCTTGCCTCTGCCACAGGAATGCCGTTCTTCTTGCAGTGATTGTAGAACTCAAGCTTGTCTTGGCAAGCCCTAACTGCTTCCTTGGACGGCAGGAACGTCTTGCAGTTTATTTTTTCCCTGTTTTCCGAGATGACTCCAACTTCTGTGTCGTTGTTGGGTGTTATTAGGTCGGCGCCTTCCCGCTCTATGATCCTGTTAACTTTGTCCACGTAAGATGGGTCTTTCCCGCTGGGCATCAAGTAGTTCTTGTCCGCTGTTGACTTTGCCAGCGCGTATGGATCCATGTTGGTCCCGATAATTGTGATTGGGTATCCGCTTTTCCGGATGCTTCTTATGAGGTTGTTTCCGCCTCCCCCACCGGCTCCGCATAATATCATCTTTCTATTGTTTTCCATAGCCATACCTTCTTTTCTGTTCTTCACCGAATCCTTGTGCGGGGCTTTCCTGTAGCGCGGTTTTCTCGGCTTCTGCCATACTCTTTCCCGAGAGCCGTGCCCGGGCAGCAGCTTCTCCAACTTTTAGGCTTCCCGTGTTTAATAGTACTAGCGGCTTCGGCCCCAGGTCAGCCATGGTCTTGCCCATGTGCCCGTAGCCCGGGCTCTTTTTTGGGGTGTACAGAATCCCCGCGGCATCCAACTCGTCGCGGTTTATCTCCCCGAAAAACTGTATTACGTGTGCGCCCTTTGGCACTTCACTCGCTTTTATCCAGCCATCTTTCCCAACAACGGTGCCGCGGTCGAAATGTTCCGACACCACAACCACGTCCACACTTGTGAGATCAATGGGTGATTTCTCTTTGAACACTTTTACTGTTGCGCCCGCCTCACGCAACGCACCTGCAATCCTTTCCGTGAACACCGTGTTGCCCAAGACAACAACGTTCTTCCCACTCGGGTGTATGCCGGCATCTTCAAATAGTGCAAGGCACACGGCGCCGGTGTATGACAAAAGGTTTATTTCCGGGACACTTTCGTCAGTGCCAAGCACCGCCACTCCTTTTTTCCAGCACTCGCGGAGGTCCATGTCGGCTTCCCGGAATTCCCAGGTCTCCCACATGAGTGGAATCACTGAAGTTTCTTTCATTCGTGAAATATCTTCGCGGCTGATGGGTCGCACGGCACCGCTGTTCGTTACTATGTCGGCTTCGCCAATTCGGCTTTTGTCTCGCACGAATTCTATTCCCTCGACACCCGCCTCTTCGGCAAGTGCCCGAACAGCGTTCTCGGCGTCTTCGGCACTGCCGTATTTTGAGTCCTTTGCGATTGCAATCACTTGCGCATTTGCAATGGCTGCAATGACGGGCGTCACAGCATAGCTCCCAGTAGCCGCTTCTGTAAACACAACAAGCCCAGAGAGGTCTAACCCAAAAGTAGCGACGTTCTCCCTGATGAATTCAATAATCTCTCCGTCCACTCTATCCCTCAATAAAGCTGGGGGTTTTTCTTTATATCTTCGACAAGCATCGCGAGCCCTTCGTCAATCGAGACTTTTGGCTCGAAACCAAGCAGCTTTTTTATTTTGGACACATCTGCGCGCCGCTCCTTGACAATAACTTCTCTCTTGAGGTACTCGGGCTCTATGTCCAAGCCCAAATCTTTGGTGATTATGTCTGCAAGCTCTTTTATCGACACGGATGTGCCGCTGCCAACGTTCATGACCTCGTTTTTGGTCTCGCTCTTCATCGCAAGCATGTTTGCTTCCACAATGTCCAGCACGTTGACAAAGTCCATGGATTGTGAGCCGTCTCCGCTTATTAGGGGCGCTTCTCCCGCCAGCAGGCGCTTTATGAACTTTATTATCACCGACGTGTAATACGCGTCTGTTTTTTGCCCTACGCCATAGACGTTGAAGTACCTCAGCACGTTGTACTCAAGGCCCTGCCGCGCAAAGAACTTTAGCAGGTACTCGCTCGACAGCTTTGCGACGCAGTACGGCGTGATGGGTTTCAAGTCATCACTCTCGGACATCGGAAGCTTTTCAGGAGCGCCGTAGACCGATGCCGATGAAGCGAACACGACCCGCTTCACGCCGTTGTCGAGCGCAGCCCTGAACACGTTGTGCGAGCCATTAAGGTTTATGTCCATTGATTCCTTAGGGTGGGCAATGCTTCTGTTGATGCAGACTGCGGCCTCGTGGAACACGTAATCTATCCCATCAATCGCTTTGTTCACAGCGTCCTCGTAGCGCACGTCGCCGTCGATGAACTCGACTTTTCCGTCGTCAATCAATGGCTGTATCCTCGTCGTTGTAGACCTAATCAGATTATCGAGAACCCGGACCTTGTAGCCCTCGCTCACCAGTCTCTGGACCAAGTGCGAGCCTATGAATCCTGCCCCTCCAGTCACCAAAACATTTTCGTCCGCCATTTTAATCACTACATATACCCAAGGCCCTGAAGCCTCTTTTTTATTTCCTCTTTGTTTGGTTCTCCCGTGACGTAATAATGCAGGTCAACAACACTTGGTTCCTTCAGCCCGGTCGTTTCGCTGCACGAGTAAAAACCATAATTGGTGTGTTCCCCGCCTTTGAGCCCGTGGTCAGACAGTATCAGGCACTTGGAGTACCCTTTTGCCGCCATGGAAACAAAAGAATCCACATCACGGTACAATTTGTTGATGTAATCAGCGTCAGTGTAGAAACAGTGCTGTGCCGTGTCAAATATCTTGATGTAAGCGAACAGCTTGTTGGCTTTGTTTGAGGCTATCTTTTGTTTGACCTCTGCGTACTTACTCTCAATTGTGCCTTTGAATTCATCTTCGCTCATCTCGCCGTTGAGCCATTTCGCCCCATTTTTTTGGGACTCCACAAAGTCCTCGTCGTAGTATGGTGCGTTTATCTGCTCAATTCCGTGGGTTTCTATAAACGTTTTTTCCTTCAACTCCGGCAGGTAGCCAGTCGTGTCAACGTGCTTTGCGACCACCTTACCCAACCCCAGTGAGATTGGCACTCTGGCTCGCAGCCACCGGAGCAATGAAATGGACTTACTCTTGTGCACGAAATCAATGTCCTTCACTTTCCCTGTGAGGAATGCGTACCAGACTTGAGGCGTAAGCGGCTGCTGCGACACTTTGTGTATTGGAACCTCCAGCTTCCCAAATTCAGCTTGCTTCAAGGTCTTTAAGTCAAGCTCCATTACTTTGTCGTATTCCAGGCCATCAAGCCCAAGCACGAGGAGTTCTTTCATTCGAGCACCGTTCCTACCTTTTCAATAACGTAATCAACTTCACTGTCCTTCAAGCCGTAGTACATCGGCAATGCAATTGCCCTGTTGAATACGTCTTCGGACACCGGACACTTATATGAAGAGTTATAGACTGGCTGGATGTGGCACGAGTACGTTCCTATCTGTGCCTCCACCCCATTCTCACGAAGTTTGGTTATAACTTCGTTCCGGTTGACTTCTTTGTCGACGAGGCACACAAAGCTTTGGTATATGTGCTTCCCGTCCTGGCTTTCGAACGGAGGGGTTATACCCTTGATGCCTTCCAGCCCAGCAAGATACGTCTTGACGAGCTCCCGTCTGCGTGTGATTATTGTGTCAAGCTTGGCCAGCTGCCAAATCCCTATTGACGCGGCGATGTCGCTGAGTTTGTAGTTGTATCCCAGTTCAGTAAACATGGGCACGCTGAAGCCCCCGGACGCACGCTTGTGCGCGGACTCTATCCCGAAGCACGAGAGTGAGCGCATTTTTCCCATAAGCTTTTCGTTGTCGGTTGTAATAAGCCCGCCCTCACCCGTGCTCATGTTTTTCCGTGCGTGCATCGAGAAGCAGCCCACGTCCCCCATGGAGCCTGCTTTTTTGCCTTTGTATTCAGCACCAGCCGCGCATGCCGCGTCCTCCACGACAAACAGACCTTTTTCCCTCGCGATTTCCATGATTGGGTCCATGTCCGCGGGCTGGCCGAACGTGTGAACTGGGATTATTCCAACCGTTTTTTCTGTTATGTTCTTCTTTATTTCTTCAGGGTTAATGTTGTAAGTCCTAGCGTCAACGTCCGTGAATACTGGCGTCGCTCCACAGTACATGACTGCATGGCCAGTGGCGGGATAGGTATAGTCCGCAACGATGACCTCGTCGCCTTTTTTGACTCCGTGAGCCAGCAGGGAGAGATGAAGTGCCGCAGTACAGTTGTTGACCGTAATCGCGAATTTCGAGCCATTGTATGCCGAGAACTTTTCTTCTAGCTCCCTGCATCTTGGCCCTTGGCCCGCAACCCAACCCGATTTCAGTGTTTCTTCCACTGCTTTTGCCTCAGCCTCGTCAAAATAAGGCCGCACAAGGGGTATCAAATCAAAGCACCTGCTAGTTAGTTCGGAACTATATATTTGACGCTTTTATTTAAAAATACCTCATGTTTTTGGGTTCCCCCCTTTTGTTTTATATAGTCTCATTGCCGTAATGAACTTGGTTTTTGGTGTGTTAGCATGTTGGTTATAGCCCTTATTGCAGCGCTTTTTGTTGTCTCTGCCGTGGCTTTTTACCTTCGGGTTAGGATACACCTCGGCCGACAGCCATTTGGCTCAGACGTGTTCATTCACCTACACCGTTCTGGCTTGTTCAGGATGCACGGCGGTTTTCCTGACCGGGACGAGCGGATGCTTATCCGTTCAGATGGTTCCAGGCTCGATTTCCCTCCAGTTTTCTACAAGTTTTTGTCGCTTTTGAGTGACAGGCAGCTAAAGCAGTTCATGTACCTGATTTCGCCGTTCATTGATGTACTACACGTGCTAGCGCTTTTTCTCGTGACTGCAGTCCTGACGGCCAACTCATTGCTCGCACTCGTTGCGGCAGCGGTGTACGCGGTCACACCGCTCACCGTTTCCCAGGCAGGCACCCTCACAGAGCGGGTTCTTGGCGCATTCTTACTTTCGTTCGCGATGGTTTCGCTCATTTGGTTTGCGCTCTATGGGGACTTGGTTTTCTTTGCCGCCTTTTTTGCTTTTGGCAGCCTAATTTTACTGACACACAAGATGACAACCCAAACCCTGTATTTCACCGTCCTTCTCTTCGGGGTGTTCCTACAAAATCCATTAATCCTGCTCTCTGTCCCCGCTCTTGCAGTGTTTACAGCAGTGGTGACGAAGGGTTACTACCTTCGCCTCTTCAAGGGCCATCTAACAATGATTCGCTTCTGGTTTAACCGCCCTAGATACGGCGCCAAGAAGCAGGACATCCGCTTACTTGTGGCCAAACTGTTCTTTTACAACCCGTTCATAGTCGTGCTTGCCGTCCAGCTTGCAGCAGTCCTTTACTTGGGCATAGCGCTTTCTCAGTTGATTTGGCTTTTCGTATTTTGGGTTACAGCAACTTGGGCTTTCGCGCTTTTCACGTCAACAGTAAAACCACTTATGTGCTTTGGCGAGGGTGAGCGATATCTACAATTCAATGCATTCCCCATCGCGCTGCTTGCCGCATACTTCCATTTTTATTTCTTTTTGGATTCCCTGCTGATGACTGCGTTGCTTGCCTTGGGATTCGCCGTGAGCATTGTGGCAGTATTGATTAGCCAAAGCCGCCAGCTGGCACGCTCAAAGCAACTGGTCTTCGGCAGCGAGCTGAAAAAAGTCATGCGCAAGCTCAAGGGGCTCAAGGGGAAGAACGTAATCGCATTCCCTTATGCTCTCATGCGTGTTGCGTTATACTCCGCAGACAAAAACATAGTTGAGCAGATGAGTGCGGCGGATAGCATGGGCTTGGCGGAGTTTTACCCCGTCCTCACTATGCCCCTCAGGAGCATCATCTCCAAGTACCAGCTTGATTACATACTTGCCGCGAAGTCATACGATGAAATTAAGAAGATAACCACACTCGCAAACTCCAAAAAAGTCAGGAAGCTAATGGAGACAGAAAACTTCTTGCTGTACGACGTCAGCGCATTGAAGTAACGGGGCCTTTTAGGAATGAGTAGGAAAGATCTTATCGCGGATACCTCGAAGTATGGCACCAGCATGTTAGTCAACAACATCCTCATGATGATCCGGGGCATCATCGTCGCCAACGTTCTTGGCCCAGGCATGTATGGCGTCTGGAGCACCCTCCACGTAATACTTAATTGGGGGGAGATGTCTCACATCGGCCTGAGGAGCGCACTCATGCGAGAAAGCGCTTTCCTCATCGGCAAAGGCGACACCAAAAAAGCCGATTTTGTCAGGGACGTTGCCTTCTCCACCATGCTCCTTTTCTCAGCGGCCTTTGCAATTGCAGTGATCATCGGCTCGCTTGTCTTTGAGCTGCCCGAACTGCTCGTCACGACCTCATGGGCAATAGCCCTCGGCGCAATCCTTCTCCAGCTGTACTCTGCACTCACAGTCCTCATGCGCTCGCAAGGAGACTTCTCTGGAGTCAGCAAAGGAATCACACTTCTCGGTGTTTTGACTTTTGTCCTTACCCTCGCTTTCATTTTTCCCTTTGGCCTCTGGGGTGCAATAGCCGCGCTGTTGGTGTCATACCTTGTCGTTATCATCTATCTAAAGAAGTGGCATGGCGTAGGGTTCACCCTCCGGCTTGACTTTAAGGAAGCAAAACGGCTCATTAAAGTGGGGTTGCCACTGTTCTTCCTCAGCTCTTCACTTGTTGCACTCCGCACCATTGACAAAGTCATAATCGCGGGATTCCTTAACATGGAACAAGTTGGCTACTACACCGTGGGCATCGTGGTGATATCCTTCCTTTACTTCATCCCCTCGTCCTTCGTGGACGTGGTTTACCAGCGAACCCTCAAGCGCCTCGGCGAGACCGGCTCCAGTTCCGGCGTGAAAAAACACGCCGTTTTGCCTAACCTCTTCCTTGCCTACTTGATGCCCTTCTTCATAGCAGCGGTCTACATGACCGCACCCCTAGCAATCCGCTTTATCGCACCCGCCTACATCCCCGGCATCGACGCGATGCGAATCCTTGTTCTCGGAGCATTCTTCTACTCCCTTTACTTCTCCCCTGGGAATTTCCTCATCGCAATCAGAAAAGAAAAAGTCGCCATGGTGGGCATCGCCATCGCCCTAGCGACAAACATCGTAATCAACTATTTCATGGTCACCAACGGGTACGGCATTGAGGGAGTCGCCTTTGGCACATTGGTCAGCTACTTCATCCTTGCCGCCATCACATCATTTTCCTCGATATCGACTTATCCAGAAAAAAGCGCGGCGAAATATCTGGCCAACCTGTTTTTCCCTTTCCTGTGGCTGGCTGCCGCTATTACAGTTACTACTTTGGTCATCGGCGACGGTATCGGTATAATCCTCACCGCCCAGCGTTTGGCGCTATCGCTCATACTATTGGCTCCATTGGCGTACCTCGGCGAAAAACAGACTGGCGCCCTATCCGACGTGAAGGCATTTGTACTAGAACGATTCAGGCTTTGAACTTCTTCACCGCGCCTATAACGTAATCGACTTCCTCGTCAGTCATCTCCGGGAACATCGGGAGCGACAGCACCTCGCGCGAAATCTGCTCGGTCTTCGGCAAGTCAAAGTGCCCCAAGCCCAAAGCTTCCTGCTTGTGTGTCGGGACCCACCACGACACCATGGTTTCCACGCCATCGGCTTTCAGAAATTCGTGCAGTTCATCCCTCTTCGTCGAGCGAATCACATAGTTCTGGTAAACGTCAAAGAACCGGTCATCCGCGCGTGGGTGCGGCGTAATCCCCTCCAATCCCGCAAGCTCGTCGTCATACTTCTTTGCGATTTCCCGCCTCTTCTCGACCCATTGCGGGAAGTGCTTCAGCTTCACGTTCAGCAGCGCCGCCTGCAAGTTGTCTAGCCGGCTGCAGTAGCCGTAGCAATTAATGACTTTCACGTCGTCAATGCGCCCGTTGTCACGCAGCGCCCTGATTTTTTTCGCGAACTCGTCGTCGTTAGTAGTCACAATACCGCCGTCGCCTGCCGCGCCAAGCATCTTGGCCGGGTAAAAACTGAATATCCCTGACAAGCCATAAGACGCCGCCTTCTTCCCATTGAACTCTGCGCCCAGAGCCTGCGCCGCGTCCTCAATCACGACCAAGTTCTTTTCCTCGGCGAGCTCCATTATCCTGTCCATCTCGCACATGTGCCCGTTCAAGTGCACAGGGAGAATCACTTTCGTCTTCGAAGTGATTGCCTTCTCAAGCAGGTCCACATCCATGTTGTAATCATCGGCGATGTCCACGAGGACTGGTGTCGCCCCCTGGTTGGCTATCGCCCCGATGGTGGCCGCAAAAGTATGTGACACAGTAATCGCCTCGTCGCCTTGCCCCAACCCCGCGGCGATTGCCGACAGGTAAAGCGCGTCGGTCCCGCTGTTCACGCTAAGCGCGTGCTTCACGCCGACATACTTGGCAATGCTTTCCTCGAACTCTTCCATCTCTTCCCGCATTATGAACTGCCCACGGCTCATCACGCTCTCGAACTCGGCGTTCAACTCGCCCTTCAGCGCCTCGTACTGTTGCGGAAATCCAACAAACCTGACCTTGTATCCCATTCACATTACCTTGTTTACTGCTTTGATTATGTCTTCCGAAGTCTTGAAAAACTCGTTCTCGAGTGGGGTGCTCGACGGAGTCGGCGTGTCCGGCAATGACACGCGCTGGATTGGAGCCTCAAGCGATTTCACCACGTCGCTTTCCGCGACGACTGCCGCGACTTCCGCGCCAACTCCACCGGTCTTCCAAACACCATCCGCAACAACCAATCGCCCAGTCTTCTTCACCGACTTGAGTATAATCTCTTTGTCCATGGGCTTCAGCGAACGCAAGTCAATCACTTCCGCACTCACCCCGTTCTTAGCGAGCTCTGCCGCCGCTTTCTCGGCCTCGGTCGCCATGAACGACATTGACACAATGGACACGTCACTCCCCTCCCTGCGGACAACCCCTTTGCCAATCGGAACTTCGTATGGCTCTTCCGGCACGTCAGCCTCGTGGCTGTACAGCCACCTGTCGTCGATGTAAAGCGTGGGGTTTGGGTCCCGCACGCACGCAATCAAAAGCCCCTTCGCGTCGTACGGCGTGCTCGGCATAACGACTTTCAATCCCGGCACGTGCATGAACATTGACTGCAGGCTCTGCGAGTGCTGCGCGGCCTGCTCGTTCCCGCGGTTGATTATCCCCCTCACCGTGACGGGGCAATTCACCATTCCGCCGAACATGTAGTACCAGTTCGCCGCGTGGTTGAGGATTTGGTCCATTGCGAGGTACATGAAGTCCATCCTTGGGTGCACCACGACCGCACGGATTCCCGCCAAGGCTGCGCCGACTGCAACGCCGGTAATCCCGTTTTCCGCAATCGGAGTGTCAATAACCCTGTCCTCGAACTTCTCAGTTAATCCAAGCGTGCTCGTCCCGACGCTCCACGGGCTGTCAAGCCCCTGGCCAATCAAAAGCGAGTCCGTGTACTCCTCGAGCATCTGGCGGTGCGCCTCGTTGATTGCGTCGGCGTACCGGATGTTCCTCACTCGCTCCCCCCCTTGAACACATAATCGGCCATGGTCGACGCGTCCGGGTACGGGCTGTCTTCCGCGAACTTGATGGCTTCCTTGATGCTGTCCTCGACTTCCCCGCCAATTTTCTTGAGCTCGTCTTCTGTCGCGAGCCCCTTGTTCTTGAGGTAGCTGGCGAACAGCTCGATGGGGCAGTCCCTGACCCACTGCTCAATCTGTTCTTTCGACCGCAAGCCGATGTCGTAGTCCCAGTTCGGGCCGACGTGGCCGCGCCACCTGTTCACGAAGAACTCGAGGAACACGGGGCCGTTGCCCGCGCGCACCATCTCGACAGCCTTTTTCGTCTTTTCATATACGTCGGCGGCGTTGTTCCCGTCGCCCTGCAGCCAGGTCACTGCCTGTGCTTCCGCGAAGCGGGAGATGTCGTGCCTTGGCTGCCTCAATGAAATATGAAGATGAGTAGAATAACTGTTATTTTCACAAACGAACAAGACCGGCAATTTCCGCAGCGCCGCGAAGTTAAGGCTCTCGTGGAACGTGCCCTCATCGGTCGCGCCGTCGCCAAAGAAAATGGCGGATATCCTACCGTCTTTTCTGATTTGTGCGGCAAGTGCTGCGCCGACCCCCAGTGGAATCGTGCCAGCAACTATTGCGGACGTGCCGAGCACTCCGATTTCCGGGGCCACGACGTGCATTGACCCTCCCCGTCCGCGGGAGCAACCGGTCACCTTGCCGTACAGCTCGGCAGCTATTTTGTTAAGGTCGCCGCCCTTGGCGAGGTAGCACCCGTGCGCGCGGTGTGTTCCGAACACGTAATCTTCTTTGTTCAGCTGCTCGCACACTGCTGACGCGACTGCTTCCTGCCCGATGTAAAGGTGGGCGGGGCAAATCACTTTCTTTTCTTTGCAGCCTTCTGCAATTTGCTCTTCGAAGCGGCGGATTGTCAGCATCTTCCGGTAAATGCTGAGTCCTGTTTCTTTTGGCATCGTCATTTCAATAAGCCCTCGTAAATCTGTTCCATTTTGCGCATGTTCTTGTTGTATGCCTGCACATTTAATATGTAGTCCCTGCCCGCGTCCACAAGCCTGTTGCGCAGCTTCTTGTCTTTTATCACGCGGACAATGTTCTTGGCCAGGACTTTTGGCTTTTTCATGGGCGTGATTATCCCGCGGCCCTTATCTCCAAGCATGCTTTTGGCGTCTCCCGAGGGCGTAGTGATTGCCGGCAGCCCGCAAGCTATTGCCTCGCCAGTGCTTGCCGCGAGCCCGCTATCCGACAGCGATGTGGACACGTAAATGTCTGATGACGCCAGGTACTTCGGCAGCTCATCCCCACTAAGCCGCCCGACAAAGTTAACGCTTTTCTCGACGCCAAGCGTTTTCGCGAGTTCTTTTAGCTCCTGTTCCTGCGGCCCGTTGCCGCAGACCAAAAACTTCGCGCGCGGGACTTTTTCGAGCACGAGCGGCACCGCTTTTAGGAGTGTGTCAATGCTGTACAGTGGCTCAAGAGTCCGCAGGCTGATTATCGTGGGATTGTTCCCTAAATCCAGCTTTTTCCTGAGCTGCTCGCTCCTCGCGCGTGGGACGAACCGCTTCGTGTCTATCCCAAAGTAAATCCGGTGAATGTTTTCGGGCTTCACGCCAAGTCCGGTGAGTGCGTTGGTTGTGTTGCTCCCGTCGCACGTCAGTGCCTCTGCTTTTGGCAACGACATCTTGAGGAAGACCTTGGTGAACCATGAGTCCTTAGGGTCGAGCAATACGTCGCTCCCCCATGCAGTAACGACAAGCGGATGGAACCCGGTGAAGTGCGCTAGGAACCCATACTTTGTCGCGTAGTGCGCGTGCAAGACCTCCGGTTTTATCCCCCTGACTATTTTCTTGAACTTCGGTGCGTAGTACGGGAGCAGCAAAGCCTTCTTGAACCCAATGTCTTTCACGTGGTGGAACTTGACGCCCCTCCAGTCCAGGTCGTCACGCTTTTTTTCGAGGCTAACCAAGTGGACTTCGTGCCCCTTCCCACTGAAGTAGCTGAGCCACCTGTGGGTGTGTATTGAGGATGCGTCAGCAAAGTAGCAGATTTTCATTCTAGTCTCCGTCCTGTGATATGCCACACAATGGGGGTATGTGGGTATTGGCAGGAAGAGTTTTTATATATTGTTCTTTTTAAACATCTCCCATGCCACAAGGCAAACAAGCCCGTGAGACAGTGAAAAAGCACTTTGAGTCCACCGCGGCAAATACTGCATCCCAAACAATCAGCAAACTTACTGGTAGCGTCAAGTGCTTTTATCTCGACCGGCTAAAGCAATCCTCTGGAACGCTTCTTGACGTTGGCTGCGCCCAAGGAATTTGGTCTGACTACTGGCACGGCCGCGGCTTTGAGGTCACCGGTTTCGACTTTTCCAGCACTTTCATCAAAGAGGCAAAAGCCCGCTTCGGCCACAAGATAAAGTTCTTCCAGGCCGACTTGATGGAATACAAGACAAAAGAAAGATTTGACGTCGTCTTCTGCTGCACTGTCCTAATGTACATCCCGGACTACCGCAACGCAATCAAAAAAATGGCTGCCAGGGTGAAGCCAGGCGGCGCGTTAATCCTATTGGAGCCTTCTGCGAGCTATCCCATCCGAAAGTTAAGGCATCTACTCCGTGGGGGGCAGCCCCTGAATGTCCCGGAGCGCGCGTTCAGCAAGAAAGAGCTTGAGGCCATCTTTGCAGAAGAGGGCATGAAAATAACAGACTACGACGGATTCCTTCACTTCGAGTACTTGATTGCGAAACTCCCGTTCTTGGCTGACCTTTGGCTATGGCTCGAGCGTATGCAAAAACCCAATTCCTTGAAGAAGTACGGCGCCAAAATTCTTGTGAAGGCAGTCAAGCCTGTTTGAACTCAGGCACGAGCCGGCGCAACTCTTCGGTTATGGCTTTCGTGTCTCCGTCGGCGGCACTCTTCTCGAGCCGCGAGATCGAGGCATTCAATTCCGCTTGTTCCACTTTCGGGAGGCTTGCGGTGAATATTTGGTCGTGCGACGTGGACTTGATGCCCTCGGCTGCAGTCATTATCTCTTCGTAAAGCTTTTCGCCGGGCCGCATGCCGGTGTATTTTATCTCTATTTCCTTTCCCGGCTCGAACCCAGAGAGAAGAATCATCTGCTTCGCCAACTCCGCTATATTCACTTGCTCTCCCATGTCAAGGACCATGACGTCCCCGCTCTTTCCCACAAGCGTCGTCTGAAGAACCAGCTGCGCCGCCTCCGGGATCGTCATGAAGTAGCGAACCATGCGCTTGTCCGTCACGGTAACCGGCCCCCCGCTCTCTATTTGCTTCCTGAACAGCGGAATGACTGACCCTCGGCTCCCAAGCACGTTCCCGAACCTTACTGCGATGAACCTCGTAGTCCCATTCGCCATGCTCTGGGCAATCATTTCGCCCACGCGCTTCGTGGCGCCCATGACACTTGTTGGGTTGACCGCCTTGTCGGAGGATATGAACACAAAAAGGCTGCAGCCGTGCGCCTTCGCGGCGTTTGCGAGGGCATGGGTGCCAAGCACATTATTCTTGACCGCTTCCTCGGGATACATCTCCATCAGCGGCACGTGCTTGTGCGCAGCCGCGTGGAACACAATGTCAGGCTTGTATGTCTCGAACACCCGGCCAATTTTCTTTTCGTCAACAACGTCGGCTATCACTGGGACAACATCAATTCCCGGAAACTTTAGCCTCAGCTCGTTGTCCGTTTCGTAAATGCTGTTCTCCCCATGCCCGAGCAGCAACAGCTTTTTTGGCTTGAACTCGCAGAGCTGTTGGCATATCTCCGAGCCGATGCTTCCGCCGGCACCGGTGACGAGTATCGTTTTCCCCTTTACTTCCTTCGAAAGCCCTTTGGCGTCCAGCTTTACAGGTTCCCTGTTCAGCAGGTCCTCGACCTTCACGGGCCGCATTTGGCTCACGAGCACAGACCCAGCCATCAATTCGTATACGTTCGGGATGAGCTTGTAGGGGACGCCGGCTTTTTCGCATGCAGCTACTATCTTCCGCAGTGCAGAGCCGTATGCGGTCGCGATTGCAATCATGATATAGTCAACGTCGTGCTTTTCCACCAGCTGTGCTATTTCACTGGTTGGGCCAAGCACGCTTATGTCCCGCACCTGTTTCCCAATCTTTTTCTTGTCGTCGTCAACAAAACCTACAATGCTGTACTTTTCCTTGAACGTTGTGGCGACTTCTCTTGCAATCAGTTCGCCAACCTCGCCAGCGCCAACGACAAGGACGTTTTCCCGCTTCACCTCGGGCCCCTCCCCGCGAGAAAATAACGGCCCTTGATTTTTTCTTCATCAAGCACTTTGTTCATGTCTATGACTGTGGCAGACTCAGGTATCTTTGCTTCAATGCCCTTGAACTCTAAGTGGCCCACAACGAAGACGAGCACGCCTGAGCTTAACCCACCATCAACACTCACGGGCTCCCCCCATCTGCTAAGAGACTCATCGCTTATGTTCGGGTCGCACAGCTTCACCACAACGCCTTTTGCCTTAAGGATCCTCGCCAGCTCGAATGCGGGTGAAAACCTGCACTCGCTCGTGTCCTTGCGGTAAGACACGCCATAAATCGTGACCGCCTTGGCGCCCAATTTTTCAATCGTTTCCGCAACGTGCTGGGGCATGTGGTCATTAATCTCCCGCGCCTTTCGGATGAGGCCGTGGTCTTTCTTAACCTCGTTAAGAATTAGGTATGGATACACCGGCAGGCAGTGCCCCCCAACACCGATTCCAGTGTCGTGCAAGTGGTAATAGCCACACGAGTTCGCTGCTTCCTTCACTCGGCGGTAGTCAAGCCCAAGCTCTTCCGAAATCATTCCCAATTCGTTCGCCAGCGCGATGTTCACGTCGCGATAGACCACTTCGTAAAGCTTGACAGCTTCTGCTTCCTCGAGCGGTAGCTTGATTATCTCGTTCTTGAAAAAAGTTTTCATTAACTCTTCTGCTTTTTGCATGGACTCGTCGTCCAAGGCGCCAAGAATGCGTGAATACTTTTCCCGCATGTCACCAATTGCCGAGCGGCTCATTGCCCTGATGGGTGCGTACGCAAGCAAGAACTGCTTCCCACTCTTCTCCAAAATCGGCGCAACGCGCTTCCTGCACGCGCCAATCGGCATCGTTGTCTCCATCACGACCAGCGCACCGTCCTTCATATGTTCCGCGGCCTTCGAGACAGCGTCGTCGATAATGCTGTAATTGATGCTCTTGTCGTCATTGACTATCAGTGGCACAATAATCACAATCGCGTCCGCGTCAGGAATTGCCTCTTCCGGATTCGTGGTTGCCTTGATTGGGTGCTTTTCCAGGATTTCTTTCAGCCCGGCCTCGTCCCGCTGAATGTCCAGCTTGTTTATCCTCTCCACCAGCTCGGCGTTGACGTCAAGTCCTGTGACTTCGTTCCCTCCCTCGGAGAACAGCGCCGCTATAGGCAACCCCATCCATCCTAGGCCAACGACACATACCTTCACTTCAAAAACACCTCTATCTCCTTTGCTATCGAGCACTGCGGCTTCTTGTACTTACTGAACTTCTTCTTTTTGGCTTTTTTAATGTATTCCCCTACAGCACCCACTTTGTCGCACTTTAGCACGTATCCCTCACCAGAAAACTTGTCCAGTATGTCCGGGTTCGTCACCGTGTCCGGGTTTTCGACTGCTACAGCCCGCTTGCCCATCCTCACCAACTCCAGCAGCGTCCCAGCGCCCTCGTGCGTCACGACCACGCCCGCCTTCCTGAAATAAGAATCCAGCGACGGCTCAAACCTGAACCAGTCAATATTTTTAGGCTCGTATTTCCCGCGGCCAATCTGCGCTACGACCTCGTCTTTAATTGCGCCCTTGCCAACAAGTTCATCAATTTTCTTCACGAGCCCGTCGAACTCAGTAGTCCCAACGGTAACAAATATCATGCCAGCCTCCCGACGTAAACCGCCTTCGGGTAAAGCTTTTTCATCTCCGGCCACTGCACGAAAAACAAGTCAGCAATCGGGTAAACAAGCTTTCCGCTAGCGGACTTATGATGAATTCTTGACCACGACTCAATGAACACGACTTTCTTACCGAACAGCTTCATCCAGTAACACAGCGGAACCGCAAATCCTGGACCTACAGTAATCACAGCATCAGCGTCAATAGACAGAGCCAGAAAAAACGAGTCCACTACACACGCCGCCAACGCCAGCAGCGACTTTAGGCTAATTTGCGCCGAGACATGCTCACTATAAATCTTGCGCACCTTCCCGCGCTTCTTAATCCTCTTTTCAGAAAACTTGTCTTCCCGCGCAATCACGTACTCCACGCCGAAGCCCAAGCGGCTCGCCAGCTCGCTCATTTGGATTGTGTGGCCCCCGGTTCCCAGGACGCAAAGTGCCTTCACAGCGCCACCCTCCGGTAGACCTCGAAGCCCTTCAGCGCCGCCTTGTAAAGCCTCGGCTTGTGCATCTTTCGGAAGCGGCCGTAATTGGTTTCCTCGCCGCCGAATTGCTTCTTGAACTTTCGCACGCCGTACTCTTCACCCGGCTTCCCCCCGCCCATGAAATCAAACGACTTGAGCCCACTCTTCGCGGCCCACTCAATCATCTCCCACACCAGCAGGTCGCCGCCGCACAATTCCGAGTGCTCGCGGTCAATCCCCATGTACCAATCATAAGCAACACCGTTCCAGTAAATGCAAGCCATCGCCGCCAGCGGCGTCTCCCCCCTGTAAGCAATCGTGAACCGAGAATTCCTCGGCATTATTTTTGCCACCGCGTCGAACAAAGACTTGTCGGCAAGCGGCAGCTTCGCGCGTGAATAAGTCTTCTGCAGCAAAGAATACCACTCGTTGAGGCCACTGGCCTTGCGCACCTCAACGCCTTCCTTGCCCGCCTTCCGCACTCCCCAGCGCTTGTTCTTGTGCATTGAATCGAATATCTCATCAGTCTTTTTCTTGAGCGGCAAAACGTAGTTCAAGTGCTCCTCGAACTCGTACCCCTCCAATTCGAACACGCTTTTTTCTTTTGCCACGTCGTGCATGTTCCGAACTTCAGTGTAAAGTGCATTAGTGTTATACTCCTCAAGGACTTCGGCAAGCACTTCCCTGCTCTTCGCCAAAGGCCCGCCCTGGATGACTGCCCTTGAGCTTAGCGGCACTTTTTCGCTGACCACGTGCGCCAGCAAAACGCCCGCCAGCTCGCCGTCTTCGCCCTTCACAGAAGCCTGTATGGGCTTGTACCCCTTGGCTGCTTTGTAAACCTTAGCCATTTCCTCTGTCTGGAAGACATTCCCGTTCGGGTGCGCCTTGACGAAATCGTTCCACGTCATATGCGATCCCCTATCTCCATGAAATCAATGTCACCAGTCACGACAAGCCCCTCTTTCCTCTTGGCGGCCTCGTGCAGTGGCCCGCGCCAAACCTTTTTTTCCTGCGCCCGCTCCAGCAACGCCTTCAGCGGGTCCTTCAAAATCCCGAACCTTTCCGGGTGAAGCTGCAGCACAAAAAGCGACTTGTTTTTCATCGCCGCGTCAAAGCAGTTAAGCCAAACGCGCTTTACTTCGTCCGGCTTTTTGCCCAGCCGGTCCACAAGCATTTCGTCGTCCGGCAATGAAACCGGAATCCGGACAATCTTTCCGGCCTTGAACGGCCGCGTTTGCTTCTTCGGAGAGTACATGTCCAGCGCCCGCTTGATTGAGGCAGTTTCTTCAACGAACCCCTTCCAGTAATAGCTAACCGACGAGTCGTACTCCAGGTTGCTCCGCTCCAGCGTCCTTATGAGCGAGTCGTTCCACATCAAGTAAGGGGCGCGAAACCCGTGCGGGGTTACACCGTTCTTCTCGAACACTTGCCTTGCGTTCGCAACGTGCTCCTGCTGCCTGTGCTCCGGGAGCGCAGCCATGTTGACGTGCCTGAACCCATGGATTGCCAGCTCCGCGTCCTCTCCAATCCCACGGAAAAACTTTGCGTGCTTCTCGAGCACCGTGGCAGTGACGGGAAAAGTCGGAGTTGCACCGTAATCACTCGCCAGGCGCGCGTATCCAGAAATGTTTTTCTTCATCTTTTTGGATGTCACGCCGTACCGCCAGGCTATGCTCCCCACTCTCTGGATCGTTTTCATGACTCCCTTGGTCTTCACTGCGTGCGCGACTGACTTCATACGGAATTCATCGCCTCAACAATTCTTTCCAGGTCGTCCTTCCGCAACGCCGGGTGAACAGGCAGCGACAAGACCTCGTCGCACGCCTTGTCGGTCTCCGGCAGCAGGTCGCCCGAGTTAATCACTGGCTGCTTGTGCACGCCGAGTGGGTAGTAAACCCCGTACCCGATTCCGCCCGCGGACAAGTGCTTCGTGTACTTCTCGCGGTCCGACACCCGTACAGTGTACTGGTGGTAGACGTGCCTCGCCTTTTGGTGGACGTACGGCGAGTCTACATCCAGGTGAGTGTCAAAGTATTCCGCGTTTTTGCGCCGCTTCTCGTTGAAGTTCGGCAATTTCTTCAGCTGCTCCACCCCAATCGCCGCGTGAATGTTGGTCATGCGGAAGTTGTAGCCAAGGCTGTCGTGGAAATACCTCCGGGCTTGGCCATGGTCCCTGAACACCCGAAGCCGCGCGGCCAACGCGTCGTTGTCGGTCGTCACCATGCCGCCTTCTGCGGTCGTCATGTTTTTGGTTGGATAAAACGAGAAGCACCCCGCGTCGCCTAGTGCTCCAGCTTTCTTGCCGTTCCACTCGGCGCCGTGCGCCTGGCACGCGTCCTCGATGACGTAGAGCTCGTTCTTTTGGGCGAACGAAGTGACCTCGTCCATGTTCGCGCACTGGCCGTACAGCTGCACGGGCATGATGGCCTCGACGTCCTTGTCCAGTTTTTTCTTCGCGTCCTCTATATCGATGCAGTACGTCTTGGGATCGATGTCCACGAACACGGGCTTGGCGTTGACGCCTAGCACGCTCGTGGCAGAGGCAATGAAAGTGAATCCAGGCACAAGGACTTTTCCCTTAATGTTCAGGCAGTTCAGCGCCATCATCAATGCAAGCGTGCCGTTGCCGCACGCGACCGCGTGCTTCACGCCAATGAACTTCGCGAAGTTCTCCTCGAACTGCGCGACTTGCTCGCCCTGCGCGAGCATTCCCGACGCCAGCACCTCCTCGATTGCCTTTTTTTCTTCGTCGCCGGTCAACGGCTTCGCAATTGGAATGGTCTTCATTGTATCAACTCCTTGAGCTCCAGCAAGTCGCCAATCACTTTGTTGGCGCCCGCCTTCCTAAGCTCTTCTTCGGGGTAGCTGTTGTTCAGGCAGATGGCTGTGACGCCAGCCGCGCTGGCGGCTCTTGCGTCGTTGAGCCCGTTGCCCACGAAGACAGCGTCCCCTGCCTCGCACCCAAGCCTCTCCAGTGCGACGTAGATGGGGTCTGGGAGCGGCTTTTGCCCGTCTTCCCTCGTGACGACGGCGCCGAAGTATTCGGTGAGCCCGTGCTTTTCGAGCACTTTGCTAGTTGCTTTCCTGCCATTGCCGGTCACTACCGCAAGTGAATATCCTTCAAGCGAGTCAAGCACTTCTTTGGCGTGGGGCAAGAGGTACGAGTCCTGCCAGCCATTGGCCTCGTACTCGTCCATAATGCCGAAGAGCCCGGCCTTGACTTTTTCTTCCTGGATGCCTATTAGCCCCTCCAGAATCCCAGGGGGGATGTCGATTCCGTACTGGCTGCTGTACTCGTTCATCTTTTCCCTGACCGCGCTCCAGTCCACATTCAGGTGGAGCAGTGTGTCGTCCATATCGAAAAGAATCGCTTTAATCACTCTTTCACCTTCGCGGGGTTTCCTACCACGGTCTGCCCCGGAGGCACGTCTTTTGTCACGACGCTGCCCGCGCCCACCAAAGCGTTCTCGCCAATCGTTATCCCGCACATGATGGTCGAGTTCGCGCCGATTGAAGCTCCCTTCTTGACAAGGGTTTCGCTTATCTCCCACTCGCCCGTCGCCTTCGGCTTCTTGTCGTTCGTGAAGCAAACGTGCGGCCCGACAAACACGTCGTCCTCGATTGTCACGCCCGGCGGAATGAATGCGAAGGCCTCAACTTTGCAGTTGTTCCCGATTTTCACGTTGTTCCCGATTTCGACGAACTTGCCGACAACACAGTTGTCACCGATTTCGTACTCGCCCCACAGGCCCTTGTCGTCCCAGATTTTGGTATTGCTTCCTACTTTCGGCATTTAATCACCTCATGTGGGGGTCACTCTTCTGCGCGATTTTGTCCGCGCGCAGTGCCACCCTAACTGACTCAAGCGCGTCCTCTCCGCTCACCGGCGACTCCGTACCGTCGCGCACGCACTCCAGGAACGCGCTCAGCTCGCGCTTCAGCGGCTCCTCGTACTCCAGCTTCACGTGTTCGGCTTCTGCCCCCTCTTTCCCGGGCTCGTGGATTGTTGCCTCTTGAGTAATGAAGTCCAAGTAAAGGAACGCTTTCGTTGTAACGGCGTACAAGTGCCTGATTTTCACGGGCGAAATCCAGTTGCACACCAGCGAAGCGCTCGGGCCCGGCATCTTCATGAACACGTGGGCTTGGTCCTCGAAGTCGCTTATGTTGACGTGCCGGTAAGACGCGTCCACAGACACGGGCTCGCTCTTCGTGATGTACCTGACCAGGTCAATGTCGTGGATGCCCATGTCCATCAAGACTCCGGTCGTCCGGCTCTTCGGGGTGTAAGGGCCCAGCCGCATGATGTTGAACGCGAGGAACTCGTCCTTTTCCGCGAAGTCCTGTAAGTACTTGATGATTGGGTTGAACCGCTCGATGTGGCCGACCATGAGCTTGTTGCCCGATGCCTTTCCGGCCGAAATCAGTTTCGCCGCGTCTTCCTCGTTCAGCGCAATCGGCTTCTCCACCAGCGCGCTCGCCTTCGCGAGGACCTCGCCCCCGACCTTGGCGTGGAACGCGGTCGGCACCACAACACTCACTGCGTCAGGCTTTTCCTTGGCCAGCATCTCGCCGTAGTCCTTGTACGCGTTGCAGCTGTACTGCTTCGCAAACCCCTGCGCAGCCTCGATGTTCAGGTCACTGACCGCAGCCAACTCCACTCCCGGCAGCTCGGAGTATAGGCGAATGTGGTTCTTCCCCATGTTCCCGGCGCCGATTACTGCGGCCTTGAGAGTTTCCATCAAAATCCTCCGAAGTACAATGCAACCACGACAAGCGAAACAATCGCCTGCAGGCCAATCAAGTAGCTGACCACCTGCTGTTCCGTCGGGTGCGTCAGCTTCACCACAACGAACGGCAGGTAATGCTTCCAAAAGCTTTCCGGCGCGACGAGTTTCCCGTCCTTGTCTGGGTGCGCGAACTTCACGAGCTTTGCCTTCGTCAAAATTCCCCAAGCGAAAATCACGAGGTTGAAGAAGTAAAGCGCGAACAACAGCACCGCGTACTTTTCCATGTTGCCGATTATCGCCGCCGCGGCAATCACCGCACCAATCTGGAACGTGCCCGCGTCGCCCATGAAAATCTTGGCGGGGTACCAGTTGAAGAAAAGGAACCCAAGCAGTGCCGCAATCATCGCGAGCAATATCGCAAGCGCGGCCACCGACCCGCTCGCGAACGCAATCACAGCCATCGCGGCCATTATCATTATCCCGAGCCCTGCCTCGGACCCGTTGTATCCCCCAATCATGTTCATGGCGTTTGCCGAGCCCGTCACGCCGAGCGGCACAAGCACTAGATAGTAAATCAATCCAAAGTTGACCAAGCCAAGAATAGGCAGCACCATAGTGGGGTCTCCCGCACCGAGCACGACAAGCGGAATCGCGCCTATGACGGGCAAAAGCGACTTTTGGCCCCACGGGATCTCGAACAAGTCGTCCATCAGCCCGATGATGAATATTACGAGCACGCTCGCCACCGCGGCGAACATCGCGCTCCACTCACTCAAAATGTTCCAGTAGTTGGACAAGCCAACAAACGTGAACACGCCGAGCATGAACCCAATCGAGATTCCGACGCCGCCCAGTTCGGAGACAAAAACCCTTTCCGCCTTGTGCACGTCGCGCCCTGTGAAGTTCCTCTCGAGCGCTTTCGGGATAATCCATTTCGTCACTACCCAGCTCGAAACAAGCGCCACAACAAATGACGCGGCAAGCGCGTAGTACTCAAGCATCAGTAGACCACCTTTTGCACGACGACTTCCTCGTTCGGCACCCACTCGTTTATCACGAGCTCGTGGTGCTTGAGGCCGGGGTCCTGGAAGAACACCCGGAACCCGTACATGTAGTTAACCGGCGCGTCGAAAAGCAATTTGTTGTTCGCGTGGAAAAACATTATCGTGTTGTCGGGCTGGCCGTAGACCCGCATGGTAAGCGAGCCACCGTCCGGCGACGTAATCGTCAACGGGTATCCTGGCCACGTCGTGGTCTTGATTTCGTCCCACTCCTGCTCAGTGAACTGGACTTCCGAGCCCTGGATGAAGTTGCACCCGACGTACGACTCGTCGCCAAACTCGGAGCTGATGGTCTTTTTCTGGCAGCCAGCAATCCCGATTTCCCCGGAATAAGTGTAGCCATAGCCGCACGCCGACTTCGACATCTCGCTGAGCTGCGGGAAAGTAAGGCCGTTCGCGGCAAGTGACTTCGTGGGGATGCACTGCCTGTCCGCGATGTACGTCAAGGCGCCCCACTTGTTGGTGAGCAGGATCCGGTCGACCCCGACGTGCGTGACCTTGAACGCCTTGAGCTTCGGGAGCACCCGCTCCGCAAGCTCTTCGCTGTTGTTCGCACGGTACTCCGTGAATATATCTGCCACTGTCTCCACTTTTGTGTTGTTGATGTTCGTGTTATCGACTATCGCGTGCCTGTTGCCCAAGAACGCTGTCCAGTGGCCGTAGTCCCACCACGTCAGGAACGCGGTGTCCTCGGGCGTGGTCTCGAGCCAGTCCATGGTCTTGAACCAGCCGTCCTGTATAGGGTACTGGACCTTCAACTCTTCCATCTGCGCGAACCCAATCGTCACGCTTGACAGAAGCAGCACGAACACGCCGAGGATTGCCACGCGCTTCGCCCACTTGTCCAGCTTGCCGCTGAACTTCAGTATGTCGGCAAGCACTATCCCAATCGCCAGCATGGCCACCGGCCCGAAAAAGTAATGCAGCTTGTTCTGGCCCATGTACATGATTATTGACGTGGCCATGAACACTCCGACCAGCAAGTCAAAGTTTTTCATTTCTTTCCAGCGAGTGAGCCCACGCACCGGGAAGTAGACTGCAGCAATCATCCCGAAGTAAGTCAACAGCCCAAGCCCGCTCGTCATGCCTGTCACGGAAATCCCGTAGAACACCACGAGGTTGATTATCGCAATCAGCCAAAGCGCGGCTTTGTTCTCGCCGAGCTCGCCAATCTTTTTGGCCCAGTCAAACTTGTTCTTGAGGAAAAAGTAAAGCGTGTAAAACGCGCCCGCCACGGCCATTACCGTGAACAGGCTCATCGGCCCCAGCACAGTGCCGAACCCGACGGTGTGCTGCTCCGCAACGGTGTAGTACAGGCGGATGCTGTCCTTCCCGATGTTAAGCCCGTAAAGCGTCTGCGCGAGTATCGGCCCGCCGTAAACAACGCCCGCGACAACCGTGCCCAGCAGCATTACCGCGGCAAGGCCCTGGTACACTTTTTTCTTGTCGACATTGAACATCTTTGCCTTTGTGCCTGCCTTGTGGTAGCTGAACCAGTAGTTGGCAATCACCAAAAGCGCGGCGGTCCCGCCGAGCATTCCCAGCACGTAAATGACGTCCTGTACCAGGGGGTTGAACGGCAGCCCAAGCAATGCCACGGGCACGATGCTAATCAGCATGGTCTCCGCGGTCTTCTCGAGCTCACCCCATTTCTTGTTCATGATGGCTTTTATGCCCTGCCAAATAGCGATTCCGGCAATCAGGAACGCGGCGTACACAGCGCCTCTCCACGCCAGCACGAGCGCGGTCATCGCGAGGCCCGCGAACAGCGCGTTTTTCCAGCCCCCTCGCTTCAGCGCGTAAACATAAGCAAACAATGAAAACACTAGCAACCCTATACCGAACGCGTCTTCCTCGATTTCGGCGTACATGGTCTTGTACAAAAAGTTGCTTTGGAACGCGAACAATACCGCGGCAATCAAACCCGCTTTTTTGTTGCGGATTTCCTTGCCCAGTAAGTACATGGACGCGACTCCGAACGCCCCCACGAACGGCATGAGCCACGACACAGCCTTTATGAACAGTGGCTCGCTGTACGCGAGCGACCCGGTGGTCAGGAGCGCAACCGCCCAGTACGTCGCGGCAAGCACGTAGTGCCACAAGTGTGGGTACAAATCATTCATGGCCATTCCTTCTGGCCAGTAGCTCATGAATTCCCACTCGGGGATTGTGCCGGTCTTAATCAATTCACGAGCCACTCTCGCGTGGTAAAACGGGTCGAACTCGTTGATGTTGGGGTAGGTCTGGCTCGGGATGGAATACGTCCCGAAAGCAATGAGGAGCACTGCGAGCAACAACAGTATCTCGAGCTTGTGATTGTTCATTTTATTGATAAATTTACCACTGTTCATGATTATTCACCCAAATCGCGTCGGCTACACTATATTAGAGTGAATATAAAAACCTTTTCCAATATGGCATACGCCAAGCCAGCCTAGCATACCACAGGAGCCGCCGTAACCCGCCCAGTCCCCATAATCACGTACATGCTCCCGGAAGTGAGCTCAGTGTTGAGGAACTCAACTTCTTCGCTGTCCCCCGGGATAATCGATATCCCAGTCATTTCCACCGAGCCGCTGGCGTATACCAACGTGAAATTGGCGTCAATCGTGGCCGTGCCCACGTTCAGAATCCTTGCCGTGAGGTTTCCCCCCACGCCTGCATTGCATTCCACTGTCTGCACGCTGATGGGCTTGGCCCGCGCCTGGTCATCGGGATAAGCCCCTTCCATGGTGTTCAGGCTACTAGCCCAAAAGTAAATGCTCATCGACATGATTACCGCGAGGGCAATCAGCAGCACCACTGCCACCACAGGCGAAAGGCCTTTCCTCATGACACTAGCTAGTGCTCGCTCGCTTAAAAGCTTTTTGAAAAAAAGAAGTTCTTGCCCCGCCCGGTTCAGGGGCGGGGGGATTCAAAAAACCGTTTAATGGTTTTTTTATTGGTTTTTAACAAACAACCGTTGCTTGGCCAACGCCCGTGGCACCGTAAATGGTGTAGGTGCTGCCACTCACGAAGTTGCCGACTTCATCAGCTGTGATGCCGAATTCGACCTGGCCCTGTTCGCTTGGTGCAATGTTAACAACAGTTCCGTTTTCAACCGTGGTGCCGTCATCAGCTGTCACGTAGAGAGACACGTATAACGTAGTGCTGGGATCCAAGTTCTGCACAAGTGCAGTCAGGTTGCCCGCATCGGTTGTGTTACATGACACTCTCTGCGCTGTGATTACAATCGGTGTGGTCGGGGTGGGCTGCTTGGTCGCGAGACCGCCTACCCAAAAGTACAGACCGACTGCAGCGATGACCGCGATAGCGATCAAAAGCACAACAGCCACGATTGGTGAAATACCTTTCTTCATTTTTTTTCGCCTCCATCTTTGATTTTTTCAATCAAACAATTATTATGGGTTCACTACCCCTCGGAAGGGGTCGTTCGTGTGCCAAATGGCTTCAGCAGCTGTACTGTGCTGCACCGGTTGCTGCACCGTAAACGGTTCCAGTCTCGCCGGCAGCCATGTCAGTCGAACAAACGGCTGTGTTGCCAGATGCGCTTGGAACAGCGTCACATGTTGTGTCCGTAGTTCCAGTAACAGTCAATCCAACATCTGTAAGCGCGTTGGCTCCGATGTTTGTAACCAGCAACTGGCCAGTTCCTCCTGCTACGTCACCAGTGCAAATTGCCGTAATGGTTCCGGGGGTCGTTGGGGTCGGCTGCTTGGTCGCGAGACCGCCTACCCAGAAGTATAGACCAACGGCTGCAATCACTGCGATAGCGATTAGCAACACTACTGCCACGATTGGTGAAATACCTTTCCTCACTTTAGTTCACCTCCATAGGGTTTTGTGAACCCGATTAGGGAATCCGCCTTTAAAAGGCTTTCGCCTTGGCCACAATGCCATTAGAAACAGAGTACGAGCCGATTGACGGCAAAATACGCTCAATATCAGCCACTGGAATGCCCGTCCGGCTCGAAAGCTCTTCAAGCTTGATTTCCCCGCTGGACCGGTTCAACTCTTCCATAAGAGCCATTTGCTTCACGGACTCGCTCGAAGAAACCACTTCCCCAAGCTTCCCCCGCGCCGACTCCAGCCTCTCCCTCGCAACGCCCACGCTCGCGTCACCAGTCCCGAACTCAATCTGCCTCGCCTTTCCGGCCAGCTCCCCTATTTTGGCTCGCGCCGCCTCCACGTTCTTCTCGGTAATCGGCACCACGTGCTTGTCCTGCAAATCCTTTTCCAGCCTTTCGACCTCGCGGCCCACGGCCGGGGTCATGCGCTTCTTCGCCACGTCAAGGGACTCCTGCACCCTCCCCGGGACAACGGCAGTAGTTGAATGCGCCTTCGCCGCACGAACCTCCTTGTGCAGCAACTCCCTCTCCCTCTTCATGCCAGCCAAAGACTCCTTCAGTTCCGCGAACGCGCTCAACTCTTTTTCCACGCCCTCACGCCTTTGAATCGCCAGTTCGGCCTGCTCCACAGCAGCGTGCGGCAGCGAGGCCGCCCGCCTCCGAAGCGAATTAATGTCAAGCTTCAAGTCCTCAAGCGCCGCCCTCTCGTAGTCAAGCAAGTGCCGCGCCGCCTCAAGGTCGCCGCCCTTCGCCTGGGACAACGCCTCGGCCAAACCCCTCTTGTCCAGCCAAAAGTCCAGCAAGTCCTCCTCGAGATACCCGAGGTCCTCCTGCAATTCCTTGGTCAAGCCCTTAGTGGCATAATCATCACGCAGCTCCCGCACCTTCGCCAAAAACCCAGAGTAATCCTCGTCCGCCTCGGCGAGCTGTTTCTCTAACTCCTCGAGGCCCCCGACAGTCACTTTCGCAACCACGTGCGTTGGCACAGGCATGTCCTTCACGATTGAGCTTGCCCTCTCCACGTCGCCCTCGTCGGCAGCCGCCTTCGCCAACGACACGCGCTCGTGCACCGGCTCCAGCCCAGGCTCCTTGACACGGTGCTCAAGCGCCCCCAACGCTTCCTGCGCCGCATTAACATCACTCGTCGACGCAAGCTGCTTCTTCAAGTCGCCAAGCTGCGCATGCAGCTCGTCACGGGTCTTCTTTTCCAAGCGCTGGATTGCCGACTGCGCGGCCTCGACTTCCTTCGACAGGCTCTTCTGCCCCGTTTTGGCCGACCCCACTTCTTTTTCCAATGAATCCAATTCCGCTTTGATTGCCCCGACAGTGGACTTCAATTCCTTGCCGCTCAACCCGCCCGCCTTTTCCAGCGCGTCCTCAAGCTTGTTCACCCGAACCAAAAGCAGCTGTGTCTCCCCCGCGTCCTTCGTCAAGTCAGTGACCATTCCGTAAAGCCGGTTCACCCCGGCAGCCAACGCCTCCATCTTTTCCTTGGCCGCCCCGCCGTACCTCAGCTCCTTTTGGATTCCGTCCATTGTATTGTTAACCGAATTGATTTCCTGCGCCAGCGACTTCAGCTCGGGAGGCACTTCTTTCTTCATCGTCTCCATCTCGGCGTAAAGCCGGTCAATCCGCTGCTCCAGCCCCGGCGAAACTTCCTTCGCGTCCTCACGCGCCTTCACGACCTCGGCACGCAATGCCTCAATCTGCGCCCGCACCTGGGC
>JBHOSQ010000011.1:0-35729 GCA_042584585.1 archaeon | reverse complement strand
AGTCCATGAAAATGTGCATAAGCATCCCGAACGTGAACGGCGGAACCACGTTTCCCAGTGCGTACAGCGCCGGCTGAAGGTTATACAGCATCGCCACAAACGACGGGAAAATCGCGGTGTGCGTAAGCCAGCTTGCGCCCCACTGTTTGTTCGTGTACTCATCAAGGTCAGGCACAAGGTTGCCTAGGGCTACCGCCCACCCCGCCAGAGGGTTGACGTACACAGCCACCAGCGCCCCCGAAACAAGGGCCACTACAACGTGAAGATTGCCCTGAGCCATCGCAATAATTATGCAGCGGATGCTTTATAAAGACAATGCTTCTTCAAGGGGCAAAACAGCACCCTTTATATAGGTTTGCAATTATAATTGACGCCAGAGGTCGCTTTTATGAAGAGATTAGTGCTGCTCTTACTCATCACGAGTCTTGCCCTAGCGCAGTCCATAGGCAACGGAATCTGCGAGCCCGAGGAACGGGGCTTGGGATACGCCGACTGCAGCTTCGGAAGCGTGTGTGTGGACGACGGGCAGTGCACCAGTGTCGAGAATGCAGCGGGATGCAGCGACTGCTCTGAAACCCCGGTGGCAAAATGCATCAACGACGGTCTCTGCTCCGACAGCGAACGGGCGCTTGGCGACTGCGCGGACTGCCAGCCCAAGCCAATCGACGGCAACATACTGCTTTTGGCCGGCGGAATCGGCGTGCTCGGGTTCCTGGTCATCGGCGGAGTAATCCTGATAATCGTCGCGGCATTCGCGGTCAGCCACTTCGGCAACCGCAGAATCCGGATGTAGCTTGGAATCCGCCTTATCCCGACCCTTTTTCTATTACAGCCTAGCGGCTGCTCGGTAGAAAAGCCTCGATGGAAAATGGCGTTGAAAAACCCCCTTTATTTATATATTCTTTCTACGTAGTGTCAATCGGTAGGATTCAATGGGTGTAAACCTTGGAGAACTGCTGCCCAGCAAGAGCGTCGAGCTCGAGCACCTGACAGGTCGCTCCATCGCCGTCGACGCATACAACACTCTTTATCAATTCCTTTCCATCATCCGCCAGCCCGACGGCACACCACTCATGAACAGCCGCGGCGAAATCACTTCCCACCTCGCCGGCCTCTTGTACCGCACCTCCAATTTAGTAGCGCTCGGCATCCACCCCTCCTTCGTGTTCGACGGCGTGCCCCCCGAAAAGAAATCGGAAACAATCGCCGCCCGCATCGAAGTCCGGCGCAAGGCAAAAGAAAAATGGGACGAAGCCCTCGAGCGCGGCGCCATGGAAGAGGCGCGCACATACGCCCAGCAAGCAACCCGATTGACCAAGGACATGGTCGAGCAATCCAAGGAGCTTTTGGCCGCCCTCGGAATCCCCTCTGTGCAGGCCCCGCAGGAAGGCGAGGCCCAGGCAGCGTTCATGTGCGCCCAGGGAGACGCGTGGGCCGCGGGGTCACAGGACTTCGACGCATTGCTGTTCGGCTCGCCCCGGCTGCTGAGAAACATGACGGTCACCGGCCGCCGCAAGCTCCCCAAAAAGAATGTTTACATCATGGTCAAGCCCGAAATCATCGAAGCCAGTGAATGCGAATTAACGCGCGACCAACTAATCGAGGTCGCTTTGATGATTGGCACGGACTTCAACGAAGGCGTGAAGGGAATCGGCCCCAAAAAAGCATTGGCGGCAATCAAAAAAGGAAAGACCGCGG
Organism: archaeon; assembly: GCA_042584585.1. Taxonomy (GTDB): domain Archaea; phylum B1Sed10-29; class B1Sed10-29; order WALL01; family WALL01; genus WALL01. The sequence continues at coordinate 34,031 of JBHOSQ010000011.1, read as the reverse complement.
ACGAAGTCCACCACGACGCCGGCATCGACACCGACCTGACGCCGGCCCGCGACATTTTCCTCCACCCGGAAACCACGAAGGACTACAAGCTCGCCTGGCAGGAGCCGGACGAAGAAAAAACACTGAAGCTTTTGGTGGACAAGCACGAGTTCTCGGTCGAGCGGGTCAAGTCGTCAATAGCAAAGATGCGCGAGGCCGCGTCGACCAAGGGCACGCAAAGTCGCCTGGACGTGTGGTAATGAAAATACTTGAAAAACTCCGCAAGGCCTTCAAGGCAAAAAACCTAAACTCGCTGAAGCGCATCAGCAACCAAGCCATCGAGCGCGCCGCCATGACCGAGGACGCGGAAATGGTGAACGTGTCCCTCATCTCGTACGCCCTGTACAAACTGTTGTCGAAGCAGCACGTGCTCGAGAGCGAGCAGTGGAAGCAGTTTGTGGCGGACGTGGACAGGGACCTCGGCGAGGCGATGGAGCTCAAGGAAAAGGGCGCGCCGATTGGAGAATTACTCGAGAAAGACGTCATCCGCGACATCGCAAAAATCGATGAGTCACTCGGCAACTACGTCCAGGACGTCATCGAAAAGGCCCGGGTGAAGCAAGCCTCGCGCATATATGCCATGGGCCTGTCGGTCGATAAAGCTGTTGGCTTAACCGGCGCGGACAAGTTCCAATTGATGTCGTACATCGGCGGCACCACGATTCACGACCGGCCGTACACCATCGGAAAAAGCGTGATTGACCGCTACCAGGCCGCAAAAAAAGTGTTGGGGGAATCCTGAAATGAAAAAAATTGTTTGTGACTCGTCGTCACTAATCTCCATGAGCGACAACTGCCTCCTCTGGCTTTTGCCGGGGTTCAACGCAGAGTTTGTCGTCCCGGAGGAAGTAAAGCGCGAGATGGTTGACCGGCCCATGAAGTCCGCTAGGTTCGGGTTCAAGGCCATGCGCCTCAGCAACGCAATCGGCTCCGGGTCCATCAAGGTCGTGGCCGACGCTGAGGTCAGCAAGCACGCCACGGAACTCGCGTCGCTCGCCAACTCGTTGCTGAAGTACGGCAAGCACAACGTCAACATAATCCACGGCGGCGAGGCAGAGTCCATCGCCCTCATGCAAAAGCAGGGCATCCAAACCCTTTTGGTGGACGAGCGCACCACACGCCTGTTGGTGGAGGACCGCGAGGCCCTGAAGAGGCACATAGAGCGCCGCACGGGATTCAACCTCAAGCTCAATCACAAAATCGCGAAGCAGTTGGGGAACGAGCTCGACGAAATCAACGTAATCCGCTCCAGCGAACTGTTGGCGTGGGCGTACGAGAACGGCTTGATGCAAAAGTTCGGCCAGGACAAAAGCGTGCTGCACGCGTCCCTCTACGGGCTCAAATACTCGGGCTGCGCGATTTCGAACCAGGAAATAGAGGACTACATGCGGCTGTTGGCGTAATATTTATATATACTTAACACTTAGCTGCTTGTGAGGTGTCTTTGTATGAAATCTAAGTTATTGTTTACCCTAGTTTCGGTTATGCTCTTCTGCATGGTCGCAAGCGCGGCTGCGACCTACAACTATTCTTGGTCCCCCGCGAGCGTGACCCCTACCGCCAACTATACGTTCAACGTGTCTATTTGTGTTGAGTCCGACTCCACATTAAATATTACGGGAGTCGAGTGGAACTTCAACGAAACGATGTTCAAGGTCCGGGATCTTAACACGAACCTTTCGTCACAAGGGCCGGTCACAGACTTTGCTGACGGCGGCGGCTCGCCCCGCAACGTGAACTGGGCCAGCACCAATTTCATTGACATCAACTCGTGCGGCTGGTATGCACTGGACCTCGAAGCCGTGAACGAGACCGATGGCATCGGCACTGACACAATCAACCTCGCGATCAACTGGAACGACTCCTCCGGAACCGACGATTCTGACTCTATACCCGGGGCCGCAAATCCCCCAATCATCACCTGGAACACCCCCGCGGTGACTTGGGTGTCGCTGGACACCGGCACTATCCCGGCCAACGTCACTGTCGAAGACGACTACGTCGGCGTAGACACCTCAGCCGTAACAATCTACAACTACAGCAGTGCCACCGACCTCACGATGGACTGTGTTGTGCAGACGCCCGGCGCGTACCACGACAAATACTTCTGCAACTATACTTTTGACGTTAATGGGATTTCGGACGGCGAATACTTCAACGTAACCGCCAGTGACATGGCCGGCCAATCGACCACCTCCGCTGCCACCATAGGCTACGACAGCTCTGCCCCGGACGAAACCGGCGCTTGGGTGCAAATCACCCCTTACAACGACCACTACTCCAACGCGACCACGATAACCGTCTCGTGGGGCAACTTCAGCGAGCCACACTCAGCCATTGATGGCTACAAGCTCTACAATTCAACGGATGATGGCGCCACCTGGGGCCTGTACAGTGACTACACCAGCGGCACCACCCAGCAAGTCCTGAGCGGCGTGAACGGCAACAACGTATCCATCAAAGTCAGCGCAAACAACTCGGCGATGGAATGGAGCACGAACACCACCGTCAACCACACCCTGCTCGACGCCGTCGCCCCGACAGGCACGCTTTCGACGCCAATGGACAATATGTGGATGCCCTCCACCAACATCAACTTTTCTTACACCCCGACCGACGCGCACTCCAGCCTCTTGGAATGCACGCTTTACTGGAACTACTCTGGCGCGTGGGGCGCGAACAACACCAACGGCACCGTGCTCACGGACGCCGGCACGAACTGGTTCAACTTCACCGGCCTCGCCACCGCGGGCTGGCACGAGTGGAACGTGGAGTGCGAAGACCTCGCCGGCAACACCGCGTGGATGAACACCACGAACAACTGGACCTTCGGAATCGATGGTACCCCCCCAACAATCACGGGCATTGTTCCGGCAGACAACGCCACTGGCTTCTACAACGACACGACTCCACCTTTGCAGTTCAACGTCACTGACACAGACAGCGGGCCGGACAGCGGCTATGCCGAGCTGAACATCAGCAACAGCAGCGGCGTGGTCTACGCCTTTAGTGTGGGCGGCGGCAACGACTTGACCTGCACCGCCACCGACCCCGTGAGCTGCACCCCTGACTGGGCGGCGCTGGACCCCTTGGACGACGGCGAGTACAACGCGTCTTTCATGGGCCAGGACATGGCGGACAACGACAAGACAGTACAGTACAACTTCACGATTGACCTCACGCCCCCAGTTATCCAGTTCCCGGTAGTGACGCCTTCGTACAACGCAACAGGCGGCATGCCCGAGCCGTACGTATACGTCAACGCGACGGTGAACGTGACCGCGGCGGTAAGCGATACAGAATCCGGAATCAACGGCTCGACCTGTGAAGTCAGCCCCGACAATGGCACGACGTGGTACGACAATCTCGACACTTATGACGGCAGCAACTGCTCGTTCCTCAACGTCCCCACCAACTACAGTGGCTCCATGTACGACATCCAATGGAAAATGGTCGTCAGAGTCCAGGACAACGTGACCAATATGATGGGCAACCCCGACTATACCTATTACCAGGACGACGAGGCACCCGAAGTATTCTTCACTAACCCGGACCATGACAGCCAGATGATGGGCGGGCTGTGGTTCAACAACAAGTCCGCGCATTACTTGTTCGGCAACGTGACCGACTACGGCTCTGTAGTCAATTATGTCAACGTGAGCATTGACAACGGCACCAGCTGGAGCGCCGCGAACGATGTCAACGGCACGTGGAACGCCACGTGGGCGGGCCCGGACGTGGAAGGGCAGTACTACTTCCTCGTGCAGGCCACGGACAACCTCGGGCACCAGAACGTGACCTACGTCGCGGATTGGGGTAACGTCTCGGTCAACATTGACAACACCAATCCTGCAATCGCCCTGATTTATCCGGCAGCGAACTACAGCAACGTAAGCGACTCCACCCCCTACATCGAGTTCAACATCACTGACACAGCTGGAGCAATGAACGCTGGCGTGAGCCTGGGCTATTCACAAATCAACGTGACCAATGGCACCTACAGTGCACTATATTCCGAGGATGGCGCCAATCTCACGTGCGACGCGACCGGCGGAGGCTACAATTGCAGCACCACGTTCACCGAGGCCTTGGACGACGGTACCTACTACATGACCTTCTACGGCGAGGACAACGCCACCAACAACAACACGGCACTCTACCAAATAAACATCGACACCGTCGGCGTCAACATCACCGCCGCAACCCTCGAGGCAGACGACTTCGTTTGTGCCTACTCGGGCAGCACCAACCTCAACGACGACCTGACGATTGTCGTCGCCGCTGCGGACATTGGCGTGTCCGGAGTTAGCTGGGTCAAAGCCAATATAACCCAAGTTAACGACACCTACACGAATCTTGTCCCTCTCGCGAACAACGGCACGCACTGGAAGGCAACTATCGTCGTCAACGACACTTCGTCGAACAACTTCAACAACGTCAACATAACCATTGACGCGCAGGACAACGCTGGAAACACAGAGCTCCTGTGGGGCACGGACGACCCGTTCACGGTTGCGGTTCTTTACAACGAGACCCTGCCATTCACAGCCACTACCTGTGAGCAGCCGGGCTCGGGCACAACCAACTTTTGCAACGAGACCAACTTCGCCGCAATCACCTTCGTCGACGAAGTGGAGATTAACGGCTCCGCAGGGTGCAACGGCGGGCTAGAGCTGCCGTGGGCGGCAACGTTCAAGAAAGTGCTCAAGCTGGAGTTCGGCGCATTGAACTTCTCTGATGAAAGCACGTATCAGGCGCTCGAGAACCTGCAGGACGCCATTGCCGTGTCCATAGGCGCGCCAGAGACGTGGGACCAGAGCTCCATATTCGTAAACGGCACGGCGTTCGGAGTGCTGAACACCAGCACCGACATAACCCTGTACGGATTGCCGTTCGGCCACGAGCCGAACATTTCGCACTCCGGCACCGGCTCTGGCGCCATAAGCAGTGTTGTGTTCACGGCGCAGACCCCGTACAACATGGGTGGGCTCATGGTGCCGAACGGTGACCTGGCGTTCACGGTCGCGGACTTCTCGGAGTACAACGCGAGCGACAACGAAAACCCGATTGTGACAATCACGACTCCGCCGAACAACACCGCGACGAACGCTGACAGCATCCTCGTCAACGTGACGGTCAACGGCACCGGCAGCCAAGTAAGCAACTTGACTCTGTACATGAACAGCACAGTGCTCACATCACTCAACAACAGTGGTATCCAGGCCAACTGCGCCAACACCACGGCGGACTGGACAGAAATAACGTGTGACGCCCTGAACGTAACGCTTTCTGGCGACCTGCACACCATAACCGCTTACGCGTGGGACTTTGGCGGCGGCGCCCCACCCGGCAACACGCACAACACCGCAATCCAGGTCCGCAGGGACGTGGTCGCGCCCACAACGACACCTACAGGCAATGACTCAACCGGCGCAGCGTATACGTTTGGCACTTGGAACACAGAAACCTACGTTAACGTGACTTTGGCATGCAACGACGGGCTGGGCGTGGGGTGCAACGTGACACAGTACTGTGTCGATACAACGAACACTTGCACGCCAAGTATCACATACGCAGCGCCGAATTTCCAGATAACTCAACAGAATTACACGTACATTCGGTATTACTCGAATGACACCGCGAACAACACTGAGTCTCTGGGCAACATCACGGTGATGCTCGACAGCAACGCGCCGGTACTCACCGTAAGCGTGCCGTCTGTGGCTTGGTCCAACGCAACAAACCTATCAACTGGCTGGATGACGTTCAAGGCAGTTGATGCTGTTTCCAACACCCTGTCTTGCGCGGGCTGGATGAACGGCACCTATGTGAACGGCACTCTCCACTCCCTAGAGAATTTTGACACCAATGCCACCACTGCCAATAACACAGATACCAACTTCACCGTAAGCCAGAACTACTCCGACGGCACTTACTATACGTGGGTGAACTGCACGGACCTGGCCGGCAACGAGACCAAGTCCACCGTGTACACGGGCACGCAAGACGCTGTCGCGCCAACCACGACAATCAACATCACAGGTGGCTGGTACGGCGCGGACATACCCGTCGAGCTCACATGTACTGACAACACCAACGGCAGCGGCTGCAAGCTAACCAAGTACAATCTCAACAGTGGTGGTTGGGTTACGGCAAGCACGTTCACTATAACCAATGAGGACAATAACACGCTCCAGTACTATTCAAGTGACTGGGCTACCGCTTCCGAGACAGCCACCACGCTCACCAACATTTGGCTCGACAAGACCGATCCAACGGTCACCATGTACTCGCCGGCAACGACCACCACATGGAACGTGCCAATTACTGCGGAAGTCGCCGACAACAACGACACCACGATTGACTGCTTCGTGTCCGAGCTGGGCACCGCAGTGTCAGGCACAACCGTCATCACGACCAACACCACCAACCACAACGGCACGATTACGACCAACATGGTGGCGGACGGCAGACGCACGTTCAAGGTAAACTGCACTGACAGCGCGGGCAGGACTGCTCTTTCCGTGGCAGGAGGGCCTACAGTCAGTGCAACTCCGATAATAACGCTCACCAGCCCTGCGGCCGGCGCCAGCAGCACGGACACCACGCCCACGCTTAGCTATTCCGTGGAGGAAAACAGCGCGAGCGTCAACTGCACAGTCTACGTCGACGGCACAGTCGTCGTCACCAACCAGACCGTGGACACAAACATGGGCACCAACACCTCCAGCTACACCAGCAGCGCCCTGGCGCTCGGGGCGCACACGTGGAAGGTCTCCTGCAACGACTCCAATGGCTTCAACAGCACAAGCGCGCAGCGCTCGCTGACGATTACCACAGCCACCACTCCCACCACGACCACGACGACGAGCACCGGCTCTTCGGACAGCGCGCCCCCCGGGCCTGCGCCAACGTATGGCTTCGAGACGGACTTCACACCAACTACCACGACCGTCGCGGGCTTCAACGACTTGTTTGGTACCGACGAAACGGTCCAGGACGCGCTCGAGGACGCTGGCATTGACCTCACCGACGAGGCGGCATTACAGCAAATCGCCGAGACATCCGCGGCAGTGGCGGAGAACCTTTTGGTCACGATGGACATCGAGCACGTTGGGACTACGGCGTCCAGGATAGTCCTCACACTTTCCTACGAGGGAGAGTTTGACCTTGAGGGTCAGATAGTCGTAATTGACATACCCAAGTCCTTCGCGTCTTCCGCGTCAAGCATCACCGTGACCGCGGGAGGAGCGACCGTACTCGTGACGCAATCTGACCCGGTGTTCACCATAGTCTTCGACAAGTTTATGCCGCAGTCCGAGAAAGTGATCAGGTTCCTGACCAACAGCTACGTGAGCAGGGACATCGTCAAGGAAGACATGAAAGCGCCGAAGATATTCACGGTCGGGTTCGGCGGGGAAGCAGTGCCGCTGCCGACGCCAACTCCGGTGCCAACGTCCGGGCCGACCCCGGTGCCGACGGCGACCCCTGTGCCAACTCCGGTGCCGACAGTGATCCCACAGACAGCCGGGTTTGACCTAGGTCTGTTCGGCGTTGTGTTCGTAATACTGGTCGTCTTCGGAATCGTGGCGCTGCTGTACGTGAAGAAGCCGTGGAAAAAGGCCCGCAAGTAGGGCCTCAACCCTTTTTTTATCGCTGCTCGTACCCGTACGTGTAAACGGAACGCCTTTTCTTGATTAATTGCCACACCATGACGCCAATCAAAACAAGCACTAGCACTCCCACGAACGTGAGTATCATGGCCATGCCTTCGCCTTCCATGAAACCAATTACCCCGCATTCATTTAAATACCTAACACGCCTTTTGTTAAGCGATGCTGGAATACCTCGTGTTCGGTGTGCTGCAGGGCATCTTCGAGTGGCTGCCCGTCAGCAGCGAAGGAATACTCACGCTCGCCGCAGTCCAAATGGCAGTTGCCCAGCCACTGCAGCTCGCGCTGTACCTGCACCTTGGAACCGTGCTCGCCGTGCTCGTGTACTTCCGCAAAGACGTGATGGCCCTCCCGCGCGACAAAAAGCTCTTGCGCTTCCTTGGCATCGCGACCGCCTGCTCTTTGCCGCTCGGCCTAGCGCTTTACATGGCGCTGAAACAATTGTCGTTCGGCTCTTCGCTCTGGTACCTTGTGGTCGGCGTCGGGCTAATCGCGACCGGCTTGTTTATCCACAAGAAAAAAGGCGGCCTCAAGACCACGAAAAAGACTTCTGACAAAGACGCAGTCATTGCAGGCGTGCTCCAGGGCTTCGCAGTAATCCCAGGGGTGTCCCGCTCGGGAATAACTTTGTTCGCCCTCTTGGGCAGGGAATACACGCCCCGTGCAGCCCTCGTGCTCAGCTTTTTGATGAGCGTGCCGGTCGTGCTGGCGGCGAACGCACTCGTGCTCCTGGACGGCTTCGCAGTGGTGCCCGAACACTTTTTGGCGCTGGTCCCAGCGTTCGTTTTCGGGCTTTTGTCGATTGAAGTATTACTGAAACTCGCCGAAAAAGTCAATTTTTCGTGGTTTGCGTGGGGCTTTGGCGGGCTTTCCGTCCTCGCTTTCCTCGCCACCCTCGGCTAGGGACCCTATGATTTCTATTGCCTCAGCTACTGCTTAGCAGGTGCGAGTACCACGTCAGCGAGCTCTCAATAAAGGCCTCGATGCCTTTTTCCGTGAGGCTGGCGCCAAGGAGAGTGGCCTCCACGCCTGCCACACCAGCCCTTAATTCGTGGGGAATGTCCTCGAAATGCCAGTTTATGCTGGACTTGATTATCCCGCCTTTTTCCGCGTCCCCATTGCGCAAAAACGGCACGTAAGAGGGGAATAGCCCCAGCAAAGCAATGAAAAAGTCGTCGAACCTGTCCGTGGTGAGCTCGCTGAACGGAAGCACGTTGTCCTTGACGCGCGAGTGCACGAGTATCAAATAGTGCTTGAACAATTCCTCGGAAAACCCTTCGCCAATCAAGGCGTCGTTGACGAACACGTCCTTGGCAATCATGCCCATGGCCTTCATCAACTCGAACCGGTCCTTGCCGAGCCCACGGTCCCTGAACGACTTCGTGAACAACCGAATTATTTCTTTTTCTGTGCCGTCCAGCTTTTGGGCCATGTGCATTATTTCGTGGGCCAGCAAGCCGCGCAGCGCCCGCCGCTCAATCAATGCCTTCTGCACGCTCAACGCATTGTAGTCAATAACGATTTTCCAGTCCGCGTAGTCAATGTGTGTGCCAGTGGACTGGGGCCGAGCGGTTATTTTGAGCACGATTTTGTCTGGCAGCGCGTGCTTTTCCGCAATCCTGTCCGCGACCTGCTGCGCCTCTTTGTTTATGGCGTAGATGTGGTCCTTCCGAATCACGCGGTCGAACTCGCTCTCGACAACAGGCATCACAAAAGCTATTCGCCCCGTGTCTTTAAGCCTTACGCTTTTATACCCGCACTGCGTTTCTTTTAGGGATATCCCGATGCGCAGAGGCCTTTCAATCATTGTGAGCATTGTCCTCATGATTGCCATAGCTGTGGTGGCCGCCGCGGGAATCTATTTTTGGGCTGGAGGGCTCACCACCAAGCAGCCCACGCCCCAAATCCCAATCTCAATCACTGCCAACCTGCTGGACGCCGCTACAGGAACCGTGGCAATCGTGAACCTGGGGAACCGGGACTTGACGATAACATATTTTAACACGACTGACGGCACGAGCTGTGACTTCGGCGGCGAAGTAACCATTCTCCCCAGCCAACAAAGAGTGTGCTCCGTGCCGCCGAAAAGGGGCGCCACCACATTATACAGCCCGGAAACCGGGTGGGTCGAAATCCTGGTGCCGGCCAGCGAGGTATCGGACGTGACCATGCAGAGTGGAGCCGAGTCTGGTGAGGTCACGCAGTCCGGACGAACCGAGTTCGAGGGCGGCTCCCAAGACCGCACGCGACCAACGTCCATTGGGCTCATGAACTTCAGGATTGTCCAGCACACTCCCAGTGTCCGCCCGGTTTACACTTGGGTTAACGTCGCGCCGGACGACAGCGTGTACGTCAGCTTCGGTGACTCTGCGTTAAGAGAAGTTTATTACATGAAAATGAACGCGACCGACGGCTCCAACTTGACTAACCCCGTATTAGTAACACTTACGCACCCCCTAATGGCTTCCGATGGTGGTGCTCATCGAATGGGGGTTGACCCAGACGGCGACCTGCATTTCGGGCTTAACGTAGTAGGCGATGAGCAGATAATGTATACGAAGTTTGACCCTGACACCGGCAATAACCTCACAGGAATTGTGATGGCTGTGAATTCTACTCCTTACGACGCTGCCATTAGGACATTAGACGTGGACTCGGAAGGCAATGTTCACATCGGCTGGGAAACCACTTGGCCCGGTGATGGGTACAACGCCATGTACATGAAGATTAATGGCACTGATGGATCCAACCTCACTAACCAAATCCGCCTCAGCCCCTCCGGGTTACTGGGATCCATGTGGCCCCAACTAGGAGTGGACAGCGACGACAATGTTCATGTGACTTGGGTTGACCTCCTCGCGGACACGCTGGTCTACAGAAAGATTAACGGCTCAGACGGCTCCGCTCTAATCGCAAACACCGACATATCAGAAAACGCCAACACGTCGTTTTGGAACTTCGGCGTTGACTCCAGCGACAATGTCCACCTTGTGTGGCAGGGTGACTCACAAATCTTCCCACGGTTTTATTACAAAAAGATGCGGGGCAGTGACGCAGCCACGCTGGTTGATGAAGTCGCGATAACCCCCACACTCACCAACGACGAGAATCTCTTATCCTCTGGCGTAGACTCTGATGGCAATGTCCACGTGTTCTGGTACAAGAGTCAGACGGAAGTCTACTACAAAAAGATTTCAGGGGTGGACGGCAGCGACTTGTCGGATATACTACTGATGACGTGGGACTCCGACATCCAGACAGGCCTTCCCCGCTCCCTCGCCTTTGGCACCGATGGCTCGGTCCATGTGACGTGGGCGGGCACTAAAGATGCTGGCGTGACCGAAACGGTTGTATACACCAACGACGGCCTGTACCAAACAAGCGGCTCGTTCGAGTCGGAGTGGTTCAACGCGACTTCGAGCGGCAACTGGAGCGGCGCCTCGTGGTCAGAGACATTGAACGGGGGAACCATCTCTGTCGAGGCAAGCACCGGCAGTGCCTATGACTCGCTTGGCGCGTGGGAATTAGTGGTCAACAACACCATCCAGTCCCCGAACCAGTACATGAAGTACCGCGTGAACATGACGGGCGACGGCTTCAGCACGCCAGTTGTGAGCAGCATCTCAATCTTTTACGAGATTAGCAACGACGGCGTTAGATACACGCTCAACAGCGAAACTGGGTTGTCGTGGGCTGCGCTGTACGAAAACTGCAGCGGCAACATAACGATGGTCGTGAACAACACCGGCCTGGGCGGCAACTTCTTTTCGGCGACTTATGACGACTACAACCCCGCGTGCTCTTATTACTTGGACGCCCCTGGCGTGAACACCGGCGACGTGACAGAGGGAGCGCTGCCCAACTGTGGCGTGACGTCACGGGTTTGCGGAGACTCCAGTGTCGACGACGGCGAGCAGTGCGACGATGGCAACACTGAGAGTGAGGACTGCTGCGACTCGACTTGCCACTCCGAGGAGGACTTGGGCAACACAACGTGTGGGGTCGGCGAGTGCGAGAGCGAGATTGTCGAGTGCGTGAATGGCGTCGCGCAGCCATGCACTCCTTTTGCTGCCCCGGAGGACCCCGAGGTAAGCTGCCACAACGGAGACGACGACGACTGCGACGGGGACACGGACTGCGACGACACGGACTGCCAGATAGGCAACGAGATTGTGGGTGTAGACTGTGGCGATGACATAGACAACGACTGCGACGGCCTCACAGACTGCAACGACGACGATTGCACTGCAGATCCCATATGCATAATGGATGATTGTACTACTGCTGTCGCTGCCAGTGACGGGGCCAATGCATTCGTCACAACCAGCGCGACCACGGACGGAGACCCAGATCCGCTGTGCGATGTCTTTGGGAGCGACCAAATCTACGACGACGTCTGGTTCAACTACATTACCACGTGCACGGGGACTTTGACTGCCGACACGTGCGGCAGCGGCTTCGACACGAGGATGGCGCTTTACGAGGGATGCGACTGTGGCACGATGGTAATCGTGGACTGCAACGATGACTCTTGTGGCGTACAATCGGAAGTTACGGCGGCAGTGACAATCGGCAACTGCTACAAACTCCGCATTGGCGGTTTCGCTGAGGGCCTAGGGGGCACAGGCACCCTCACAGTTGGTTGCGCATAGCAACTGGATTTATAAGCCAGAAACGAGTTAGTTGCCGTATGCGAGGCATTTCCCCGGTTGTTGCATTCATCATGCTTGTTGCGATAGGCTTGTTGGCGACGCTCGCGATTTATTACTGGCTTATCGGGGAAACCGCGGCGGCGCCTTCCCTGCCACACTCGAACGTGGACATCCAAGTGCACGCCTATAACTCGTCTCGGCTGAGAATAACCAACATCGGCGCGGTCAACACGACGGAGTTCAGTGCAATGGAGACGACCGCGGGGGACTGCACGTTTGACTCTGCGACCGTGCTAATCCCGGGGGTCACCCATAGCTGTTCTTTAGCCGCAGCAACCACTGGTGAAGTCAGGGTGTGGGCAAGCGGAGTAAATTCTGCGTCGATTTACTTGTAGGCCTCGTAAAGCAATGCCACTCCGACGGCCGCAGGAACGCCGTACCAAATGAACGCGTCCTGGCCCATCATTAAGTAAACCGCAGCAGCGGCAACCAACGCAACCCCGCCAACGAAAACAAGGTCCGTGTCCGGGCCCTTTCTCCGTGCAGGCTTCTTTCTCTTGACAGCCTTCTTCTTGGCCTTTTTCCTTGCCATGCGACTAAAAACCCGGCGCCAGTATTTAAGGATTAGCCTTTTAAATCCGCTAAAACCAAAAACACAGCACTGCGCCGTTAGTCAAGCAGCTTAAACTAAGCTGGCACGTTGTCCGTGCCGGCTACTGCCGACAGCGGACGAATGATGCGCCGTTAGTCTAGTCTGGCAGGACCTTAGCTTCCCAAGCTAATAACGGGGGTTCAAATCCCCCACGGCGCACTAGGCTTTTCTTTGCGGATGGACGTTGACTCAAGTCAACGTCAAGGGGCTAGAAAAGCCCAGTCGGCAAAACTATTTGAACAATACAACCCGCCTCTGGGAATCGTAGGTTCCACACACACCGCCTGCATTAGCAGGCCGCCTACCGGCCGTACACTTCCTTCTGGTAATCCTTTATCACTTGCGTTAGAATGCGGTTCTTTGGTGTCTCGACGTGAATGCGTGTAAGGGCCATTATGTCCTCAGGTATTGAGCCAGTGCCGCCTACATCAATGTTTTCTATGAGCTCGCCCTCGCCATTGATGTACGATATCTTGGCGCTCTCGAACAGGTCTCCTCTGCTCAGGTGCAACACGCCCCTAAGGAACTTTTGTATTGCCCGCTGCTTGTTTTTTGACGTGTCCATTTCGCCAAAATACTCAGGCATGACTCTTATGGCTCCCCCCTCAAACGCCTTTGCCTTTCCCCCATTCTTGTTGTAGCGCTCCATCTCGACAGTGCTGCCCAAGAACAAGGCCTTCATGTTCTCGTGCTTCAGTGCCGTGCTACTGTTGACGACACCCAACATGTTCCTGGCGTCGCGTGGGGTTAGGCTTTTCACGAGCTCATGATGTGCAGGGGTTATTGAGCGGTGGTCCATTAGCTTGTGGATGGCCATACACCACTAACGCAGCCACCTTATTTAAGATTTGGGGGTTTGAATCGAAACCTCTATAAACCCTTATTGCGTTTAGTTTTGCGTGGGAATATCAAGCCTTATCTACGACTCCTGGAAGATGGAGTGCCAATTCCGCAAATACGACGGAATGCTGCCCATGCTGGAGGGAGTGAACCTCCGCGGCAAGGTGCTGGACGTTGGGATAGGCACCGCCCTGTTCGAGGAATTCCTCCGCGGCAAAGGAGTCATCCTTGACGTCGTGGGAATCGACGAAGACCCCACCATGCTCAAGACAGCCATCAAAAAAGGCTACAACACCATTCACTGCACAGCCGAAAAGCTGCCGTTCGAGGACGACTCGTTCGACTTTGTTGTATGCCTAGACACGCTCCACGCCACCCAGGCCCGCCGCGCCGTCTCGGAAATGAGGCGCGTGCTCAAGCCAAGGGGGCATGTCCTGATATCAAAGTTTTGCAACGTGTTCAACAAGGCCCAAGCCCTTGAAGAACTGATTGAGCTCTCGTACGGCCTCGACGTAATCAGCCAAAAAATCGTGGGCCGCTCCGACGACGAGCTAAGCGCGGTAATCCTCTGCAGGAAGTGACAAAATGCAAATCGACTTGACGTTCATTCAGGCGTTCGGAACAGCGTTTTTTTTCCTTTTGTTCCTAGTGTCGGCGTACCTCTACGGGGCAAACCCCAAAAACAAAATCCCAGCGTTCCTGTCCATAGCCATGATGTTCCTCTTCATCCGCGAGGCACTATACTTCCTTTCGGACTCAGGGGTGTTCAACGGCGGCTTCAAAATATTCGGCGGAATAATCTCGTTCTTCGCGGGAGTGCTATTCCTCTATGTATTCATAGCCGAAGAAAAAGCCATGAAAGACATCCGCCGCATCCGCAACGCGTTCAAGTGAACTACTTCGGGATAGGCCCTCTCGTTCCACTCCGCCTAGTCCTACTCTGGCTTCGCCCACGGCGCCCGCCGATTCCTCTCAGGCCGCCGCCCTTCTTCGTCTTTTCCTTGGACTCCCTATCGCGCTTTGTCTTCCGCTCCGAAATCTCTTTGCTGATTCCACGGAGCCGCGCCTTCTCACGGATTCCCTCAAGCATCCGCTCCCTCTCAGGCGTGTGCAAGTACTTCTCCCGCTCGTAAATCTCCTTGATGTGGTCCTCCGGGAAATACCCCGTGTTGTGCAAAATCTTGAGCCGTGTCCCAAGCACCCCGGCCGCCCGTTCCACGCTCATGCGGCCCCGCTCAAGCTCGCCAATCTTGTGCACCTTCGCAAAGTCAATCAGCGTGTGGGCATACTCCTTAGTGCCCTCGCCCTGCGTCTTCCTGGCCCACTCGATGTGCTCGCCGAAACCCTTTTTCACAGCGAAGTCATGCAGCGCGTTTAGATCCCTAATGTCCATCTGGCCCCGATCCAGCCGCTCCCGCATCTCGTCCAGCCTACCGATTTCGCGGCGATGCTTCAGCTCGCCCATGACGAAGCGCGTGAGGGCGTCCTTCCTCGGCTCGGGCGTGAACTCGCCAAGCAGCTCGCCGGACACAATACCCCTCTCCCGCATGTAACCCGCCATATCCTTAATCTGGGACTGGCTGCCTGTCCCCACGTAGCCCATGAAGTCCTTCAGCGGAGACCTTTTGCCGTTCCCGCCCCCGATGTAGCGCATGAAATCCTTGACTGGCGAGCGCTTGCGCACCGCCTTCTTCAGCAGCATCCCCCTGACCAGGCCGTCCATCTCGTCAGGCACGTCGACACTGTCCTTCGCGGCAGCCCACTGCCTCGCCAATTCCTTCATCGGCATGGAATCCGACTTTATCTGGACACTGATTCTGCCCTTGTCCTCGAACCATTCCTTGTTCTGCCTGATGAAAATGTCGCCGGGATAGCGCGACACCTTGTCCTGAAACGCCATGGTCTCGGTCTCTGCCTCGGGCACCCAATTCACTGCCTCCTTGTGCTGGCCGCGCCACGACTTGGATTTTTTCGCGTACCACTCCCGCTCCGCAGCCGCTGCCTCCTCCGGCCTCATGATTTTCTTGATTTCTTCCCACACGCTGATGGCCAGCGCCTGGTTCGCGTGCTCAATCGTGGCGACTGGGACTTGCGCCCGCTGTTCAGCCGTCAAATTCTTCATTGACATGTTCTGGAGCGCGTGGCAGTACTCGTGCACAAGCACCGGCGCCATGCTCTTGCGGATTGTGCCGTCCTCATTGAACAGGTTGCTTGGCTCCTTGATGAACTCGCTCGTCGGCAATCCATTCCGGTAAATCACAGTAGTCGTCCCAAGAATCGTGCCCTTGTCCTTCCCCAAATTCTCGCCCTCGACCACGACAACCGGCAGCCGCCCGTTGTTCGCCTGTTCCGCGAGCTCGTTGACAAACTGGGAGTCAGGCCACTCGTGCCCCATCCCCTCGTGCCTCTCCGCCAAAGACTTCATGGCCCTGCCAATCAAGTCCACGAAAGCGTCCATGCTCCTCTTCTTCTTTTCCTCAATGTTCATTCACAGCACCCTGAAACCGTTTTTTGTGAGCACACCCGTGTACTCAATCCTCGCTCCCTGCCCAGGGCCCACAAGCCCGGGCTCAAGCGTGAACACCATTCCTGCTTCCAGCACGTCATCGCTCTCCAGCGATAGGCTCGGCGACTCATGCACGCCCAGGCCAATCCCGTGGCCCAACCCATACGCCCAATACTTCGCGCGCCTGCCAAAACACGCCTTCACTGATTCGCACAAGTCCTTTGCCTTCATCCCCGGCCGCGCCTCACGCAACGCCAATTTGCTGGCCTCGAACACAGACAACAGCATCCCCTCTGTCCGGGAGTCCGGCGCCTCACACCTCGTAATCGTGATGTCACTACAATAGCCATTCACCCGGCACCCAGTGTCAATAATCACGCAGTCCCGCTTCCCAATCCGCGTCGCCGTGGGCCGCGTGTGAATCAATCCGGTGTTCTTTCCCGCCGCGACAATCGGGTCAAACGCCAACGGCAACCCCCTCGCCGCATAACTCGAGACCAAGTCCGCGTAAACCGCTTTTTCGCTGCGGCCCAACAGCCGCAATTTCTTTAATGCCTTCCTCGTCTCCCCGCACGCAAGTGAAATACTCTTCAACTCCCCCTTTTCCTTAATCGCCCGCACCTGCTTTAATTCCTTGCTGATGTCAACCAACTTCGCGCCGCTCTCCTTCCGAATCTTCTTTGCCGCATTCACCGACAAATAATCCATGTTCACCCCGATTCGCTTCGCCCTTCGCTTCTTCAGCTCGCGGTAAACCGTCTTCTGGTCCTTCCGCACCACCAGCTTCGCCTTCCGTTTCTGTTTCGAGTCCCGCGCCACCAAAACAGGGTCCTTGCCGACCCTCCAAAGCACCGCGCCGCCGGCCTGCGTCGCGTCAATCCCCGAATAGTACTGCAAATTCATGTCCGGAGCCATCCCCGAACTAGGTATCAACACAGTGTCACACTTCTTTCCCACCAATTCGTCAAGCTTGTGAGTCCTCACAATAATCGCCCCTTGTCCATTACCTTTTTCCGGTCGAACCAAATCGTCGGCTTGTTGATTATGAAGTCCCAATGGATTTCCGCGGACACCGCGCCGCCCATGCTCTTCGAGTCGCCCACCGCAATGTGGCACGTCCCAAGCACCTTCTCGGCCTCCAGCGTGCTGTCCGACAGTTTCGCCCCCGGGTTCGTCCCAATCCCCAGCTCCGCAATGTTCCGTGCGTTCCTGATTTTCCACAAATGCCGCTTGAGCCGCGGGCTGTCCACGCCCACGACTTTCCCTTTTTTCACCGTGAATTTCACCGCTTTTTTCGCCAGGTGCAGGTCCTTCGCGGTGAAAAACCCGTCCGCGCCCTTCGGCGCGACCGCTGCCTCGCCGCTCGGCAAATTATGGATGCTCTTCCGCGGGAACCACCCTCCGTCGTCCGCGCGCTTGCACCCCCGAACATCAATCGTCACGTCAGTCCCACGCGCCACAATCCGCACTTTTTTGGCCTTGTGCATCTTGTCGCTGATTCGCTTCGTGGTCCGCCGCACTTTTTTGTAGTCCACCCCCACGCCTCGAATGAAAACAGGCCGCGTAATTCCGGGCAGCGTAATCACCGTGGCGCCATTCTTTTTCGCGGCACGAGACGCTCCGGTGTGGGTCAACGAGTATTTAGTTGGGCAATAAACAATGTCCGCTTTTTTCATGGCTGCGGCCACTTTCTTTGGCGGCTCACGGCTGTGCCCGCCCGTGGGCTTAATCACCAGAATTTCCGCCCCGCACTTTTCCTGCGCGGCCTCGTAAATGGCTTTGCCTATCGCGAGGGTTGGGGCGTCGGTCACAACCAAGAGCGACTCTTTTTTCTTTGGCTTGGAGAGCGCAACCGCGTTCCGTGCAGCGTCCAGCAGCTTCATTTCCGTGTGTCCCCCGGAGTTACGGTGGTTGGCTTAGCCGAGTCCGGAATGGTAAACTCGCCGCCCCCGCCCTTGGCTCCGGTTTTGCCGCACTCACTGCATAGCCCGTCCGCATAGTGCTCTTTGCACACGCGCTTCCCGCATTTCGTGCAAGTATTGAGGTCGCAGGGCTTGCCGCAGACGTCACACGTTCCCGTCAGTTCCATGAACAAGCCCTACTCCCGCGGGAAATAAAAGCGTAACCATTAATAAGGCGCCGCCGGGTAAAAAGAACTGATGAAGAGCAACTTCAAGATATTCAACGTCATGGGGATAGACGTCGAGCTCCACATATCCTTCATACTGTTTGTCCTGCTCTTCCTCCTGCTGGACTGGAGCTTTCTCATAATCCTTTTCGTGCTCTTCGCGTCAATCACCCTGCACGAGCTCTCGCACTCAATCATCGGCAAGCTGCACGGCATCAACGTCAAAAAAATCGTTCTCTTGCCAATCGGCGGAATGGCCGCGATGGACGAAGTCCAGCTGAAGCCTTACTCCGAGTTCAAAATGTCGATTGCGGGGCCCCTCCTGAACTTTTCTTTATGCACTTTGATTGCTTTGGCCGCCCAGCTCTTTGGATTGCCGTTCCTAATGGGGTGGGCTGACTGGAATGCGGCGATGGGCGGCTCCATTGCTGTCCCGCTAGCGACCATGCTGTTCTCGAGTGCGTTCTGGCTTAACTGGCTGTTGGGCTCGTTCAACTTGTTCGTGCCCGCGATTCCGCTTGACGGCGGCCGCGTGTTCCGCTCGGCGCTTGCACTCGTCACGGACTATGTGAACGCGACGCGCATCGCGACCACGGTCTCCACAGTCATCACTTTCTTTTTGTTCCTCTACGCCTTGTTCACGTACAACATCATCCTGCTCGTAATCTCAATCTTTGTTTACTTGGGCGCGGTTTCCGAGCTGGAGTACGCCCTCTCGAACAAGCTGCTCGCCCATTTCCCGCTGCAGCGCATTGTCCGTGCTAATTACCTGGTGCTGAAGCCCGCAACCAAATTGGACAAGGCGATTGAGGAAATGATTAAGTCCCGCTCTTTGGTTGCGTTCACGACAATCGGCAGGCACATGGAGTTGGTGAGCCTTTACGACATCAGGCACGTGCCGAAGTCGAAGTGGAAGACGACGAGCCTCAAGGCAATCGCGAACCGGGTGCGCGCCGCTGAAATCGGCGATTCCGTCACCGTCGTAATGCATTCAATGATGCGGAACGGCCTGGAAGCCATGCCCGTAATCAGCGAAGAAGAAATAGTCGGCGTCGTCTTCAGGGACGACATTGACCGCGTGTTCGAGATTCTGAAAGTGTCTAACCCTTAGAAGCGCTAGGGGCAGGATTATAACGCCTGAAACTCAGGCGGCACGTTAGGCTTGGGAGCCTGAAGGCTCCCAGAGGCAGGTTGTATTGTTCAAATAGTTTCTTTTGCCGACGGGGCTTTTCTAGCCCCTTGACGTTGACTTGAGTCAACGTCCATCCGCAAAGAAAAGCCTCGAGCGCTAGGGGCAGGATTTGAACCTGCACGGGCCGAGGCCCACCGGCTCTCAAGGCCGGCGCGTTAACCGGATTCCGCCACCCTAGCAGCGAGGATAAATTAGGAGCTAGTGGCGTTTATATTTGTTGTTCTCGGCAAGCCCTAAACTCATGTGGTTTAAAGGGCATTGCATTAGCCTTAATCAATGAAGAAAAGGCAAATCCAGGCACCGCCACTCTGTGCTGAGCTGGCTGAGGACATTGGCCACCACATTGGCGACGGGCATATGAAGATTGAGGCCTACGACGGGAGAAAGAGGTATCGCTTCAATTATAGTGGGGATGCTTTGTTAGACTTAGATTACTTTGAAAATATTTTACTGCCAAGAAAGAGGCGGCTCTATGGCTTAGATAACCTCACAATAAAATCCAAAAGTTCGGCACTAATCCTGGAGTTTTCATCTGTAGAGCTACATACATTATTTGTGGGATTGGGGGTTAAGAGTGGCAAAAAAAGCAACATAGCTGTTCCTGAATTCATCATGACCGGAAGTGACGATTTAAAGATTGCGTTCCTGCGCGGGTTGTTTGATTCTGATGGTTCTCTTGCGTTTAAGAAAAGGCATAAACAGATTAAATATTACCCCACAATCACAATTTCTATGAAAAGCGCCAATCTTTACGGGAACGTAAAAGTGTTACTAATCGCTCTTGGACTTCTGTTTACTTCATCTAGACGAGAACGTTATGATGACCGGTTTGGCAGATCCATCGAATATCAAATTGACATCAACGGGGTTAAGCGGCTGAACAAATGGCTGGGCTTAATTGGCTTCAAAAACCAGCGGCATTTGCAGAAGTACGAATTCTGGAAACTAAACGGCTATTATGAATGAGTGGGCCCACCCGGATTTGAACCGGAGATCTCGTCCACGTCAAGGACGCGTCCTAACCAGGCTAGACCATGGGCCCATTGTGTCGTATTTCTGTTGTTTCTTTATAAAAGTGTTATAGTGGACTCGCCGGGATTCGAACCCGGGACTTCCCCCACGCCAAGGGGGTACTCTTCCGGACTGAGCTACGAGCCCGCTAACCCTTGACGTTGACTTGGGTCAACGTCGGTTTGCGATGCACCGACTTTGGTCGGTGTCGGTCTCCCAGGGTGTGAATCCCGGGGGTAAGCGCTGTTACACTGCGCTCCCTTTATTCGGGGATTAAGGGCTTATAAAGACTATGTTGTCGCCCCTAACGAGCATTGACCCAATCTTCTTGAGGGCTTTGTCGTCTTCAAGCTCGTCGACGTCGTCAAGCACAAGGTTCATGTGCACGTCGAACGCCTTGAGCGTTCCCCTCAACTCGCGTGTTCCCTTAAGCCGAACAAGCACGGGTTTGTTCATTGAGTCATTCAAAAAGTCAAAAGGCCTATCATTTGCCATAAAAAAACACCTCTACGTTGATTAGGAGTAGGAAGTAATATTAAGCTTTCTGCTGTTCGCCCGGTTTTTTCGCTGGAGAACCGAACAGCTCCGTCTCAGACGCGCTGGGTGGCTTGGCCCCGGGAGAACTGGGGGGAACACCAGCAGAACTGGGGGGGTTGGCCTTTGCCAACTCTCCGGTTGGAGTGGTAGGAGTGGGGGTTGGAGCCTTAGTGGGCGCGGCTGGAATAGGAGTTGGGGCCTTGGCTGGAGCAGTGGGTGCTGGAGTGGGAGCCTTGGCTGGAGCAGTGGGTGCTGGAACCGGCGCCTTTACTGGAGCGGCTGGTTTCTTTTCGGCCGGAGGCTTTGCAGCTTCTTTCTTGGGCTCTTCTTTCGGCGGAACAGGCTGCTTCTTTTCTTCTTTTTTCTTTGGCTCTTCCGCCTTGCCTGTGAGCGTCCGCTTCTTCTTCGGCATCAACAGCCCAAGAATAATCTCGATAATCCCGCGCTTCCTTTCCTCCATCATCGGGGCCGGCGCGCCAATCAATTTCGCGGCAAGGTTAATCACCGCGGTGCCGCCAGGAGACGTCGGGTGCTTTACCACCACCGGGTTTCCGTCAAGAGAAGACTCCCGGAACAACGGGTCCTCAGGAATAATTGCGATTACTTCGGTCTGAAGCGCCTTCTGGATTTCCTTGGAAGTCATTTCCTGCTTCATGCCCTTGTACATCTCGACAACAACGCCCGTGATGTCAAGGCCCAGCCTGCGCTCGGCGACCATGATTAGTTTCAAGGCGTCCGCGACCGCAATCGACTCCGCCATCGTGACAACGAGGACCTCGGTCGCGCTGTGCAGGCTCGCCAATACGTCGTTCCCAATTCCCGCAGCAGTGTCAAGAAGCAAAATGTCAGCGTGGTTCCCCAATTCCTTCACGACGTCAATCAATTTTTCTTCGTCCACGCGCCTGAACTTGTCAATCGACAGTCCAGCCGGCACAAACCTGACCCCGCCAGGCCCATCATAAACGGCGTCGCTCAACGAGGCCTCGCCCGCAAGAACGTCCTGCAGCGTGATTGGCCTGCCCTCCATGCCCAGCATCAAGCCAAGGTTCGCCATCTGCAGGTCAGTGTCGACCACAATCACTCTCTTGCCCATCTTCGCGAGGGCAATGCCCAAGTTAGAGGTTAGAGAGGTCTTGCCGACCCCGCCCTTGCCTGAAGCGATTGCGATGATGCGTGTCATGAATTATTCCCCTTTTGGATTTTGCGCATGAGCGCCTTCATCTCGATGGGCGAAACATTGCCCCTGGCCTCGACCACGACCAGCGAGCCGTTGTCGGGGCACACGATATGAGTCTTTTTCTCACCCTTTATTAATAAGTATTTCGCGTCAGGAATCTCTTTCACGACCGAGTCAAACACCGACTTCTCCGCGTGGATGTCCTTGCCCCCGCTGTTCGCCCGGACGCTCCCGTCACGGTTCGCGAGCACAACCGAAGAAAGCGTGAAGTCGTCCGCTAGCTTGCTGAAGTACTGCCTCGTCATCGCGGGCTTGACAAACCGGGTCTCGCCGGGGTAAAGCATTTCCCGCAGCATCGCCATCCGTTCCTGCCTCTCCGCCTCCAGTGTCTTCTGGCCAGTAAGCTTGCGAAAGGTGTTCCTCACCACCCAATCGATGTTCCACGGCTTCAGTCTCATCCTTTATTTCTCCTTAAGAAGCAGCTTCTTCAGTTTCTCGGCCTGCTGGTTCAATCCCTCAAGCTCCTGCGTCGTGTCCGCGTCAAGCGCCTGCTCGACAGGAACGTCGGACACCGGCGGCTTCACGTCCTCCACAACCGGCATCTCGGTCGGCTCCACGGGCGGAACAACCGGCTTCTCGGTTGGCTTTCCGGTCACGTATTCAGTCACCTTTTCAGCAACTTTTTCCGAGGGTCCGGGGGTTGGGGCAATCGCTTCCACGCTTGCCTTGATTTCTGCGTAATTGTCAATCTTGATTTCGGACAAGCCGTGCTTTCCAAGCACGTCTTTCCGCTGCACCGGAATCGCAGCGATTTCCTGGGCCTCGTATTCCGTGGAGTGTGACACGGGCACCATGCCCTCGAACGCCCGCAGCGGGATTCTTTCGAGCAGCAAAATGTTTTCGTTGAAGATTTTGAGGAGCTCCAACTGCTGGGCGGTCAATGTATACGCGTCATAAACGCCTTTCGGCGCAATCAGTGAGTTCAGCACGCGCTTCAAGGCCTCGCCGGCGATGTGCTCCCTCTCGAACGCCATGTACTCGTAGTGCGCCCCGATGATGTTGCCGGCCTCGATGACCATGAGCCCGTCCTCAATGCCGTGCTCTCCCTCGGTAGTGATGCAAAAGTAACCCGTCTTGTTGCCGTCCAGGAAAGAAATTATTTCGCGGACTGTCTCTTCCGATAATTCTCGCCCAGCGATTTCCTGCGTGCCAAGAGGTATGTTCACTTTTCACTCACCGTTCATTCTTCCGATCATGATCACTCTGTCGGCCGTGTTTTTCAGCGCCGTGGAAAATCCAGGCTCGACACCGAGCACGATTGTTTCCTTTCCGCGGAGCTTTGCCTTCTGCAGCACGGGCTGGAAGTCCGCGTCCCTCGTCATCAGCGCCAGGATGTCAATCGAAGAGTTGTACACCAACTCGATTGCCTCCACAGCCATGGTCACGTCCACGTCAGTGCTCGTGATGACCGGCTCGAACCCCTGGTTCGTCACCGCCTCAATCAATTTGTCTGGCGCGTATTGGTCCAAGAAAACTTTGCCGACCTTGACCTGGCCGTACGGCTCCAGCTTCGTCTTCATGTCGAACAAATTCACGTTAAATTCCTTGCGGAGTATGTTCGGCCCGTCGACGAGCACGCCAATATGCTTGTGGGTAATCCTGCGCAAGCCAAGCTTGCTTCTTACTTCCTCAAATACAATGATAATCACCGTCACACGGTTCTTGCCGAAACAGAAAAGAAGCGCAGTGCGTTCTCAAAGATGTAATCAGTCGCGTCAACCTCGTTCAAGGTCGACACCAAAGCAACAATATCACGAACAAAGAACGGCTCGTTGCGCTTGCCCCTCATTGGACAATTGAATGGGCTGTCTGTCTCAGCTAGTGTATATTGTAGTGGAATCAGCTTAATAAGGCTTTTGTCCTTGAATCCCGTGCACAGGCTTATAAAAAAGCCGTTGTCAAGGCACTCCTTAAGCTCCTCCTCGTTGCCTGAGAAATGGTGCATCATCACATTATCCGGGTGGTTTTTGCCAATAATTTTCAACAAATCGGGCATGGCGTCACGGCAATGCACAATCAACGGCTTCCCCAGCTCGTCCGCAAGGGAAATGAACTGCTTCAGCACCACGGCCTGCCGCTCGCGGTCCTTTGGCTCCTTGGTCCAGTGATAGTCCAGCCCAACCTCGCCAATCGCAACCACGTCGTCCGCATGCTCACGAATCAAGTCCATGATATTGTCGACGTCCTTGTCCCCCATCTCCGCAGCCAGCGGCGGGGCCAGGCCAAGCGACGCGTGAATAAACTCGGGGTGCTCGTGATGCATCTCGAGCGTCGCGGTGTTTCCCCCAAAATCAACCCCTGAATTAACAACAAAGTTAACCGCTTTCTTGTTCCGCTCGATGACTTCCTCGCGGTCCTTCTCGAACCGCTTGTCCTCGAGATGGCAATGGCAGTCCACTAATGGCATCAAGTTAAAAAAGAAGTAATTCTATTTAATCCTTGTGCGCGGTAAACAGCTTTTTTCAACGATTTTTATTGGAATCCTAGTATTCGCGGCCATAGTCTGGGTGCTAGGCCCCGACGCAGTGTGGGACCAAGTCTCGAAAATGAAGCCGGAATACCTGTTGCTTGCCCTGGGCATCCAAGCCCTTGCCATGGTCGCCATGGCACAGCGCTGGGCCATCTTCATAAAAGCAACCGGCCACAAGGCAGAGTTCAGCAGCGTGCTGCTTATGACCATCGCCGGCACCGCGATGAACAACATCACCCCAAGCTCGCGCATGGGTGGCGAGCCACTGCGTGCCTACCTACTGAAAAAGCGCCATGGCGCCCGCACAAGCACCGGCCTCGCAACCGTCGTAATCGAAAAAATCGCGGACATGACCGCGTTCTCCATCATCACGATTCTCGCCATCTTCTACGCGTTTTACTACCTCAACGTTCCCGGCCACACCGTGCTGCTGCTGGCATTGTCCTTCCTGTTCACCACTGGGATTATGGCCGCGCTCGTCTACGTGACGCTCCGCCGCAAAATCAAGGCCAAGTGGATAGTGGGGCTAATCGACAAGTACCAGCGCCTCTCCGAAAAATTTCCGTTGGTTGGGTACTACCGCGACAAACTGGACGACTCGCTCGCCAACTATTACGACAACGCGGCCCGCATCGCGAAGAAAGGCGTGCTAATCAAGGCAATCCTCGCGTCACTGGTGTACTGGGCGCTTGAGATTTCCCGAGCGTACGTGATCTTCCTCGCGCTGGGCATAAACGTGCCGATTGCCGTGATTGCGGCGGTCTACGTAATCGCCAATATAGTGGCTTCCCTGCCGCTGCCGCCGGGCACTCTTGAGGCCACAATGATAATTATTTATTCGAGCACTGCGATTAACACGGTAACTGCGGGTGCGGTTACGCTTATCGACCGGCTGATTTCGTTTTGGCTGGTCATTATTGCCGGGCTGCCGGTCGCGTGGCACCTCGGGCTGACGACTAAGAAGTGATACCATGGGTGGAAAAATAATTGGAATGGTCAAAGACCTCAAGAAAGGAAAGTACGTGCTTATTGATGACGTGCCGTGCAAAGTAGTGGACATTCAGACGTCTAAGCCAGGCAAGCACGGCGCCGCCAAAGCCCGCGTGACGGCAATCGGCGTTTTCGACGGCTCGAAAAAACAGCTGCTGAAGCCTATGGACGCAAACTGCGAAATCCCCATGGTGGACCGCCGCAAGGGCCAGTTCCTCGCGGACATGGGCGCGAACATCCAGATCATGGACCTTGAGACGTACGAGACGTTCGAGATGAAGAAGCCCGATGTCTTCGCCGAAGCAGCAGGCGCAGAAATCGAGTACACGGACATCATGGGCCAAAAGATGATTACGAAGAAATAACTGGCTAGCCCTTCAGCCACTTCACTTCCACATGGGGGGTGTACTTCTCGAAGCCGTTGACAGCATATCCTGCGGCAAGCTTCAGCAATCTTTTTGTCTCAGGAGTCTGTTTTTTCCCGCCGTAGATAGCGTCGTCTACTTCTCCGTTCGTGAACCCGCCGCCGGCAACAGTAATCTTTTTTATCCTTGTCTTGCCCGACAGCTTTTTCAAGAACCCCGTGACGTGCCCGTTGGCGCACAAGTCACCAAATTCACCCCAACTCGTCACGTCTATCTCGTCCGCAAAGTTGAGGCCCGTGACGTGCTTGACCAAGCCGTTATCGTCCTCAAAGAAGTTTGACCTGCGCTTGTCCTCTTCCAGTCCCTTGTCCGCGACCGGCTGGTGCACCCGCCCGTCATTGATTTTGTTCAGTGCGTCCACGATGGCCTGGTTTTTGGGGATGTCGTCGAGCCAGCTGACCATGAAGTGGGTTCCTGCGTCATCGGCGTGCTCGTCAATCAACCTAAGGAGCTCTTCGGTCTTGGCCTTGCCGTGGGCACTGTTTTCTTCAGGAGTGTGGGTAATGACCACAAACCTCTCTACTTTCGGGGCCTCGTGTTTTTTCTGCATCATTCTTTCACGCATTGCCATAATTATGCCTGCCGTGGTTAAAAAGGGGTTTTGTCCTTAACCCTCCAATGGATAAAACACGCCCCGAGCAGCAGCCTGGCTTCGAGTTCCGTCCCGGGGAATACGAGTCCCCCGGCATGAAGCGGATGCAGGAAGCCCTCACCGAGCGGGCAATCGAATTGTTGGGAATCGAGTCCGGCCGAGTCATCGACATCGGCTGCGGTACCGGCTACTCCACCCAAGTACTGGCCGACGAAGGCTTCGACACCGTCGGCATCGACCCGAACGAGGAAATGGTCAAGAAGGCCCACGAGAGAAAACTATTGTGTTCTGTCGGCTCGTTCGAAAACATTCCCTTTGAAGACCGCGAGTTTGACGCCGCTGTTTCAATATCCTCACTACAATGGGTGACCGACTACAAGCAAGCAGCCAAAGAAGTCTCCCGCGTGCTGAAGTACTCGTCCCACGCGGTGTTCCAGTTTTATCCCGAGACAGAAGAAGACGCCATGAAAGCCGCCAAGGCATTCGCCCGCGAGGGCTTCAAAACAAGCATCGCAATCGACAACCCTAAAAACCCCAAAAAGAAAAAGACTTTCCTTGTACTGGAGAGATGACCATGCTCCGCAAAAACCGATTGATTTGGGAAAACATTTACGAGCCAAGCGAAGCCGAAGTAGTGCTGCTTGGCGTGCCGTTCGACGGCACCTGCACCGGCCTCCCCGGCACCCGCCTTGCCCCAGCGCGAATCCGCGAAGACTTCGACTTGTTTGTCTCAGGCAACGAGCCAGGCCTCGGCGACCTCGGCGACGTCAAGCTATTCGACGCCGGCGACGTGGACGTGGTCCACGGCTCTCCCGAAGACACTTTTGATTCAATCGCCGAAGCAGTCCGTGGCATTCGCGACGAGACAAAAGCACCGATAATCACGCTCGGCGGAGACCACTCCATTACATTACCCGTAGTTTCCGCGCTCGCGGAGTACGAAAAGTTCGGCTACCTATGCTACGACGCCCACCTGGACCTATTGGACGACTTCAACGGCTACCCCAACTCGCACACGTGCGTGAACCGCCGCGTCATGGAAGTAATCGGCAACGTGGAAATCCGCGGCGCCCGTGCCGGCAGCAAAGAAGAATGGGCTTTTGCCAAGAAACTGAAGCCCGTGAAAGGAAAATGCTACCTAAGCGTTGACGTGGACGTCCTTACCGGTGTGCCGACTGGCACCCCTGTCCCCAGCGGCATGAAGTTTCGGGACCTATGGCAGGAAATAAGCAAGAAAAAGGTCATTGCCGCGGACATCGTGGAA
This sequence comes from archaeon, assembly GCA_042584585.1. GTDB lineage: Archaea > B1Sed10-29 > B1Sed10-29 > WALL01 > WALL01 > WALL01. The sequence continues at coordinate 5,823 of JBHOSQ010000011.1, read as the reverse complement.
TACAACCCGATGGTCGGGCACTGTGTCGTTCCCGCGGAGCTATTGAAGCGCCTTATTCTGAAGCTCAGTAAAGAATGACCACGCACTGCTCGCTCTCCGAGCACGCGAAATAGCCCTGGCCGCAGTCGACCGTCCCCGGCTCACAGTCCATGGTGCAGGCAACGTCAGTGCAGTTCGGCGCGTTCGGTGCGTTGACGGCGCGTCTGGCGTGACAGCACGTCTCCGCGACGCAGTCAGCGTCCACTTTGCACACTTTTTTTTCGTCCACCGCCCCGCCAACTGACCCGGGGTTGCTGATGCTCGCGCTCGGTGGAGTGATACACCCGACAAGCATTGCCACAAGCAACACGGACAAAAATGCTTTCATACAAAACAAAAAGAGCGGGGCAAATAAATAACTTTACTTTGTTCGGTGTACTTTTCCGCACTCTTGGCACAAGAGGTATTCTTTTCCCCTACTAGCGAGCCGAGAAAGTGTGGTCGAACCGCATGACTTGCATACCGTAATCTCTTTTTGTTCCATGGAATTTGTCCCCTTTTTCAAAAAGCTCCCCCGTACTCTATATTATCCCTTAACAGGTATAAAAGACTATGTTTAAATAGGCGGTTTGGCTGCGTTTAAACGGCTTTTTTTCCGTGTGCGCACAGCTTGTTCAAAAAGCACTTTTCACACTTTGGTCGATTCGCCGGGCAAACTTGTTGCCCGTGCTTCACAAGCCAGTCGTTGATGCCAACCCAATATTTTTTCGGAACGATTCGCCGCAACTCTTTTTCGGTTTGTTCCGGCGTCTTTGTCTTAACCCACCCAAACAAATTCGTAATCCTGTGCACGTGAGTGTCAACACACATCGCCGGAATTCCGAACGCATAAACCAAAGTGCAGTTCGCAGTCTTCCTCCCAACACCCGGCAGCTCGACCAAGCCCCCGATCGTCTTCGGCACGCCCGTTTTCTCAACGCGCTTCGCCAGCCCGATAATGTTTTTTGCCTTGGTCTTGTACATCCCAACCGGCCGAATCAGCTTTTCCACATCCCTAACCGGTGCCTTGGAAAGCGCCTTGGCAGTTGGGTATTTGGCAAACAGCTGCCCCGCAGCCTTAATCGTGTTAGCGTCCCTGGTTCGGGCGGAAAGCGCGGTCGCTACCAGTGTTTGAAACGGAGTCCGCAGCTTCACAGCGGGCTTAAGCCCACCGTAATGCCTGGACAATAGCCGGCAAGCCGCGACTATTTCTTCTTTTTCTTGGCGGGCTTTTTTTTGGCCGGCTTTTTCTTTGCCGGTTCCTTCGCACCGCAACAGCATCCACAACCCATACAACAAGAAACAGCGTCTTCCTATAAAATCTTTGTGCCCGGCTTCACTTCCTTGCCGGGGAGCAATAGCGCGGCGTCGTCCTCGCCCGCGGCCAGAATCATGCCCTCACTCTTCACGCCGAACAATTCCTTCGGCTCAAGGTTCGCAAGGAAAGTCACTTTCTTGCCGAGCAGCTCGTCTTCCTTGTAAAAAGGAACAAGCCCCGCCAGCACGGTCCGCTCGCCGAGCTCGCCCACGTCAAGCCGGATTTTGTACAGCTTGTCGCTTTTTTCCAGGCGCTCCACGGCCTTTACCTCCGCAATCCTAATGTCCATCTTCTTGAAATCCTCGTACTTCACGTAACTCACTTCCTCTTTCTTTGCCTTTTGGGGCGTCGCCGCCCCGGGGGATACCGCAGCCTTTGGCGCGGACGCCCCTGCCCCGGGCTTTCCCCCAAAGCGCTCCTCGTATTCCTTAATACCATCAAGCTTTTGGAAAAGCGGCTTTGACTCGCCCAACGGGCCCTTAATCGTTATCTCGGCGGCATCGTCCCACTTCAACTCTCTCTCGCCAAGCAATGCACGAATCTTCTTCGCGTCGCTCGGGATGAACGGCTCCAAAAGAATGCTCGCCGACCTGCACACGACCAGCGACAGGTACAATGTGTTCGCCCTGTTCGCCTCGTTCTTCCACGGCTCCTGCTCGTTGAGATAGGCGTTGCCTTCTCTGACGAGCGCAACAGCGCGCTTCAATGCCTCGCGCAGGTTCGCCTTTTCCAGGTTCTCGGACACGCCTGCCGGCGCGGCCTTGATTTTTTCTATCAATTCCTTGTCCTTTTCGGACCAGTCGCCGTGCTCGGGAACGCTCTCGTAATACTTCTGGCTCAGTATCACGGTCCTGTGCACAAAGTTTCCCACCACGTCCGCCAATTCGTTGACCGACTTCTGGAACTGCCCCCACATGAAGTCCGAGTCATGCGCCTCCGGAGCCATCTGGATCAACGCGTAGCGCCATTGCGACGCAGTGAACGGCAAGGATTGACAGTCCTCCAGCGTCACGCCAACGCCCTTGCTCTTCGAAAACTTTTTCCCTTCGTAGTTCAGGTACTCGGCCCCAACCACGTTGTACGGCAGGATAAACTCCTTTGTCCCCAAAAGCATCGACGGGAAAATAATGGTGTGGAACGGAATGTTGTCCTTCCCAAGGAAATGCACGAGCCGCACGTCGTCCGCGGTCCACCAGTCGTGCCAGTCAAGCCCAGAATCCTTCGTAATCGCTATGTACCCAATCGGCGCGTCGAACCAAACGTAAAACACCTTGTCCTCGAATCCCTCGAGCGGCACGTCCACACCCCATTTCAAATCGCGGGTGATGCACCGTGGCTTTAAGTCATCCACGAGCGACAATGCCCAGTTCTTGACGTTCGGCGCCCAAAACCCTTTGGTCCCGAGCCACTCCTTTAGCTGCGGCGCGAACTTTGGCAAATCAAGGAACAAGTGCTTGCTTGTTTGTAGCACCGCGCCATGGCCGCACACGACACACTTGGGGCTCTTCAGCTCCTTTGGCTCCTGCAGGGCTCCACAGGCGTCGCACTGGTCCGCGTCCGTCTCCTCGCCACACGTGGGGCATGTGCCCTTGACGTACCTGTCGGACAGGAACCGCTTGCAGTTCTCGCAGTACAACTGCTCGACGTCCTTTTCGAACACGTTTCCCGCGTCGTAGTTCTTCTTGAATATGTATTGGGTGAGCTCGTGGTTTGAGGGGCTCGAAGTCCTCCCGAAATGCGTGAACTCGATGTCGAACCACTCGTAGTCGCTTTTGTGCAGCTTGTGGTAGTCCGTGCACCACTGCTCGGGCGTTACGCCCGCTTTTTCGGCCGCGAGTTCCGTTGCAGTCCCGTGCTCGTCAGTCCCACAGATGTAAATGGTTTCAATGCCCTTGAGCCGCAGGTACCGCGTGTAAATGTCCGGGGGCAGCAGACTGCCGATTAAGTGGCCGAGGTGCGGCCTACTGTTAACGTAAGGCAATGCAGAAGTCACCAAATACCTGAAATTAACCACCTTGGGAGGGATATGAAAAGCAGGGTTTTTAAAGGTTTTATGTTCCATCGGCATTTTTATATGCTGCCCCCAAAATCATAAACGGTGTTCGACGCAATCGTCCCTTTTGCACTAGGCCTATCCCTATTCCTGTACGGAATAATTACGCTTAGCGACGACCTCCAAAAGTTCGCGGGGAGCAAGGCCAGCGAATACCTCCAGAAGGCCGCCAAAAACCCATGGAGCGGCGCAGTCGTTGGAATGATTCTCACCATGGTAATCCAGTCCAGCAGCGCCACCACCGTCATCGTAGTAAGCCTCGTCGACGCCGGCCTCCTGAGCTTCATGCAGTCCCTCGGCATAATGTTCGGCGCCAACGTCGGCACCACAATAACCGCCCAAATCGTCGCGCTCAAGGCCACGGCCCTCGCCCCCATATTCGTGATAGTTGGCTTCATCCTCTCCACGTTCACGAAGGGGCGGAATCGCTTCATCGGCAACGCCTTGTTCAGCCTCGGAATACTGTTCCTCGGCCTCGACTTCATGGGCCAGGGCATCGCCCCAATCAAGTCCAACCCCGGCATCGCAAGCAGCCTCATGCTCCTCGACAACCCGCTGTATGGCCTGGCCATCGCCACGGCCTTCACCGCAGTCATCCAGTCCAGCAGCGTCACCACCAGCCTCATAGTCCTCCTGGGCCTGCAAGGCCTCCTGAACATCAACCAAGCCATCCCCCTGATAATCGGCGCCAACATAGGCACCACCATCACCGTCGTGCTCGCGTCCATGCGCCTGGGCCGGAACTCAAAGCGCTCGGCACTCGCCGACGTGATGTTCAAGCTCGCCGGAGCAGCAATCTTTTTCCCATTAATGGGCCCACTTGCCGATCTAGTGGTGTCATTCAGCGGCTCCGCGGCCACACAAATCGCGAACGCCCACACCATCTTTAACGTGGTCACCGCAGTCGTCGCGCTCTTGCTCATAAAGCCCTTTGCCGCCCTAGTCAACCGAATCATGCCAGACGACGGCGAGACAGAAGAGCACCGCGCGGTCCACCTCAAGGAGCACGCCGGAGAGCCGTTCGTTGCCCTTGAGCTCGTTGAAAAAGAGCTCACCCGCCAAGCCAAAATCGTCCGCAAGATGCTCGACAAAGGGTACTCCTCAATGTTCGAGCGCAACGAAAGAAAGCTCCGTGAAGTCCAAAAGCTAGAGAATCTCGTGAACCACCTCCAAAAAGAAATCACCGCAGCACTCATCAAGGCCTCGCGCGGAGAGCTCAGCGAATACGATGCCCAGCGCGTCGCCGCGTACTCACGCATGACCAACGAAATCGAGCGCGTTGGGGACCTCGCAATGCATCTCGGCATGGTCGCGCAGCAATTGATTGACGAAGACACGTCGTTCTCGGCCCATGCAAAGAAAGACCTGGAAAAAATACACTCGCTTTCGTTCGAGAGCTTCGAAAAAGCAATCGCCCTCATCGGGAACTACGACCGCGACGCCTGCGACGAAGTCGTCCGCATCGAGGAAAACGTGGACTCGTTCATGTCACGCCTCCATGCCGCGCACATGAAGCGCATGTGTGACGGCAAGTGCAAGCCCGCCGCGGGCCAGGCCTATCCCGGCGTAATCCACATCCTGGAGCGCGTCTCTGACCACGCCAAGAACATCGCCCAAAAGACCAGAACACTCGACAAAGCGCGGGAGCGTAACGGGAAGTGAACAAAATGGCGATAAAAAAGCTCGTCGCACTCAACGCCGTGTTTACCTTGGCGGTTGGCCTCGGCTGGACACTCTTTGTCCCATACCTAGTCTCGCTCGGCTACTCGCACCTCGACGTCATGCTCTTCTTCGCCACGTTTTTCTCGGCATCGCTCCTCGTCATGGCTGTCACGCGGAACTGGAAGACCAAAAACTACCTCACGTTCGGCCTCGGCCTGCGTGCCCTGACGTTCCTCGCAGCCACCCAAGTCTCCCACCACTTCCACCTCTACCTAATCGCGCTGATATACTCCGTCATTATGACTGACTTCTGGGTCGTATACAACTCACTAGTCCAAAACCGCACGACCCACAGCAACCGCGCGTTCACCAACAGCGTCGTGATGGGCGCGGGCTTCCTCGTGAACATAATCGCGCCCGCCGCCGCGGGAATAATCGCGGGCCAGTACGGGTTCAACTGGGCCTTTGCCGCCGGATTCCTCGCCATGCTGCCGGCCATTTGGCTCGCCAGAGGGCTCGGCGAAAAGCGAATGCACATAAGCCTCTTCAAATCCCTGAAGTCCAACAAGCGCCTCCAGGAAATAACCTTTCTCGAGGGCTTCGCCCACGGCGCGTCATGGATAATCCCCATGATCGTGACACTCCAGTTCATCACCGGCGTCGTCGAGTTCGGCAGCTTCTTTTCCTACCTCGCGCTCATCGGGGCGGGTAGCGCACTGTTCCTCACCAAAAAGAGCGACAAAGGCGGAAAGCGCGGCACCTACATAACGCC
>JBHOSQ010000010.1:0-39456 GCA_042584585.1 archaeon | reverse complement strand
CGAGACAGAGGGGTTTGACGAACCCGGTCCAGTGGACACAGGTTCTGCCGGGCCAACAGAACTCCCCACTTCAACACCCGGACCAACTCCAACGAGTGGAGCGGCTTATGCGGACAAGTTCGAGTGGGCTGCGGCGCTTGGGTGCGGGCCCGCGGTTCCGCATGACGACGAGAAAGTGCGACTTTGCCTAGACGAAATGCTGGCTGACACAAGCGGGGCACTGTCGTTTGACGACTGGCTAGCGACACAGTCAGATTTGGCTGACATGAACATCTGGGGCCAGCAAAACAGGTACGCCACCCATTTATTCCAAACCAAGTACGGGGAATAAAAGCCCCCATCTCTCTTCCATATTACTTGTACCGATGCCCGCCTAGAGCCACCCTACACACCTTAACACGTCACGGAGGTAAATCCAAAAGGGCCGGAGCCCACCCAAAACCTTATTAAATAACTAACTGTTATGATAATTAGGTGACCCATTATGCTTGAATTTGGAGATATGATTTCAGCTTTCAAAAGTGAAACTGGAGCAAAATCAAACGCAGAAAAATACAAAGGCCAAACGTCTCTTGTGGCAGGTATTGTAAACACCCTCGCCACAATGTTCATAAACACCGTTCTTGTGATAATCGGACTGCTAGTATTCACAGTAGTCCTATCCACATTTAGCCCGGTTAGCGCCGCAATGTTACTCCCCCAGGTTGTCGGGACAATCATCCTGTTTTTCTTTGGGATAATCTTTTGGCTGATTGGTGACTCCCTCGCATTCGTATTTGGAAAAATGTTGGGTGGGACTGGTGACTACGGCCACTTTATGGGCGCCATTTCCTATCCAGAAGGCGCTGGTAGGATACTGACCGGAGTTTTGGGGCTAATCCCACTGGTCGGCGGGTTGCTTGGCTTTGTTGCCGCCCTGTGGGCACTTAACATGAGCGCTAAAACCATAGAATCCGTGCACAACATAGGGCCATGGCAAGCGGTTGGGAGCATTATTGTCGCGGCAGTAGTGATTATCGGCGGGATGATGATAGTTGGCATTGTGCTTGCGCCAATCCTTGCACTACTCGGATTTGGCACAGCGGTTGGAGCTACCGTACTAGGGGTTTAAACCCCTACCCCTCTTTTTTTATTTTATGGGTGAGTAGGCTTAGCCATGCGAGGGCAGCACAAGGGAGAAAACGGAAAAGTGCTTGTAATAGGGGGGAGTGAAGACTACGCCGGCGCTCCGGCACTAGCCGCGATGGCCGCGCTGCGCAGCGGGTGCGACATTGCGGTAGTCGCCGCGCCCGAAAAAACGGCGTACGCGATTAACTCCATGTCGCCGGACTTGATAACGAAGAAGCTGCCTGGCACTGCGCTGTCGACGACACACGTGCCCGTGCTAGTGAAAATGGCTGAAGAGTTTGACTGCGTTTTGGTTGGGCCCGGTCTAGGCAGGAAAAAAGAGACGCTCGATGCAGTAAGAATGCTGTGCAACGCCATCAAAGGCAAAAAAGTGCTGGACGCGGACGCGCTGCATGCACGGCCGGTGCTGAAGAACTGCATAGTCACTCCGCACGCCAAGGAATTCGAGGCACTGTTTGGGAAAAAAGCTGGGAAGGCGAACGCGAAAAAAGCAGCGAAAGGATTCGTGGTGCTGCTGAAGGGAAAAGTTGACGTAATCACTGACGGCAAGAGGGTTGCGGAAAACAAGACCGGGAACAGCGGCATGACCGTGGGCGGCACGGGAGACGTGCTCGCGGGGCTGTGCGCGGGATTGGTTGCGCAGGGTGCTCCATTGTTCAAGGCGGCTGTTGAAGCAGCAAAGATTAACGGCGCGGCTGGAGACGTTTTGCTTGGCGAAATGGGCTACGGGTTCGTGGCGAGTGACTTGCTCGACGTGATTCCGTTAGTCTAGCTCGAGTTTTATTCCGCCGATGAAGGTGGCCAATATGTTGTAGGCGAATGCGACTGCTGCGCCAACGATGGCTCCGCTAATCGCAAGGGCAATGGGGTAAAACACCAAGCCAATAATCCCTGCGATGATGCCATACTCGATTCCGCCTCCAACGAACGCCCCGACGAGCCCGACGAACAGCACCGTGACCAAGAACATTATAATGCCAACGGCAATGCCAATTAACCCGTAGATTATGGCGCACATCTTCGCCACCGAAAACACGTCAAAGCGCTTAATAGTCTTTAGATTGCCCATTCAGAACACCCACTGGAGAATACGGTGGCGGAGTATAAATAGCTGCCCGCAACGCTTTTATGGGGCAAGCGGCATAACTTTTATGGGGAGAGAGTTATGAGGAGAATACTCTACACAGTAGTACTACTAGCTGTGCTCCTGCCCGGGGTTTTTTGTGCCGAGGCAGGAACCGGCGGAACACTTGAACAAGCAGTCGGAGTTGCCCGGCTGCTAAGCAAAAGCGGTGGCGTATTCATGGGCGCGTTTTCAATGCTCGCCGCTGGGGCCGAGACGATAGACGGCGCCATAAACATCGGCCAGTTCCACACCACGCTGATGTACGACTCGGCAATCGTGCCAAGCCACACAAAATCGAGCTATTTCATAGGCATCGAAACAAAGACTGGGACAGTCGAGGACTACACTGTGGAAGCCTGGGCAGACATCAACAGCGCAAAAGCAAACTACGCCAAGGCGCAGATAAGCTGCCCGTTTAGCCCAGAGTGCTACACACTTGTCCAGAAAATAACAACTGAATTGGCAGACAGCAACGCCAAGGCCGGGCAGGCAGGCGCCCTCGCACTTAAGGAGACAGAGTCGGCTCTCAACGAGCTCGGCCAAAGGGGTGGTGACTTGTCGGAATACGGCGGGGAGCCATTCGATGCGTACAGCGGCTTCACCACCGAATACGAAAAGCCTGGAGGTAGGTACGGCAAGTTCCAGCAAGGGCTGCAGGGGTACGCGTTCATAGAAACAAACGGGGATGCAATAGTGCAGTGTGACGCCACGGAAATGCCGGGGGTTGAGGACTACCGGATAACTTCACTGGTCGGAGGGCCGGTGCTCGTCTATGCACACGCCGCTTACGGCTTCATCAAATGCCTCGACATAAAACCATCGGCTCTGGCCACGCAATACCACCACTCATACAATTTGTTGGTTGGCGCCAGCGACTGGGGCTCAGGGATACGCGAAATGCTTGGGGCCAACAAGCGGCTCCGCGACGCTATTCTGCTCATGGACAACGAACACACACAAGTGAAAAAAGAGTTGGGTGAAAACACGGGACTGCTCAGGCAAGGGATTGGCACGCTCGAGAAAGAAGGCGCCGGCAAGATCGACTACAGTGCAGTCGAAGCAGTGGTCGGGAAGATGGCGCAGACTCCCGCCGAGCTGCTTGCGTCAGCCAAAGAAAGCCAAGTGGCTATTGGGCTGCTGGGGCGCGAGGCCGACAGATTACTCTCACTCAAGCAAGACAATTGGCTCGCGCTCTCCACCATACGGACAAGGCAAGCGTCTGAAGAAGCCAGCCACGCCGCATCCCTCGCAGAACACGGTGGGGAACTGCTAGACGAAATGCTTGATGGCTTGTCTGCCGCGTGTGAACAAGAAGCAGAAAAGGCACGTGGGCAGGCACTGGAAAACGGCTTGTTCTCGGCAGCAAAAGTTGAGGAAGCCGCTGCGAAATGCAAAGGGGCTGATAAGGCAAGTGACGCCGTTGGGCTATACCTCGACGGCATACGCGAACTGAAATTCATTTCCGCGACTGGCTCGGGAAAAGCAGAGCTCGCCCTCCTGGAAATCCAGCGGCTCGAGACAATGATAAGCAAAGCGGGAAGCGACTTCAGCGTCGAAGAAGAAACGCTCGCACTTGAAAAAGCGAGGGAGTACGCAAAAACCAAGGGAGTATTGGGCAGCGAATCCGGCATGCTCGATCGGGCCTACGACATTGCCATCGCCGCACAGGAAAGCATCTGGTCGAAAGCTGGGCTGCTGTTTGGCGGGCTGGGCGGGGAGCGGCTGGACGCGAAACAGCTGATGAAAAAAATGCGGGAAGTGGAAGCGGCCGGCTACCGCGGGCTTGATGAGCGCATGGTGCGGATGGACGGGATTTACCGCGGCGCAATAGACCTTGAAAGCCTCGGCCACCTCCGCGAGGCAAAAGAGCTGTACGGCGACGTCAGGGAAGCCGCGTTGGAGGCGCTCGACCCGGAAGAGCTGGTGTCCGTAATTGTTGATAAAGAGTACGCGGATGTGGCAAGGTGCAACCAAGTCGTGCCAGTGCACTACAGCGTTAGTGTGAAGAACCCATACGGGTTTGCGATTGAAGACGGGTTTGATGTGGAAGGAATTTACGTCGAGCCGCTCGGCCCTTACGAAGAAAGGGCATACACCGGCAGTGCGGACGAGACTCCACTATGGTGTGGGGCAACCGAAGAAAAAGTCTTGTGGGTTTACCCCGACAGGGAGACGAGGGTGGCGTCAAGGCAAATTGAAGCCGTGGGCCTAGAAAAAGCGGTTGTTGTCTTCCAGGTTGAGGGAGCACTTGCCGTGGAAGCGCCGGGCGCATTGGTTCCAGAGGGCATAGAAATTGAAGCCGAGTGGCCGGGCAACGAAACCGTGGAGTTTGCGTTCGAGGCCGAGAGCTCGATGAAGGTCGTTGGGCCGGCGTGTGAAAGTTACGGCAGCCAGGTGAACTGTAGGTATGTTTTGACCCTTGGCTGCGGGCAAAGCCAAAAAGTGAACATCGTTTTGCCGCGGCCCCTGGGAATAAGCGACAGTGTTTCGGCCAGCAGCGGCCGAGCACAAAACGCCGGCAGCATCGGGATAATCATAAGCGGTGCCGACTGCCCCGGCTACTCCACAGTGGACATTGGCTACATCGACCTAAGGGAAGACAGCGAAGAGGTTATGCGGAAGATTGAAGACTGGCTGGAAGAGCTGGGCGACAGCTCGGAAAAAGACTCTCTTGAGAAGAGGCACGAATCCCTCAAAGGAAAAAGCCCTTCTGAAATAATCAGCCGCGGAGGGGAATTACTGGGAGACATCGAAGCTGAGCTGGCAAGGCAAAAGAAAGAGCAAATCGCAGAACATGAGAAGCTCGGGCTGGAACTTAAGAAACCGGGACTCGAAAATTGGCTGCTGGGGCGGGGCTTCAGCCTGCCTTGGCTGCCGAGCGACACCGCCACCGCAATAAGCGAACTCGAGAAAGCGAAAGCCGCTGCGTTAAAAGACCTTGGCAAGCGGTACGCCGAGGCCAGCGAACGCGTTGCCGAGCTGAAGAACACGGCAAGGCTGCTCGAAAAGTTTGGGCTGAAGTCACCAGCCATTGCATCAGTGGAAAAACAGTTTCCAACGCCACACAACGAGTACCAAGAGTTTGCAATGGGCGAGGCTGGGCTGCTGCAGCTAATGCAAAACGCGGAAGACGAGGCGGAGCGGCTGGCTAGCGAAGTAAAGTTCGTGGAAGTGCAGCCCATTAGTGGGCTGGAACAAGCCACGGACACGCAAGTAGAAATTGAGGATCCCAGCTTTGTGATTGGAGAGCGCTATGCGAAAGAAGTGTTGGGAACAATCGGAGAGCTGGCCGAAGCCAGTGAAAAAGGCACCAAAAAAGTGGGCGGGCTCACTGGGCTAAAAGCACTTGACAAGGACGGGCTTTATCCAGCCGAACTGGAGAAAGAGTACGCCGACCTTGAAAAGTCTGTTGTGGAAACGATTGGGAAGGCAACAGGCGCCACAAGTGCACGGGTTGAGCTTGCGCTTGAGGAAGGGGAAGGGCATTACTCGGAACTGGCAAAACAAAGCCTGGAAAACGGTTACGTGAACAGGGCTTATGCTTACGCGACACACGCGCTTGAGAGCGAGGGGAAAAGCCCTGCGACCGGGCTCGTGACTTCCGAGAGTGCGCTGTTGTTCCTCGCGCCGCTTGGCCTTATTGCGGTGGTCTGGCAGCTCAGGAAAAAGAAGAAGCTGGAGACCCCAGTGCAGAGAGCGATTCGGCTGACGCGGTAATGCTTTTATTTGGTGGGTGGCATAAGTAAAGTAATGGCCGGGAAAAAAGAGAAAAAAAGCATTGGCAATACGCTATTCCGCGCCCTGTTCGAGACGCCAGTAGAAAAAAAGCGCGGGGGGAAAACGGAGGAAGTGCTTGAGGCCAAAGTCCTCGAAGACAAGGTGTACGAGGGCGTTCCGGTCCAGAAGAGAAAGCGGAAGACCACCACACAAATAAAAAAAGAAACGGAAGAGTTTGACAGGCTAATTGCGGAACGTCTGGATGCCGAGAAGGGAATAACTGAGGCGGCCGAGAAACAGCTCGAGGAAATCTCCAAGCGACCCAAAAGAAAACGTATAATGCGGGAGCCTTCGCCTGAAGACGCCCTGTCCAATGAGCCAAAAGAAGTTCTTGCGGAAGTGGCTGAAACACTAGAAGAAGAAACAGAATGGCCCGAGCCAGAAGGGGTTGAGCTGCCAAAGGAAGAGCTCGGCAAAGGACTGCTCAATAAGCTTGAACAACAGCAGGAAAAAGAGCCAGAAAACACTGACACATTTTGGGACGCTTCGGAATACGATTTGGGCGACGAAGAGATACCTGACGAAGAAGAGCAAAAAGGGAAAAAGAAGGGGAAGAAAAAGTGACTCACTTCATGAAGTACTCGCTCCAGTCAATGGAGTCCGATTTTTTTGTTTCCAGGTAACGGAGTGTTTTTGCTGCCGCTTGCGCGGGCGAAAGGCCGGTCGTGTCCACCTGGATTATTTTCTTGTAGTTCTTGCTCGCGTGGATGGCACAGTAGTCAAGGGCCTCCGACTCAATGTTGTCCTGGAGCTTTTGCCTTGAATAGCACCGCGGCGCGAGGCGGCGCTTCAGGGAGCGCGGAGAGGCCCGAAGGACGACAACGGTTGCGGGGAGCTTTAGCTCGCATAGGACGTGGCCTTCCACGATGCCATTGAAGCCCTTTAGCTCGAGGGCGAGGCGCTTCATGTCCACGATTAAGGAGTTGTTTTCCTTGCCGGTGAAGAGCTTTTTCTGCCTGACCAGCTGGTTAACCTCGATTAGCGGGAGCGAGAGGCGCTTCGAGAGAATGCGTGCGACCGAGGTCTTGCCGGTGCCAGGAACCCCAGTTACGACAATCATACAAGACCAACTTCCCTCGACCGGAGGAAGACAAAAGCCGTGAAGGCAGTGGCAAAGCCCAGGTCAAGGGTGGCAATAACGTCTTCGGTCCCGTACATGCCGTTGATTACCATGAACACACTAGCCAGCTTGATTATGGCAAAGAACACAATCACAAGAATTATCCAGTCAAGGAACTCCTTGCCCTCAAGCGACGAGATGTGGAGGAAGAGGATTACCACGGTCATGGCGAGGGAGAAGCTCAACAATAACAGGAAAAGGAGCTGGTTGCTGCCAAGGAGAAGGTCAATCATTTCTTCACCCTCCCCAACTCTTCATAGCCAACATAAAACAAGAACATCATCCCGGTAATGCCCAACAGTTCCTTCGCGACCGCGAAGCTCTCGAGTGCGAAATACAGCATGAACAACAAGGGGAACAAGGGCATTGTGCTGGCTATCGTCTTCACTTTCTTGCTCTCTTGCTTCTTCTTCACCACAAGCAGCAGCGCGAACGAATAGCCCATCAAGCCAGCACTTGTTATGGCGAAGATACTCGCGGCCATGCCGTCCATAACCAAATAGTAAGCTAGGTTTGTATATAAGGGTTTTGGAAACTGATTTAAACCCCTTAATGCAATAATACTATGGTGAGAAAATGGCCTTGGTCAAAAGCATTGTAAACGACATCATGGACTCAATTGAAGACATCGCCGCCACAGTCATCGGCATCGTGCTCGCCGTCTTCGTTATTGGGGCATGGTACGGCTCTATCTACGCGGGCACCCCGAAACTCTGGTACCCCCTGTACGTCTTCATAGTCCTGCTCGTGCTGAAGCTCGTCAAAGACGTGATGGTGCGGACGCTGAAGAGCAAAGAGTAACTACTCAAGGATTTCCGCGGAATCGACAACACCGTCGCCGTCCAAGTCAACGCCCTTAACCACGTTGATGCCAGTAAGTAGTTCAGCCGACTGGACGATTGAGAGGATTGCCGCTTTGGTGCCGGCAATGCTCTTCCCGGCGACGACCAAGAGCTCGCCCTTGCCCCACGGGTTCTCGGTGCGAAGCACCATGCCGGAATTCTCGTAATAGTGCTTTCCGGTTTTTTTAGAATAAACGCTGTGGCGCTCGCCGCTGACAATGTGGACCGGCAAAGACTCGTTGATCCTGGCCGTGATTAAGTTAACGATTGGGCCGCCGACTAGGATTACATTTCCCTTTAGTTCGTCGTCACGGACTTCCGTGTCTAGGCGGACGGACGGCTTCGCGGACGAGGACAACGAGCCCAAGTAAAGCGCAAGATCAGCCGCGTAAAAGCCGTCGCGCGCCCTTGCCTGAAACGGGCCGTGCGGGTCCGGCGAGCCGACCACGATTTTGGCGTCGAACTCGCCATTCTTGTAAAACCCCTTCACGATATCCGGGACCGGAGCCTCCGCCCACTTCTCGCGCAGCAGCACGGCAAACGCATTGTCCTTCACACCAAAAAAGCGCGTGAGCGCGCCACGGCGCTCCTCGGTCCGGACAACAGAAATCACGCCGGACTTCTTCAATTGGTTGAAGTGGTAGTGAACCAATTGCTCGTTGAGGCCGAGCCGCCTGGCAACCGAGCTCGCGTAGTCCGGGCCCTCCGCCAAAAGCCGAAGGATTTTCCAGCGCGTCGGCTCGAGCAAAAGCTTCAGCTCCTGCTGGGACACAAGGCGTGCCTGCATGCCACCCGACTTCTTACTGAGCAGAACCATTAAAGTCTTTATTATAACGGTTAAATATAAATATTTGGGTTTAAAGGGCGTTTTTTAGGTTATTTGTGGAAAAGAGAGGGTTGGCTCAAATGGAGGTTTTAATGGTTATTTATAAATGCGACACGGCAAAATGGTTGCCTATGTGCGGAATCATCGGCTACACCGGCCCCAACAACGCGTCCGACATCATCCTTACTGGCCTGAAGAGGCTGGAGTACAGGGGATATGACTCGTGGGGAATCGCGGCCAAGAAGGGGGCTGGGCTCTTCACGCTTAAGCGCGCCGAAAAATTAGGGGCGTTTGACGGTGAGCTGCCGGAGACACATACTGCAATCGGCCACTCGCGATGGGCGACGCACGGCGGAGTTAGTGAGCGCAACGCGCACCCGCACCTTTCTTGTGATGGAAAAATCGCTGTCGTGCACAACGGGATTATTGAGAACTACCAGGAGCTGCGGGAGTACCTCATGTCAAAGGGGCACACGTTTAGCTCGGATACGGACACAGAAGTTATTGCTCACCTCATAGAAGAATACGCAAAAGCACACTCCTTCAGGGAATCCGTCCTCAAGGCAATTGAGCACCTGAAGGGTTCGTATGCCATTGTGGCGATAAAGGCAGACGAAAACGAAGTTATAGGCGCGAGGAAAGACTCTCCGCTCGTCGTCGGCATCGGCGACGGGGAGTATTTCCTCGCCAGCGACGTGCCCGCGTTCATCGACCGGACACGCCGCGTTGTTTTTCTAGGGGACGAGGAAATGGCTGTGCTGAACAGCGGCGTGAAGCTCTACGACGTCACGACCGGGAAAGAAGTCGAGAGGGCGGAAAAGGAAATCGACTGGGACCCGGAACAGGCCAGCAAAGGCGAGTTCGAGCACTACATGATGAAGGAAATAAGCGAACAGAGCGAGACCATCAAAAAAGTGCTGGCGCACAGCGACGAGGAAATCATGGGCGTCGCAAACAAAATCAACGACGCGTTCGGAGTTTTCTTTGTGGCGTGCGGGTCCTCGTACCACGCGGCATTGACCGCGTCATACATCTTTTCGAAGATAACAAAAAAGCACATCAACGTCGTGCTCGCGAGCGAGTTCCCTTATTACGAGGATTTCTTGACTGAACGGACCTTGATGATTCCGATTAGCCAGAGCGGGGAGACCGCAGATGTTATGCAGGCAGTGAAGGTCGCGAAGAAAAAAGGGACAAAAGTATTGGCGATTGTGAACGTGATGGGGTCGTCGCTGATGCGGATAGCCGACTGGTCGCTCATGATGAACGCGGGGCCCGAGATCTGTGTGCTTAGCACGAAGACTTATACTTCACAGGTTTCGTTGCTGACGATGCTTGCGTATGCCTGTGCGGGAAAGCTGGGCGAGGCGCGGGATTTGCTCGGGAAGACGGCGGAAGAGGCGCGCGTGATTACTTCGGCCGAGACGCGAATCCGGTTGGTGGAATTGGCCTCGAAGCTCAAGGAAAAAGAAGATTTGTATATTATTGGGCGGGGGACTAATTATCCGACGGCACTGGAAGCGGCGCTGAAAATAAAAGAAGTTTCTTATATCCACGCGGAAGGGTTTGCGGGTGGGGAATTGAAGCACGGAAGTATTGCATTGATCGAAAAGGACACTCCGTGCATTGTGATTGCGCCACACGACGAAACTTTTGCCGAGACAATCAGCAACGCGATGGAAATAAAGTCGCGGGGTGGATTCATTATTGGGTTGTCGCCGGAAGCGAACGAAGTGTTTGACTTCCACCTGCCGATCCCCACGCACGGGGAGACGAATGTTATTTTGAATATCATCCCGGTGCAGGTGATGGCGTATTACCTGGCGCTGTTGAGGGGCTGCGACCCGGATAAGCCCAGGAACTTGGCCAAGTCGGTTACGGTGAAGTAGTTTTTATAAATCTGTTTCTCTTAGGGCTAGTCATGAAGCTGGACTGGCCCTTGGTTGTTGGAATAATCGCGATGGTGCTTCTTGTCGCGGGGACTGTTTCGGAAGGCGGGTCCGTTATCCAGAAAGTGCTTTTTGTTATTGGTGCGCCGGCGTTGGGAGTGACGGCGTACGCCAACAAGCAGAAGATGTTTACTGCGCTGCAGTCCGTCGCGACCGTGGGCGCGGTGCTGGCGTTTTTTCCAGTGGTGCCGGGAGTGCTTAGATACGTTACCCTCGTTGGGGCGGGGCTGCTCGGGGTTGCTTATCTTTTCAAAACAGGCTATTACAAAGAAGACAAGTTCGGGTGGATTGGCACTATCGGGCTGTTATGTATCGCAGCTGGGTTTGCGACAAACGCGACATTGCACTTATTGTGGTTCAGTTTGTTCCTCGGGGTTGGAGGCCTGGTAGTGGCCGCGTACTCGGCACTGAACTTCTTCCACTACAAGATAAAAATCGCGTTGATTTGGGTTGTCCTGAATGTCCTGTTCAGTGTGGGCCCAATCCTGAACCTTGTGAAATAAGCCTTAATTCCTGCAAAAAGCAGTATTTTTGCGTTAATTCGGGGGAAAAGTATTTATTTCTGGTTAGGTTAAGGAATACAGGCGTTGACGCTAGTTAGCGCCGAAAGGAGTGATAATCATGAGTGAATTGCCAAGAGCAGCCGTTGAAAGGCTTATTAGGAACGCTGGAGCCCCCAGGGTCAGCGCAAGCGCGTGTGACGCGCTTATTGAAGTGATTGAAGACGTTGCCATGGACCTGGCATCGCAGGCCGTCCAGCTCGCCAAGCACGCAGGGCGCAAGACCGTCACAGCAGACGACATAAAACTCGCTGCTAGGACCTAGAATAGCTCCGGGTGCAGCCTGGGAGCGATGGCCATCAACACAGCCAAATAGATGTAGTCAGACCTGGGACACACGCCCCGAGTCAGCTCCCCGACGACCCCTGATTCTTTCAAGGACAATTCGTCCACGCCAAACAGCTCTGCGGCGGAAGCGCTGACCTCTGTTCCGGCAAGGGCTTCTTCAACTATTTTCTTGGGGTACTCAAAGTCAGGCGACGAGCCGACGGACAGGAAATCGTCTTTGTCTATGATGGCGCACCAAGTAGTGTTCAAGTAGCCGTTGATTGAATGCTTCACTGGCTTTATGCCGGACTCAATCCCGACGCCTAAGTCACCGTGCTCCAGCGCGGCACGGGCACGGTTGATTGCGCCCTCCATAGTCTCGTCGTCAGTCATCGGCTGGTCAGAAACGCCGGAACTGCACTTCACCGAAACAACTTCGAAGCCATCGTAGTAATGGGCGAACGCCTTTCGGACCCCCTCTTGCTTTGCCTTTCGTTCCGAGCCGACCGCTATTTTCATAAATAATCACCAAGCCCCTTTTGTTTTTTTCTGATGGACTTTATTTTTGCGGACGGGTTGTGAATCTCAAAGTCAAGGGTGCAGAACTCCAAGTTTTTTTCCTCGAGCATGTGCAATGCGGCAGGAGTTATTTTCGGCGCGCACAAAATGCCGCGCGTGGAAGTGTCAAGGCGCTTGTCCACCTCGTCGACGTAACGCTGGAGCTGTGTCACTTCTTTCAGCCCAGCGGTGCGGCGCTTGACCTCGATGACCACAGAGTTTCCTTTTTTGTCGCGGGCAAAGATGTCGATTTTTCCCTTCGAGAGCGGGGACTCCTGGTTGACGACCGTGAGGCCCTCCTCCACCAAGTCGGGCTTCTGCATGATTAGGTCCGAAAGGTTTTTCTCGGTGCCGAAGACGCGGAGAGACGAGTCGTCGCTGAGGGCAAAAGACTGCGCGAAAAATACCTTGGAAAACGAGGCCTCAAGGAGCTCGCGCGGGCTCTGGCGCGACGCGCGGACAATCAAGGTGTCGCCTAGCTCGGTTGTAATTGTGCCTTTGGGGGGCTGGTAGTTGATTGCGGCCAAGCCCTTGTTCTGGTGCACAAGGAAAGAGCCGTCGCCCTTTATCAGGACTATGCGCTCGCCGGACGACAATTTGGACGCCGCGCGGCCGTGGTACTTAACGCTGCACTCGCCGACGATGATTGCCATCTTCCTCGCGGACACTGCGTCATCGACAAGGGCCTGCGCTTCACCCAGCTCCATGCAATCACGAAACAACCGTCGGGTCACCAGTCTCCGTAGTGGAGTCGGTGTCCGTGCCGTCGGACGTGCGGAACCAGTAGGTGTAGTTGCCCGCCGCAAGAGTGCGCTCTGAGTAGTACGTCTTCCCGTCCGTGTGGTCGGTGTCGCCCGCGTCTTCCTCGGCAAGCGAGTACTCATTCGAGCCGCCCTCGGAAGTTATGTTAACTTTGACATAGCTGGGCGCGTCGTTGTCCGAGTCGGTGTAGACAATGGTATACTTGAACACGTTCGTGCCATCACTGGAGTTGCCGGTCGACGCGTTCACGTTATCGCTCGACAGCGCCGGCGCAGAGTTGCTGATGGACAGCGCGCTCGAGTTCACAGGAGTCCCGAACTCAATCCCGTCGCTTGGCTTGTACTCGCACTTCATGGAGTCGCTCTTCACGAAGAACGAGCTCGCAAGTGTTGACGAGGTCTCCCCGGAAATCATGACGCCGCCATTCCACCACCGGAAAGCACTTCCGGATTCCGAATCGCTGTCTTCATCTGCGAACGTCCCGTCGCACGTCAGGGTCGAAGAGTTGTATGCTGGGACTGGGTCGATTGCCACACCGCTGACGGACGGGGCGTTGTTCGGGGGCGCGGTGTAGTCGACGTCAAAGTTCCAGTCGTAGGCCTCGGCCATCATGTTGTCCTCGAGGTCCTCGCAAATTACGTAGACGTACCAGCGGTCGTTGCCGAGAGAAGCTGGGTGCGTCTTGGTGTGCGTCGTCTTGGGCGTGTCCCTGCTGAAGGAGTAAGTAAGGTTGGAATAGGCCCAGGTCTTGTCGGACTCGTTCGAAATCGAGTACTTGCAGCCCGCGGCCTCGTTGGTGATTACCGTGATGACCGGCATGGTGGTGTTGGTGACCGTGTCGGCGGGGTAATAGTCGTTTATTGAGGGTGGAGTCTTGTCGCTCTCCGTGGGCTTGATGCACGACGCGAGCACGTCATAGTCCTCGTTGTTCGCGTTGTCGACCGCGGTCACCGCAAAGCAGAGCCGCACGTCGTTCGTGAGCCCGCTGATTGTCCATTCCGTGGTGGACTTCGCCTTGATTGTATAGGCGGGGGTCTTGCCGACCACGCTCGTGATGTCGTCAACAGACTTGTAGACGTGGTACTGCTTGAAGTCGCCGGCGGTGCTGGCAGTCCAAGTGAGCTTGACCTCGCCGCCCAGGCCGGTGTCCGTGGCTGTGACGCCCTGCACCTGCCCTGGAGCGGTGCTGTCGGGCTCTGCCACCGAGACAGTGAACTTCGTGTCGGAAACGACTTCGTTGCCGGCCTTGTCCTTGGCCTTCACGTAAAGCGAGTGCTCGCCGTCGTTCAGGTTCTTGGAGACAGTGAATTCCTTGTTGTCGGATGACGCCAGGGAAAGCGCGTTCGAATTGATTTTTGCCTCGACAATCGTGACTTCTTCGCTGAAGGAAAACGATATGTTCACGTCGGATTTGCTCGTCTGCTCGTTGTTCTCCGGGTCAACCGAGACGGTCGGCGCATCCGAGTCGATGGTCAAGTCAACGGTTTGGGTGGCGGTGTTGCCGGCCGCGTCCTCCGCGGAAACGACGATTGTGTAAGTGCCGTCGTCCAGCGACTTGGCTACTTCGTATTTCTTGTCATTGACGCGCGTGACGTTTTGGGTCGCGTCGTCGATTGTGAATGCGGTGAGTACAACCGGCTCGTCAAAGGACGCCACGATGGTGACGCTGCCGTCCTTGGCGTAGCCAGACGGAGTTATGCCGGGGGCGTTGAGCACCGTGTCTTCGACAACCTCCACGCTATTGTTTTCGCCATTGGCCACCTGCGGAGAAACGCAGCCAACCAATAACACAAGCAGAATTACAGCAACAATTTTTTGCATGCCAATTGCCTCACATGAATTTTTCAATCGCCTTGCCGAACGCCGGCCGCACCACAAGCACGCCGATTATTATGCCAATCAGGGTCGTGATGGCGAAGCCCTTCAGCAGGCCAAGCCCCAAGGTCATCAGCGGGATCATTGCGGCACCGGTCGTCATTGCAGACGCCACGATGATGCGGAAGGCGCGCTTGATTCTCGCTACCACGCTCTCCCCCTGTTCCGCCGTTTCCCCGCGGGTTATTTCGTCGGTAATGATTATGAACGAGTCGACGCCTGTGCCGACCGCCGCGATTATGCCGGCGATGGACGCCATGTCCAATTGGTGGTTGATAAGCGCGGTGAACCCCAGGATGATCAGGATTTCCGACGCGTTGCCCGCCATCATGAGCGCGGTTATCCTGGGCCTGCGGTAGCGGATGAAGATTAGCAAGCCGACTGCGAGCCAAGCCAGGAGGCCCATCATGATTGCGTCGGACAAAAAGTTCGAGCCGAGCGTCGGGGAAACGGAGCTCGTGCTTGCGATGGACAGGCTTACTGGCAGCCGGCCGCTCCGGAGGACAACAACCATCTCGGTCATGTCCATCAGCGCTTCCTCGATGTTTTGGGCCCCGCCGGTAATCATTGCCTCGCGGATTGGCTCGCCAGAAGTCACTCCGGGAGTGAGGAAGAGCACGCTCTTCAGGTTCGTCGCGCCCCACAGCCAGTACTCGGACGCGTTGCCCTTCTCGACAAATCGGCTGTCCGGCAAATCGTAGGTGCCGACCGGGACAATGATTGTTGAGTAGTTGGCCAAGTCTTCCAAAAGGGCCTGGCTCAGCTCGTCCGCCACAACAATTGTGGTGAGCGAGTTGTGCTGGAACTCTTCGATGCCGATGGGGTACGAGCCCGGGCTCGCGGGGTCAATCCGCATCTCCGACTCTTCGTCGTAAAGGGCTTGGGGGACGACGATGGCCGCGTCTTCCGGCCGGTCGATGAACATGAAAATGCGCTCGCACTCTTCCTCCGCGCACTTGCCCTCCGCGGCCGCCGCGAATGTGTCGCTGCCTTCCTTGGATAGCTCGAACGGGACCTGCCACTTCTGGGTGGACGAAATGTAGCCATAGCCCTTCTGGGGGTTGGTGACGACGCTGGTAATGTCCTCGGAATACAGCACGATTCCGCCGTCGATGACTGCCTCGAAGCTGCCCTGCTGGGACAGCAAGTTTTTCAGCTGTTCCACTGTAGATGAATCGCTCGCGGACACCTCGACTGTTATGTACTCGTTGCCGAACGGCCTGACGCTGATGTCCTTCAGGCCGAACCCGTTGAGGCGCTCGGACAATACTGTCACCATGGTGCCCATGGTCAGCGTGTCCACCTGCTCCTCGAGCTGGAGCTGGATTATTGTCCCGCCCCGGAAGTCCATGCCGAACTCAAGGCCGAAGAATAGGAGGGGGATGAAGCTCAGGACAAGCACGGCTATGTAAACCTTGACTCTCCAGTCCTTCCACAGTTCGGTCATTTGTTCTTTCGTTCTGCCCACCACTGTACCATTACTGAGTTAGTGAAGTAAGTGCTCGGGAGGTCGGCAAGCATACCGAACATGAGCACTGCCGCAATTTGGAAAAGCGTCGTCATCTGGTTGAAGTGCGAGAACACCACAAGCACCACGAGGACGATGAGGAGGGTTCCGGTCATGGTCACCCCGGTCTTCATGGCGCCGAAAGCGCGCTCGGCTGGGGTGCCTTGCTTGCGCTTCAGGATTCTGTCCGTGATAAGGATATCAGTGTCCACTGAGTGGCCCAGCATCATCAACAGCGCGGCGATTGTCGGGAGAGTCAGCGGGATTCCGAAGAACGCCATGCAGCCCAACGCGATAAACACGTCGAACACAGCTGCCTGGATGACCGCGATTGAGGGGACGATTTCCCGGAAAAGGATGAACACGATTGCCGCGATGAGGAAAAACGCGACTAGGAGGGCACGCTGTGATGTCTCCCAGAAGGCCTTGCCCAGCGACGCGCCGATTTCGACCGAGCCGATGTTGTCCTGGGGCACGCCAAGGAACTCTGCCAAGTCGTCCTGCACTTCCCTCGTGAAGTCTGCCTTCGCGAGCTCGACTACTTCACGGGGGGTCGCCGACTCTGGAATCTCGCTCTTGACGAACGGCGTGGCTAAGGCAAGGGCAAGCTGGGGGTCTGTATCAACAATGGCGTCCGCCTCGATTAAATCGGGTGTGCCAGCGAACTCCACGATTATGCCTTTTTTGCCGGTCAAAGGGTTCTCGGAAAAGCGGACTGAAAGGTCGTCCAAGGCATATTTCGCCAGTTGAGCGGTGATGTCCGCCTCGGAAACGTCTTGGGTGACCGTGACCATGAGCTGTGTGCCGCCGTTCAGGTCGATTCCATACTTCAAACCGGGCAATACCATGAACGCGGCTATGGCGATGGCTATTGAAATGACTATATACAGTTTGTAATAAGGCGTTGCGTAAATGTTTGGAAGACGCATACTACCACAAATAGATTTAAAGCCTCGCCCGTTTATAGGAAATGATATTGTTTATATAGCTAATGGTGAAACCATGGATTTAATGTTTTTGCACAAGCAGGGGGGCTTCATGAAGGCCTGGGACGGCGGTGACGTCCACACCAAGGACGGAATACTCTCGGCTGCTGATGTGAAGAAGGGGGGATTGGCCAAGACCACGAAGGGGGTTGAATACCTCGTGGTGGAGCCAACCATCCGGGACCGTATACAAAACATGAAGAAGGGCGCGAGGCCGATTTATGAGTACGACGCCGGGCTGATTGCCGCATTGCTTGGGATTGACGGGGAATCGGTGGTGCTCGAGGCCGGGACCGGCAGTGGGTGCATGACCATGGTTCTCGCGAACATCGCGAAGAAAGTCGAGACTTTCGAGAAAGAAGAGAGGTTTTACACTATTGCCGCCGGGAATTTCGAGAAGGCGGGAATCAAGAACATCAAAAATGCCAACAAGGACTTGCTCGAGGCGAAGCTTGGGGACTACGACGCCGTGTTCTTGGACATGCGGGACCCGGTGAAAGGGATTGAAAAGGCCGCGCCGCACCTCAAGCAGGGAAGGTTCATGGCAATATTCACGCCAATCATCGACGACCTGAAGCCCATTGCGCAGAAGCTCGAGGAAATTGGCTTCATCGAAACGCGAATCATACAGCTGGACCTCAAGGAACTTGAGGTAAAGAAATACGCGCGGGTAAAGGGCTTGTTCGGCTTCCCGGGATTTGTGATAGTGGCGAGGAAGTTCAGCTAGCGCTTTTCCTGTTTTTTGTTTTTTGGGTCAACCCACTCATGTTTTCCCTTCGGATGCGAGCCCTGGCCCTGGTCTTTTTTCTTAACAACGTTCTTTCCCTTCATTTTTCACCAACCCCTCATACTCTTTTGAGTAGTATAAGATGCTTTTTTTGTCTTCGTCCGTCAGTTCGCGGATTTGCTTAGCCGGGACCCCGCCCCACATGGTGCCCGAAGGAACTTGGGTGTTCGGGCGGAGCACGGCGCCGGCGGTGATGATGCAGTCCTCGCCGATTGTGCAGCTGTGGAGGACGGTTGCGTTCATGCCGATGACAACACGGTTCCCAACAACAGAGGAGTGGACGATTGCGCCGTGGGCGATTGTGACGTTTTCCCCGATTGTACAGCCCTCCTTCGGCGAGGAATGGATGACACAGTTGTCCTGGACATTGCTGTTGTTCCCGATGCGGATGGAAGAAGTGTCGCCACGAATTACCGCGCCGTAAAGGACCGCGACTCCGTCGCCTAGCTCAACGTCACCGATTACTGTTGCGTTGCCTGCAATGAATTTCATAAATGCATCACCATGATTGCGATTAATGCCAGCGCGATTGCCAGCAGCTTGGTGCGGCTTACCTTCTCGCGGTAGATAGCCATTGACAGCGCGACGGAAACCAGCAGCGAAAGCGCGATGATGGGAAAGATGATTGACGCCGGGCCGGTGGTGAGGGCGAGCAACAAGGAATAAAACGCGGCGATGTTCGTCAGGCCCATTGCCACGCCGAGCCTCATGGCGCCCTTCCCTGCCTTGCCGCGCTTGTGCAAATGCTTCTCGAGGACCACGGACGGGCCGATGGCGAAGAAGTACGACAGCGCGATGAACGGCAGGATGACAATGTAGTCGATTATGGCGGCGACGATGGTTTCCGACGCGGCGATGCAGATTGCCGAGGCAAGCGCGAGGAGCGCGCCCTTGGACAAGGTGAGCTTGCGCTGGTTCTCGATTAAGAGGAGTATGGCAACAACGCTCAAGGCAATCCCTATGTACTGAGGCGTGCTAAGCGATTCGCCGAGGAAAACAAACGCGAGTATGGCGGCGGCCACGCCGTGCAGCGCGAACAATGGATAGGCCAGCACGGATTTTATGTAGTTCAGGGACTCAAGCTTCAGGACGTTCGCCACGAGGTAAAGGCTGACCTGGGCGAGGGCGAAAAAAGCGAGGAACGTGAAGTCGGGAATGCCTTGCGGGGACAGCGCGAAGAGTGCGAAAGCCGCGAGCGACGCGGTCCAGTAGTAGTAAAGGAACAGGTTCGAGAAGTCAACGTTTTTTTCTTCCGCTGCCTTGAACAAAAAGTCGAGGACTCCGTACGCAAGCATTGAAAAAAGCGCTAGCTCGAACCACATCAGTAAATGCTCACCTCTTCCGTAGGATTGTGATTATGACGAGCGCGATGAAGACTAGGACCAGGACAACGAACGCGTACGGCGTCCAGTCCGCCTCGTCGCTTGTCTCGACGTCCTGGATCTTTTCGGGCACGGTGTAGTCTAGCTCGAGCAGCTTGCGCTGGAGCTCGGCGTGGATCGAGGCGTCGATGACCGTGGAATGCATTCGGTAAAGCGCGGTGCCGTCCTCGTAGACGTCCCTCGCCATCCACGGCTCGTAGGCGTCGGCGTAGGCATCGCCCGAAGAGATGTAGAGCTGCAGCTTCAGGGAATAGTCTGTCTCGCACAATGCGTCGGCTGCGAGCTTGTACTTTCGCCCGGCCAGAAGGCTGAAGGCAATCTCGCGGTCGGAGTCGTCCTGCTCCTTGTAGCACTGCGCGACCTGGGAGTACCCCTCGGCGAGCTGGGCGAGGCTGTAGTAAATGTTTCCAGTGTTCTGGGAGGCACAGTCCACGCGGTCCAGGCCCACGTAGGCCTCAAGGCCCTTTTCTACTTCGGGCACCAATTCCGCGCACTGGGCCATCGCAAGGGAGCCAAGCAGTAGAAGGAGCACTAGGCGCTTCATTGGTTGAATTATACAGTAGTAGATATATATAGATTTGTTGGCACAAACCACGCATGGCCCTAATACACCCTGTGCCAGGCCGGATATTCCACGCCTCGATGGACGAGGCGCACAAGCGCGCGAGCCAAATCCAGGCGAGGGAAAAGAAAGTCGCCATAAAGGTGCGGGAACTGGCGAAGGTCGAGTACCTAAGTGAGTCCGTGTTCGGAAAGACGGACGCCGTGGTGAAGAAGACAGTTAATTTTGACGAGCTCCCGCCATTCCAAAAGGAACTGGCCGTGTCGATGGTGAACCTCGACGAGGTGAAGAGGGCGCTGCACAGCCTCGGCTGGGCAGGCAAAAAAATCCTGCAGCTCGGCAAGGACTACCGCAGGAAAATGCGGGGCAAAGCCGACCTCAAGGAAGTCACGCGGATGCGCAAGCAGTTCGAGAAGCGGTCCGAGGACATTCTGGACGGGGTCGATGGCGACATAAAAATAATCAAGAAGGCCAGCAGGGCGCTGAAGAGGATGCCGAGCGTGCGGAAGATGAAGACCGTGCTGATTGCCGGGTACCCCAATGTCGGGAAAAGCTCGCTGCTTAACGAGCTGAGCGACTCCAGGGTGGATGTTCAGCCGTACCCGTTTACCACGAAAAGCATTTTGGTGGGGTACATGAAGGAGGGGTACAGGCGGTTCCAGCTGGTGGACACTCCGGGGATTCTGGACAGGCCGGCGAGGAACGAGATTGAAAAGCAGGCCGTCACCGCGCTCAAGCACCTGAGCAAGAAAATCATCTTTGTGATTGACCCCAGCGAGACATGCGGGTACAAAATTGCACAGCAGGAAGAACTTATGGAAAAAGTCAAGGAAGAGCTTGGCGCGGACGTGATGGTTGTGTACAGCAAGGCTGACTTGCCGCGGGCCGACGTTGACAGCAAGCCAAAGGCAAAAAGCCTGTCTGTGAGCGTTGGGGACGAGAAGGCCATCAAGGAGCTGAAGAAGCGCATCGTTGAGTGGTTCGGGGCTAAGGCTTAAAAAGAGACCCACAAATAATCTAACTCGCTGTTTCTGGAGGGATTAGCAATGGTTATCAGTAAACAAGATTTGGACGGCGTGGTCTATCTAATGGACAACGTCATCAACGACAACGGCGTGCCCAGAAACATCAGAAAAAGCGTTTCGGACGCTAAAGAAGCGGTTTCCAAAGAAGGCAACGAAGTCAACCTTACCAGCGCCACTTATTTATTGGATGAGTGCCTGAATGACATCAATATGCCCATGCACTCAAGATCCGAACTGATGGAGATTATTTCGGAGCTAGAGCGGCTGAAGGAAGAAACAAAATGACGCCTGAAGAGCGGTACGCACTTGTCACGAGAAACACTGAAGAAATAATCACAGAAGACGAGCTGAAAAAAGTCTGTGAAAAAAAGCAGCCCTCGGCGTACATCGGGTACGCCCCCACGGGGATGCTGCACGTCGGGCACCTTGTGCCGCTATTGAAGACGGCCGACTTTTTGAACGCTGGTTTTAAAGTAAAATTCCTTGTCGCCGACTTGCACGCTTATTTGGACGACAAAAAAACTGGCTGGGAAAAGCTTGACGCCCGGAGCCAATACTACGAAGAAGCCGTCAGCGGCGCGCTCGAATCGCTAGGCGCAGACCCAGCGAACATGGAGTTCGTGCGCGGGTCAAAGCTGGAGCTGAACGGCGACTACTTCAAGAACGTCCTCAAAATGGCCGGCGAAGTCACGCTCGCCAGGACGAAAAGGGCTGCGTCCGAGGTCGTAAGGTTCGGCGACGAGCCGAAACTCAGCGGATTCATCTACCCATTGATGCAAAACGAAGACTTCAGGGCGCTTGGGGTTGACGTTTGCTATTCCGGAGTTGACCAAAGGGGCATTTACATGCTCGGGCGGGAACTGCTCAAGGAAAAGCCAGTTTGTGTTTTCACTCCGCTGCTTCCGGCACTGCACGGCGGGAAGATGGGCGGCAAAATGAGTGCGTCCGAGGACAAGGGAAAGATTGGACTGCACGAGAGCGCGGATTCAATTGTGAAGAAGATGAACAACGCGTTTTGTGAGGCCGGTAAAGTAGAGGGCAACGGCGTGCTCTCGCTCGCAGAGCACCTGGTCTTCCCTGTGAGGGGCGAGCTGGTCGTCGAGCGGCCGGAAAAGTTCGGCGGGAATGCCACGTTCAAGAGTTATGCCGAGCTGGAGAAGGCGTTTGTCGATGGATTGCACCCCATGGACCTGAAGAACGCGATGGGGAAAGCGATTGCCGAGATTCTGGAGCCGTGCAGGAAGAGGCTCGCTAAGAAAGCGGACCTTGTCAAAGCTGCTTACTGATTTTTTGCAAAAGGAAAAGTAGTTAAAGTTCAACTCCCTAAGTTAATGCAAGCCCGGTCGCTAACCGCGCAGGGGTGCTTGCATGAAAGAAGAATTGCTCACTGCTTTTAGAGAAAAGGGACTTTTCGTCACGCCCGACGCGCTAGAGGCAATCATGGCCAAGCCCGAGCCCATGAAGTTCGCGGCCGAGGCCATGGAGCGCGTGGCAGGGCCCTGGGTGCGGAAAGAAGATCTTGAGGAGAAGAAGCCGGAGGCCAAGAAGTTTGAGCTAAACCTCCGGAAAGCGTTCAATCCAGCGGCGAAGGAAATAGCCGCGGAGGTCAACGTATTCGACGAGCAGGACGTCACCGGCAAGAGCACAAGCGAGGGAAAAGTCGGGGACTTCGTCGCGCTGTTCAGGGACCGATACGAAGCGCTCGCCAAAATACTCCGCGTGCGCGGCAACATGGCGCGGGACATCGAAACCGTGAAAAAGAAGAGGCTGGGGGACGACGTCCGCGTCATCGGAATGGTCAGTTCCATCAACACGACAAAAAACGGGCACCGCCTCATGGAACTAGAGGACTTGGGCGGGTCGCTGAAAGTGCTCTTCCCGAAGAGCGACAAAGCCATGGTGGAGTTCTCGCAAAACATTATCCCGGACGAAGTTATCGCAGTCGAAGGGAAGATGAGCAAAGAGCTGTTCATCTGCAAGCAGGTCTACAGGCCGGACGTCGCCATGCGCGAGCCGAACCGGACCGAAGAAGACATTTATGTCGCGCTGCTTTCGGACATGCACATCGGCTCAAAGCTGTTCATGGAAACGCAGTTCCAAAAGTTCATTGAGTGGATAAACGGTGGGGGAAAGCAGAGCGAGCTGGCAGGGAAAGTCAAGTACATCACGATTGCGGGGGACCTCGTGGATGGTGTGGGGGTTTACCCGGGTCAGGAAGACGAGCTCGCGACGGATGATATCTTCAAGCAGTACGAACAGCTGCAGTTTTACCTGAAACAAATCCCGGACTACATCGAGATGGTCGCAATCCCCGGAAACCACGACGCGGTAAGGGTTGCGGAGCCACAGCCCGCGCTGTCCAAGGAAGTGCTCGGCCCATTGAACGACATGAGCAACTTTACCTGCATCGGATCGCCGGGGTACGTTTCGCTGCACGGGTTCGAAGTAATGCTTTACCACGGCGCATCAATACACGGGATTGTGCCGCACACGAACAACGTGAACTACGAGCGACCCGAGACCGTGATAACCGAATGGATAAAGCGCCGGCACCTCCACCCCGTGTACGGCGAAAAGCCGCCCATAGTGCCGGAAAAGAAGGACTACATGGTTATGCGGAAAGTGCCGGACCTGCTGCACGTGGGCGACGTGCACCGGAACGGCTACACGACCCACCGGGGGGTCATCGGGATAAACAGCGGCTGCTGGCAAAGCGTGACGCCATACCAAGTCAAGCTGGGCCACCACCCAACGCCGTGCGTACTGCCACTGGTCAGCCTGAGGTCCGGGAAAATCACGATACTCAAGTTCATTGAGCCCAAAGGAGGTGGCGCGAAGTGATTGCCACCGATGGAATCAAGCACTACTATTCCTTGCTTGAGGAAGAGACCATGCGGGCCTACAAGCTCGCGACTTCCGCCAGGGAAAAAGGGTACGACCCCGCCATGAAAGTGGAAATCGCGCTGGCGGCAGACATCTGCGACCGCGTGGAAGGGCTGGTCGGGCCGGAAGGAATCGCGGAAGCGATGCGGGACTACATGAAAGGGCACGACCGCGAAGAGACCGCGCTCAAGGTCTGCGACTGGATAATCGAAGGCAAGTTCGGCGGCAACACAAAAAACGAGCGGGCGGAACAGTGCATCCGCACCGCGCTTGCACTGCTCACGGAAGGGGTTGTGGCAGCGCCCATCGACGGAGTCGCAAGCGCGAAAATTGAGGAAAACCCGGACGGCAGCAAGTACTTGTCGGTTTCCTTCGCCGGGCCGATAAGGAGCGCCGGCGGGACCGCGCAGGCACTGGCAGTATTGATTGCGCACTACACGAGTAACCTGCTTGGGCTGAGCGAGTACAGGCCGACCGAGAGCGAGCTTGAGAGGTATGCCGAAGAAGTCAACCTTTACCACAACGCAGTGAGCAGGCTGCAGTACAAGGCAAGCGACGACGAAGTCAAGCTGATTGTAAAGAACTGCCCGGTGTGCATCAGCGGGGAGCCGACGAGTGAAGTCGAAGTGGACGTGTACAAGGACCTGGAGCGGATTGCGACGAACCGCGTGCGGGGCGGAATGTGCCTCGTGATAAGCGAAGGCATTGCGCAGAAGGCGAGCAAGGTAGTAAAATACTCACAGAAGTTCGGGCTGGACTGGGACTGGCTCAAGGCAGTCATCAAGGGCGGCGACACAGAAGACGGCGTGAGAGAGCTGAAGCCCATCGACACTTACATAAAAGACGTTGTTGCGGGCCGGCCGATATTTGCTTACCCCTCCAGGCAAGGGGGGTTCAGGCTCAGGTACGGGCGGGCCAGAAACACCGGGCTGATGACCAAGGGGCTGCACCCCGCCACGATGAGCGTGCTGGGCGGGTTTCCGGCGATTGGCACGCAGCTGAAGCTGGAGAGGCCGGGCAAGGGAATGACCGTGGTGCCAGTCGACATAATAGAGCCGCCAGTGGTCCGGCTCACGACCGGCGAAGTGCTGCGCGTCGACAGCCCGGAACAAGCCGATGACCTAGAGAAGGATATAGAAGAGATACTGTTCAATGGGGATTTGCTCGTGTCGTTCGGCGACTTCCAGAAGAGCAACCATCCAATTGTGCCATCGCCATGGGTCGAGGAATGGTGGGCGCTCGAGCTAAAGGAAAAAGGCGTCGAAGCAAAAGCCGAGACGTTCGACGAAGCGCTCGAGATAAGCAAAAAGCACGGCGTGCCGCTGCACCCCAAGTACACTTTCAACTACCACGACACGAGTGTTGAAGAGCTGAAGTCCCTGGCCAAGTGGCTCGACAGCGGGATGGAAAAAGGGCCGGAGAAACGGACGCTTGAAACACTGCTGGTACCGCACAAGCTCAAAGGAGATTACGTTTACATCGAGCCCGAGACGAAGAAGGCGCTCATGACCACGCTTGGCAACGGCGAAGGCGACGCAGAAGATGTAATGGAATTCGTGAACAAGCTGTCGCCGGTAAAGATAATGAAAAAAGCACCACTGTACGTCGGCGCGAGGATGGGCCGGCCGGAAAAAGCCAGAGAGCGGCTGATGACACCGGCACCACACGTGCTTTTCCCGGTTGGGAACTACGGTGGGGCAACGCGGTCTGTCATGAAGGCGTACAACGACGGGACAATCAGTGTTAACATAACCCGGTACCGCTGCCCCAAGTGCGGCAAGCTCACCCTGGGAAGGATGTGCGAGTGTGGCGGCAGGGCAGAGCTCGACTTCGTGTGCCCGCGCTGCGGGAGGAAAGGCAAAAAGTGCCTGGCCTGCGGGACGGATGGGACTGCCCATGACGCGCGGGCAATCAACATCAAGGAGGCCATGGACCGCGCAATAAAAAAGGTTGGAAAGCCGAACCCGAAACTCAAGGGGGTCAAGGGCCTGATGAGCAAGCACCGGGTTGCCGAGCCCCTCGAAAAAGGCATCCTGCGGTCGCGGCATGAAGTTTACTTGTTCAAGGACGGGACAATACGGTTCGACTCGACGAACCTCCCGCTGACGCATTTTACCCCAAAGGAAATTGGGACGAGCGTGGAAAAGCTGAAGGAAATGGGGTACACCGCGGACGCGAAAGGCGAAGAGCTGCTGAGGGACGACCAGGTCGTCGAGCTGTTCCCGCAGGACGTGGTGCTCGCGGAGCGTGGGGGGGACTACCTGTTCCGCGTCTCACGGTTCATTGACGAATTGCTGCAGGGGCTGTATGGGCAGGAAGCATACTACAACTGCCGGACGCCCAAGGACCTGGTGGGGCAACTACTCGTCGGGCTGGCGCCGCACACCAGCGCCGGGGTGCTCGGGAGGATAATCGGGTTCTCGAAGGCGCATGGGTGTTATGCTCATCCGTACTTCCACGCCGCGTGCAGGCGGGACTGCGACGGCGACGAAGACGCTGTGATGCTGCTGGCCGACGCACTGATTAACTTCTCGAAACTGTACCTGCCATCGACACGCGGGGGGTCGATGGACGCGCCACTTGTGCTTACGCTTGCGCTTGACCCGTCGCAGGTCGACGACCAAGTGCACGAAATGGACGTGCCGTGGGAATACCCTCTTGGTTTTTACAGGACCTCACACGAGCTGAGGAATCCCAGCAGCTACAGGATAGAAATGGTCGCGGAAAGGCTTGGGAAAGAAAGCCAATATTCCGGGTTCGGCTACACGCACGCCACGAACCGGCTTGACAATGGAGTGGTACAGTCATCGTACACGAAGCTGGGGAGCATGGTGGAAAAAGTCGACGCGCAGCTGAGCCTCGGGAAAAAAATTCGCTCGGTGGACGAGAAGGACGAGGCCGAGCGGCTCTTGAACTCGCACTTCTTCAGGGACATTTACGGGAACTTGAGGGCGTTTGGGCAGCAGAAGTTCAGGTGCGTGGACTGCAACGCCAAGTACCGGCGCGTGCCCCTGGTCGGGAAGTGCACAAAGTGCGGCGGAAAAGTCATTCTCACGATTGCCGAGGGGAGCGTAAGGAAGTACGTCAAGATAAGCAAAGGCATTGTCGAGAAGTACGGCCTGCCGGACTACATGGCGCAGAGGCTGAAGCTCGTCGAGGACAACATAAACTCTGTCTTCATCAACGACAAGAGCAAGCAATACAACCTGGCCGACTTTTTCTAGTCAGTGTAGTCTGCTAGCTCTGGGACCACTTGCCTGATGCCACCAGTTGCTGCTTCCGTGTCGCCAGTGTAGCGCGGGATGATATGCAGGTGTAGGTGCTCAATTGTCTGTCCGGCAGCAACGCCAAGGTTCACGCCAATGTTGTAGCCATCCGGGTTCTTGCTGACGCCGACATGCTCAAGCATCTTGCCAGAGAACTTGGCCGTCTTTTCGTCAGGCGTGTGGATAAAGCTGCTGTAAAATTCACTGAAGTCAGTTGACTCGATTATTTTGGTGGTCTCGAGGATGGCTGGCTTCAGCAGCGCCCACTCGTCGTCCGTCAGCTCCGCAATGGTCAAGACGTGGCGGTTTGGGATGACCAGGGCATGGCCCGGGGACACTGGAAACGCGTCGAACTTGGTGTGGAAAGCATCGTTCGCATAAATCGTTTTCTCAGATTCGCGGTCACAGAAGACACACTTTCCCATAAGCCATAGTGACTTCCAGGAGGTATAAAAGGGTAGCTACTGGTACAGATAGAAGAGGATTAGAAGGATGATTATGGCGCCGAGTGCGGTGTACTGGCCGACACGCGTGTTCATAACCCAGGGGACGACGCTGCCCATTATGCCTTGGCCCGCGTTTGCCGCTGCGCCAAAGCCCCAGTCAAAAGCCTTCTTGGAATAGTCGACCCAGCCCGCGGGCGTCTTTAGGTCCTCAAGCATGTCCATAGTTATTTCAAGGGTCCCGCGCTCGCGCTCCTGGACATCGGAAATGAAGACTGGTGAGCCAGAGATTGCGTCGAGGTCAATGCGCTTCGTGCCGCTTGGGAGCCGGACCCACACCTGCCAATAAGGCACGTAAAGCAGGTTGACGCCAGAAACCGTAACTGCCTCCTTCGGGAGGTTCATCTCGCCCGCGACCTTGATTGCCGCGACGTCCTTTACCTCGGCTTTCTGCACAGAGGGCTTCCACGCCTCGCACTGGATTCCGTGGGTCGTCTCGTTCTCGCGCTTCGTCGGAATGTTGCCCATTATCTGCACGAGCATCGGGTTTAGCTTTCCTGTGACCGCATCCAAAGCCATTTGCGACGCATAGGCCTTAGAATGGCCCTCAGCCTGCTGGTAGACGTCAAAGTTGAAGAACCAGTGGGGGACATAGACGAGGCTCGTCGACTCGATGTCGAACTTCCGCCAGTGGCGGTCCTTGAGCACGCGCTCCACGATGCCGAGAATGTCCTTAAGGGTGTAACGCAGCTGGAGCGCGGGAGCGTCCAGGAGCATTAGGCTCTACTTCCTAGAAACCTTGATGCCCTTGGGCGTCACAAGGAGCTTGTACTCGCTAAGCCTTGCGATGTCGCCGTCAATTGACTTTGCAGAGTCCTTGATCTTGTTGATCGTCTGCTTCAGCTTGATGGCGTTTCTCTTCATGAGCGGCTCAATATTGAGCAGCACGATGTTCCCGTTTCCGAGCTCGTCCCTGATTACGGCGGCGTCACCGACGTCTTCCAGGATGATTGGCTTGACCCAAACATCTGCCTCTTCTTCCATGAAGTCCTCGTTCTCGAGGCCAAGGGTGTCCAAGTACTCCTCGACTTCGCTTTCCTCTCCGCCCGGTGTGCCAGTTAATTTTTTGAGAAACCCTACCATTCGTAAGCCTCCATTCATAGCTTGAAAAGCATTGTCGATTATAATTTTTGGGTAATAAAAAGCCTTTGTTTAATGCAAAAAAATACCGGAAGAAAAGGTTATAAATGAAACTTCCCATAATCGTCAGCCGCGAGGTGGCGAGATGGAAAACCTGTTCGAGAAAGAGATGCACCGCTCCACGATATTCGAGGACCGGAACGTACTGAGCCCCCACTACCTGCCAGGGCACCTGCCCTATAGGGAAGGGGAGATAACCAAGGTCATGAAGGTCATCGCGCCAGCGCTGTCACAGAAAAGGCCGTCAAACCTGTTCCTGTACGGGAAAACAGGCGTTGGGAAAACAGCGGTCGTCAAGCACGTCATGGAAAAGCTCGACGAGACCAAGAAAAAATACGAGGCAAAAGTCGACTCAATGTACCTGAATTGCCGGACGCACAACACAAAGTACCAGGTATTACTCAAGCTCGCGCAGCGGGCAAAGCCAAACGAAAACTTTCTGGGGCTTTCGTCGACGCACCTCTACGAAAAATTCTTGGAGCACGTGGGCGGCGGCTTGGTGTTCATCGTTGTGCTCGACGAGATAGACAAGGTCAAGGATTTAGACGAGCTGATGTATTCATTAACGCGGGCGAATGATGACTTGAAGACCGGGCACATAGGGCTGGTCGGGATAAGCAACAAGATTGACTTCAAGGAAAAGCTCGACCCGCGGAGCAAGTCAACACTGTGCGAAGACGAAATGGTCTTCGCGCCGTACAACGCGGAGCAGTTGAGCTCAATTCTCGGCGACCGCGCGAAAGAAGGGTTCAAGAAAGGGCTTGTCAGCGACGGCGCCATTAGTTTGGCCGCGGCTTTTGCCGCGCAGGAAAGCGGCGACGCGCGGTACGCACTGCGGCTTTTGCTCAAGGCAGGAGAGTTCGCCGACGCAGAAGGCAAAAAAGTCACCGACGACTACGTCAAAAAAGCCAGAAGCGCGGTCGAAGAAGACATTGTGATTGAACTGATTAACACTTTGCCCGAGCACCAGATAATTGTGCTGTACGCAATTGCAAACCTCACGGCGGAGGGGAGCAAGTACAGGCGGCTCATGGACAACGGTGAGCGGCTGTTGTTTTCTGGGGAAGCGTACGAGGGATACGAAGGGCTTTGTAAAAAGTGGAAGACCCCCGCGCGCAGCGCGCGATGGTTCAGGGAATACCTGAACGAGCTGGACATGATGGGGCTCATCACAATGACGATGAGCGGGCCCGGGATTAGGGGCAACACGCGGCTGATTAAATTGTCGTTCCCACCCGAAAAAGTAAAGACTGCGGCCGAGAAGAGGTTTGTGTGATTAGCATGGCGACAGTTGCGCAGCTCAAGAAAGAAGTCAAGGAAATCAAGAAGAGGAACAAGTCTGTCGAAGGCGACAAGGCGTGGGAGACAAGTTATAGCCGGCGGGTGCTGCTTGCGGTATTCACTTACCTTGCGATTGCGCTTTACCTGCAGGCCATCAACATTCCGGACGCGTGGCTCAACGCGATAGGGGCGACTGCGGGGTTCATGATATCGACATTGACGCTGCCCTTCTTCAAAAAGCTCTGGCTAAAGCACTTCTTCAACAAGTAGGGGGTTGTGTGAATGGCTGAGGCACGGGTTTTCATCAGCGAAAAAGAAGCGCAGTCACTCATCCAGCAAAGCGAGTTGCTGCACGAGTACAGCTGGGCCGGGGATGACTACTACAGGAGAGGGGACGACATAGCCCGGGTTAGGCTTGTTGATGGGATTAATTACATTGTCACGGGCGAGGGAACAGAAAAAACGAAAGTCCCGGACGAAAACGCCGAGCAGGCTCTGGTTTCAAAAGGATACCGATTATGGCTTAAGGTGCGGAGGGGCAACTGCACTTCACGGGTTCTGGACGGGAATGAATTCTTCATAGAAAAGATTGATGGGCTTGGATGGACCATCGAAGTCGAGGCGGAGAGCCGCGGCAGTGTCATGGAGACGGCCAAAAAGCTCGGGTTCGGGGAAGACCGGATTGAGTGGAGGCCAGTGAGGGAACTCGTGCTCAACAAGTCGAGTGGATGACCGCGACGACAATTGATTTGTCTGGCTCGCTGTTGTAGAGCCCGATTGCCTCGGCGCTCGGGGCCGCAACCCACTCGATCCCTTTTGACTCCATCAAGGCGCGGGCGTCGCCGGAGACCTCAAGCACGCCGGACTCGCCGGTGCCGATTACGACTTTTTTTGTGTTTTGTTTTAGGTAGTTCTGGAGCTCTGGCGCTGCCAACAAGTGGTTGTTGTCGCGGGGGCCACGCTCCCGGAGTTGGGAGTCGATGACCACGACGTCGTATTTGTGGGGCTCGTGGTTCCAAGTGATGCAGCCGAAAGAAAACGAGTCAAACATTTCAAATCACACGGATGATGGCAGTGATTTTCGGCTTCCTGCCCTTGGCGCCCATGCGCTCGTTGTAGTAATCGATGGCGTCCGGCGTCTCTTTCTCGACGAGCTCAAGCTTCATGTCCTTGATGTACGCCATCGCGTCCGGTGTCAGGCGGACGACGCCGTAATGGCCGGTGCCGATAAGCAGGATCTTGGTTTTCTTGTCAATGCTTTCGTCCAGCTCGTCCGAAGTTATCTCGAGTGGGTTCTTTGCCCGGCGCTCATAGACGTCGCCATCAGTCGAAATCACGATGTCTTGGCTGAAGACAGTGTCCTCGTACTTGACCTTTCCGAAAGTAGTCCACTGGAACATCGCCTAAATATTAGTGGTAATCTATTTAACCCTTATCACAAAACAGTGAGCTCCACAATCTCCTTCAGGTCGACGCCCATCGCGATATCGACCACCAGGCGCAGCTTCCAGACGTGTGAAGCGTTTTTGCCGTTGTAAGTCGGCTGCACGTCGGCAGGAATCAAAATCTTGCCTGTGCCGTCCTTGGCCACGTTTTCTGTGAACGTGCTTTCCCCCATCAGCTCGGTCTTGGACTGGTGGATGATGCTCACCTCGGTGCCATCCCGGGACCCACTGCCCGTGCCAACAGACGCGCTGGAAGTCTCGACGGACTGCAGCTCCACCCTAACCCCACGGCAATTAAAAGAAGACTTTGGGCGGATGGCATAGCTAAACCCAACCTCTTCACCCCTGTGTAGTCTGGGGTTATTGGGCGTGAGGGTGAGGCCCGCACTCGCTCCGCCGCTGAACACACTAGCTGCCTTGTCAAGCAATCCCATGAAAGAAAAAAGGCGTGGGGGCTATTTAATTACTTCAGTTTGGACTGGTTCGTTTTGCCCGTGGAAAGCGAGACTTCCTCTCCCAGCTGCTTCTTGACAGATTCTGCCACGCGCGGGCCGAGGACGCGAGCCAAGTCCGTGGCAGGAGTCTTTTCGATGTCCGGAATGGTCTTGATTGAAGCGTTGAACAACTTGCGTGCGCGCACA
Source organism: archaeon (assembly GCA_042584585.1). Classification (GTDB taxonomy): domain Archaea; phylum B1Sed10-29; class B1Sed10-29; order WALL01; family WALL01; genus WALL01. The sequence continues at coordinate 7,258 of JBHOSQ010000010.1, read as the reverse complement.
CGGCCAATTCCCTTGAGTTCCACCAACGGGAGCAGCTCTCCGCGCACTCCGTACTTGATGCGGCGCTCGGCCTTGCGGAGCTCCTTGAGGGGCAAGTGCTCCAGTTTGGCCAGCTCGATCGCCGCGTACGCGACCCACTTCCAGTTCGACAGCTTCGCGCGGAGGATTCCGGGGGCGACTCCGTACTTTTCGATGATTAAGTCTTCCTGCACTTCTTCCGCCCAATCGCGAAGCAGTAGGGTGGTCTTGTACTTGTCCAAGAAGTTGTAGTCCTCGAACCCCACGTTCACGCAGTCGATGCCCAACTCTTTTTCGTTTGAGTGGGCGTTGGACCAAAGCGTGGACTCCTCACCGGAGCGGGCGCGGAGATAAGGGCGCAATTCGTCCGTGGCAGTGAGCATGTACAAAAGGCCTAGCTCGCCCATCTCGCGCTCGCGCATGGACTTTAACAGGACAAAAGCGGAGTACGGGTCTAGGTAAAGCTCGGAAACCCTGCGGCCCAACGGTGTGGGCAGCAAGTGGTCTCCCATCTCGATGAAGCCCCAATCCTCAAGCTCGTGGAGGATTGAATCCGCCTTGCGCTTAATGGAATCTATTTCGCCGTACTGGAAAGCGTAAAAAGAGTTCAGGAGGAATTCGTCCAGCTTCTTGCGGCTGGGCGTGAAGCCCACCGCGATGCTGGCCAAGAGCTGGGTGCGGAGCACTGGCTCGAAGCCGAGCTGGGAATAGACTTTTTCGGGGTTGCCGAAGACGTAGTCGCTCATGAACGAGTCCTTGTCGGACACGTCCTTGGCGACACAGACCGCGAGGCCTTCCTTGCTGTAGTTGGGGCGGCCCGCGCGGCCAGCCATTTGGAGGTACTCGCGGACCGGGATGGGGGCGAGGCCGTTCTCGGTGTAGCGGGACAAGTCGCGGACAATCACCGTGTCGGCAGGAGTGTTAACGCCCATGGCGAGGGTCGGCGTGGCGGCGATGGCCTTTATTTTTCCTTCGCGGAAAGCGTTTTCGATTAGCTTTCTTTGCTCGGAGACAAGGGCAGCCGTGTGGAAGGCCGCGCCCTTGCGCACTATTTCCGCGAGTTCCTTGCACTGGCGGGTTGGAGACTCTAAAGCGGAAAGGATTTTTTCGGCGAGGGCGTCGTTTTTTAGGTCGAGTGTGGCGGCGATGCGGCGCGCCTCGGCGACCGCTGACTTGCGGGTGTTGACGAATACCAGCGCCTGGCCGTCGCGCGCGATAGTGTCGGCGACCAATTGCAGCACCGGGGTTTTTGCGGTTGAGGAGACCTCGATTGTTTCGTCGTCGGTCTCGATAATGTTTTCGTAGTAGACGCCCTTTACCAATTTGGTCGGGCGCCAGTCGCTCTGGACGAGCTCGGCGTTCAGCCAGTCCGCGATTTCCTTGGCGTTGGGGACCGTGGCGGAAAGCGCGATGATTTGGCACTTCGGGAGGAGCTGGCGGAAGCGCGTTATGATTGTTTCGAGGGTGGCGCCGCGGTTCGTGTCGAGGAGGTGTATCTCGTCCGCGACGAGGACCGCAGTGTCGGGAATGAACTTGGACTTGTGGCGCATGAGGGAGTCAAGCTTTTCGTAGCTAGTGACAATCAAGTCATAGTTTTGGAGGAACGGGTCGCGGGCGTCCAGGTCACCGATTGACAGGGCGACTTTGATTCCCTTGATTTTTTTGAAGGTGTCGTAGTGCTCGGAAGCGAGGGCCTTGAGGGGGCAGGTGAAGACGGCTTTCTTGCCGTTTTTTATGGCCTCGAGCGCCGCCAAGAGGGCGACAAGGGTTTTGCCGCTGCCTGTTGGGGAGGAGACGACGATGTTCGCGCGGTTTTCGATGAACCGCGTGGCTAGCGCTTCTTCCTGCACGGGGTTGAGCTTGTCGATTCCCAACTGCTTGAGCACAGGAAAAGTTTGGAAACGGGGGCTTTAAAAGGAGGAGTAATACGGGTTGCCGAGAGTTATATTAAGTTGGAGGCAGTAGTTGGCTTATGGTATTCGGTTACGCGCTTTCGTGGTTGATTAACGTGGTTGCATGGGGCCTAGTGCTCGCGATAATCGACGAGGGCAAGGGATACAAAATCGAGAGAATCCCGGAGCTCCTGTTCTTGCTGTCGGTTGGGATTCCGACGGTGCTGGAAGTGATTGCGTTCACGTTCGAGCAGAAGCCGTTCATGGCAATTATTTGGCCGGGCTTCGCGGCTTTGTTGTAGGTTTACTCCGGTTCAGGCATTGGGCTTCTTGTTTTCGGCGGACCTTTGCACAACTTGGCTTATCCTTTTGTCCCGGGTCTCTTTCCTTTTTGCCCGTTCAATCCAACGAATGTAAAACCGCTTGTAAGACGGGGCGAAGCCGTTGAAGTTTTCCAGAGCCGCCTTGTTTTTTGACAACTCTTTGAGAAGCTCTTTTGAGGGGCGTGGATTTTTTGGGAGGTTGTGGTCAAACGTTGGCCACTTCAGGCCGCCTTTGTAAGCCTTAAGCCCCGCGGCAGTCATCCTTTTTTCTTTTATGAGCCGCTTTGCGTAACTCCGCGTGTTGTTGCTCCATCTGGCGGTCTTTTTTCTCTTGACAAAATGAATGGCGTACCTCTCGTCATCAATCCGATTTATGGTCGTGTCAATCCACCCAAAGCAGATTGCCTCGTCCATCAACTCTTGGTAACTAGGCGACGGCCTCTTAGTGTGCTTTTTGTACCTTATCACGCGCACACGGGTCTCGTGTTCGTGGTTTTTCTTTAGCCAGTTTCGCCATTCTGCCCTAGACCGTGGGGTGCATTGCCTATCTGATTTCATAAACAAAACCAACCAACAAAAGTCTTTTTGGTTTTAGCGGACCGACTTGGACCATACTAGAAGGGTCTTCATCGCGGAAAGCTTTTTCTTGAGCTTGTTGCGCTTTTCCTCAATCTTTTCGAGCTCGTGTTTTGCCATCTTGCGGTTGAAGTCCAGGCGCGCCTCGACTTCCTCGACCATTGGGGCGCGCTTCTTCCCTATTGACGAGACGCGGGCCTCGTGCAGGCGAAGGCGGTACTCTTTTGAGCGGATGAACAGCTTCAGGCGCTTCCGCCACTTCTCGCGGTTCAATAAGTGGATTGGGGGCCTCACCAAATCGTGCGTCGCACGGTAAGCCGGGTCGGTGACGAGCTTGGCGCGGTGCTCCCAGTACAATGGGTCGGCGGCGCGCTTGGCCACGTCAGTAACCTTGTTGGTTTTCAGGTGGTGGTGCCTTCGGTGCCAGTCACCAAGGGACTTGTCCCACCCCGCGATTTTTTTCTCGGCCTCCTGGATCTGATCCTCAAGGCGCTTCGGCGTTGGATAGACCAAGTGGGGAAAGCCACCCGCCTTCTCGAACTTGGTGACCCCGCCCATCAAGAGATAGGTCTCGACCGCGCTCTGGCGGGAGGGATACGACTCAGCCATGTCCTTAGGGACTAGCTTTTTGAACTCGGCGAAGCTGCCGATGGTAATGGCCATTGACACAAACTACGCGGAAGGTATTTAATAGCTTTTGCTCAAAAGGGTATAGTCATGATGCCGGGAATGAACCCAAAGCAAATGGCCCAAGCAATGAAGGCAATGGGCATAAAGCAAAAAGAAATCAACGCAGACGAAGTCGTGATTAAGGTTGGGGACAAGGACATCGTTGTGACGAACCCCAAGGTCGTCGAAGTCGAGATGCAGGGCACCAAAACCTATCAAGTGATGGGCGACGTCAGCGAGAGGGCCAGCGGCCCGTCTGGGGACGACGTCAAAATGGTGATGGAACAAGCAAGCGTTGACGAGGCCAAAGCGCGCGAGGCGCTCGAGAAGAGTGGCGGGGATATCGCGGAAGCGATAATGGCACTACAAGGCTAGTTTTCTACTGCCAGGATTTCCATCTTGTCGCCGGACTTTGTTATTCTGAGTGAAAACTCTGCGGGGCCAGACTGGGTCTCGCCGGAAATCACTGCTTCAACCTTGTCAGACGCGCTTGGCGACAAAGTGTACTCGAACTCGCCGCGGTACGCGGAGAAGGAGTCAGGCAGCCGGATGGTGGCGGGCATGCCCTGGTCCACCACAGTCATGTTGATTTCTTCTAGCTCCGAAAGGACTGCGGGATAGTCAGAGGCGTCCGTCAGCCCAAAGATGGTGCGGTAGACACCGCCTTCTCCCTCAACGGAGGCCAGGGAAGCAGTGGACAAGTTGGACAAAAGGGCTTCTGTCTCGTTGGACTCAGAGACCAGTATCACGATTAGCTGCGGGTCGACAGAGACTATGTCCGCGGTCACCGTGGCCTCGTACTCAAGGGTTTGGGTGAACTTGCGTGGCTGGCTCGGGAGCTGCGTTGGCTCGTCGACGCCGACAAGCTCTTGGGGCGGCTCTTTTGCCGCCTCTTGCGCGATGAAGGACATCGGCCCGATTAGGCCAAGGGCAACGATGATAGTGACGACAATAAGCTTTGCGCGTGAAACCATGCTTGCTTTAGGGAGGGATAACGTTTAAATAGGTTATCGTGCAGAATGCTCCCCCATGACCATAAAAGAGGGAGACTTTGTGCTGCTGGACTACACAGGCCGCACCAACGGGCAAGTGTTCGACACTACCGAAGAAAAAGTCGCCAAAGACAACAACATATTCATTGAGGAACGCGTGTACAGGCCCCTAGTAGTCGCGGCCGGCAAGGGCGACTTAATCAAGGGAATGGATAAGGCCCTTGTGGGAATGGAAAAAGGCGGAGAAAAAAAGCTCACAATCCAGCCCGACGAAGGATACGGCCCCAGGGACGCGAAGCTCATCAAAGTCGTGCCGCTCAAGGTATTCACCGACAACAAGCTGAACCCGTTTCCGGGAATGCCTGTTCAATTAGATAATATGACTGCAAGGGTGCAGAGTGTTAGTGGCGGGAGGGTCCGAGTGGACTTCAACCACGAGCTTGCTGGCAGAACCCTGGACTTTGACCTGAAGGTCGTGAACGTCCTGACAAAAGACGACGAAAAGATTGATGCGCTTGCCAACCAGTTCTTCAAGGAAGGCGACCTCAAGACCGAGCTGAAGGGCAAGAAAGTGGTTGCCACACCCAACAACGAAATCCTGACCACGAAGATGTACGGCCAGGCCAAGGCGTACTTCATCACCCAAGTAACCGAAAAATTCCCGGACTACAGCGTCGAATTCGTTGAAGAGTATAAAAAGGCATAACGCTTTTATAGGGTGGGGCAGCTAATAGCATTGTCTTGTTCTGTAGTATTTACAGGTGATTAGTTAGTGGACAAGGAAAACGAACGACACGGAACCACAACTCTCGGGCTCAAGTGCAAGGACGGAGTCATCCTCGCGAGCGAAAGCCGGGCGACGATGGGTAACTTGATTGCGAACAAGGACACGCCCAAAATATTCAAGATACAGGACCACATCTGGATGACCACCGCCGGAAGCGTCGCCGACGCCCAAAAGCTGGTGCGCCTCATGCAGGTCGAGACCAACCTATACCAAATCGAGAGAGACCACCCAATCAAGGTGGACTCCGCGGTCTCACTACTATCTAACGTACTCCACGGGAACAAGTACTTCCCATACTGGGTGCAGCTGCTTGTCGGGGGATACGACAGCAAACCAAGGCTGTACTCACTCGACGCGGTAGGGAGCGCGCTCGAGGAAAAAGTTGTTTCCACCGGCAGCGGCTCGCCGTTTGCCTACGGCCTGCTCGAAGCAGACTACAAAGAAGACGCGACCATCGAGGAAAACCTTCCGGTCGCGGCCAAGGCAATCAAGTCAGCACTCGAGAGGGACGCGTTCTCTGGAAACAACATAAAGCTAGTAGCCATCACCAAGAGTGGCTACAGACACGTCGACCCAGCAGGATACCTAAAGTAAAGACCTAGTGCCCAAACACCAGCCAGGGCGTAGAGGCTAGGATATGCCAGAATTTACCAAACAAATAGAGAAAAAAGTCCAAGAAATAGTGCCAGCCGAAGCACTGGTCACCAAGGTAGTCATGCTTGGGTCAGAAGTCGTAATCCACACGCGGAACATGCAGCTCTTTTTGGAGACGGAGGGCCTCGTCAAGGCATTGGCGAGCCAGCTCAAGAAGCGCGTGCACGTCCGCTCCGACAGCTCACTGCTCCAGGACCCAGAGACCGCCAAGAAAAAAATACTGGAACTCGTCCCAACGGAAGCCGGAATTGAGGGCATCGGGTTCGACGGCGAGCTCAACGAAGTCGTGATAGAATCCAAGAAGCCGGGACTCGTCATCGGCAAGCACGGCTCCACACTCAAGGCAATCACAGTACAAACCGGGTGGTACCCACAGATTTTGAGGGTGCCGACACAGCCATCACCCGTCATAAAGGGCATTCGGTACACGCTGCTCAAAGAAAACAAGGACCGCGTCAAGTTCCTGAAGGAAACCGCGGCGAGGATTTACCGCGACGGCGCGAAAGGAACCGACTGGGTCAGGCTCACCCCCCTCGGGGGCGCGAGGGAAGTCGGGAGGAGCTGCTTCCTCATGGAGACCCCCGAGTCCAAAATCCTCATTGACTGCGGCATCAACGTTGCCTCTCGGGACAGGGCATACCCGCACCTTGGCTCAATCAACTTTGCGATTGACGAGCTGGACGCCGTGATTATATCGCACGCACACCTCGACCACAGCGGGTTTGTGCCGTACCTATACCAATACGGATTCAAGGGGCCCACGTACTGCACCGCGCCGACGAGGGACTTAATGGCGCTGCTGCAAATGGACTACGTGGGCGTCCTCAAAAAAGAAGGCATCGACCCGCCTTACAAGGACAAAGACATCAAGACCACCATGAAGTACGTGATTACGCGGGATTATGGGGAGGTTACAGACATCTCGCCGGACATGCGGCTGACGCTGCACAACGCCGGGCACATCCTTGGCTCGGCGAGCGCGCACCTTCACATAGGGCAAGGCGTCCACAACCTGCTGTACACCGGAGACTTCAAGTTCGGGTACACCAAGCTGTTCGACAACGTTCACACCAGATACCCCCGGCTAGAGACACTGATTATGGAGTCCACTTACGGCGGGAACCGCGACATGATGCCCCCGCGGTACGTCTCGGACAAGAAGCTTGTGCAAAGCATAAAGGACACCTGCGAGAACGGCGGGTCCGTGCTGATTCCGGTGTTCGCGATTGGCAGGGCACAGGAGATTATGCTGGTGCTCGAGGAATACGCGAAGCGCAACGACTGGGACATACCCATTTACATCGACGGCATGACGCGCGAGGCGAGTGCCATCCACACGGCTTACCC
>JBHOSQ010000009.1:0-40856 GCA_042584585.1 archaeon | reverse complement strand
GGAGTAGCCATGGGCATGGACGAAGAAAGTACTGCTAACTGCCCGGACTGCGGAAAGGAACCGTGTGAGTGCAAGTGCCCGGACTGCGGAAAGTCCCTTGAGGAATGCAAATGCGCTTGCGAGTCATGCGGCAAGGCCCTTGAAGAGTGCGAGTGCCCCTGCCCGGACTGCGGCAAGACAATCGAGGCTTGCGAGTGCAAGTGCCCTGGCTGCGGCAAAGCAACCAAGGAATGCGAGTGCGGCGCAGAAGAAAAAGCGGAGTAACGGTATTTAATCCGCGTATTTATTAATTGCCCGGACACACAGGGCTAGTGCGCGACCGAGAACCCGGTGTGCTCTCGCTTGTCGGCGTCCGTGTACTCGATTCCCACTGCTTGCGCCTGCCGCGGGCCGTCGTTTATTTTGCACGCGCCAGCGAAGCGCTTTAGCTCGCTTTCTTCTCCTTCCGCGACTACTTCCACGGTACCGTCCGGAAGGTTTTTCACGAACCCGGTGACGTCAAAGTTTTTGGCGGCGTCACACACGGCAGCACGGTAAAACACGCCCTGCACCCGGCCCGAAATAATGATGCGCACTCGCTTCATAAGGGGCATAACACACGTAAGGAATAAAAGTGTTGCTGCAAGAACAAGACGCATGCCCTGCACCAAATGCGGCAAGCGCGAGTACCAAAGCGGCTTTTGCCGCGAGCACTTCATGGAATACCTAGAGAAAAAAGTGCGGTACACCATACGCAAGTTCTCGCTAATCGGAAAGAACGACAAAATAGCGGTCGCGGTAAGCGGCGGCAAGGACTCAACCGTATTACTGTACTTACTGCACAAGTTCGGCTACGACGTCACGGGAGTCACGGTCAACGCGTTCATCGGGGACTACACCGAAGAAAACCTGAAGAACCTGCAGGCAGTCTGTAAAAAATACGGTATCCCGCTGCGCGAGATTTCGCTGCGCGAAGAGTTCGGGTACTCGGTGTGTTACATACAAAGCGTATTGAAAAGCAAGGGCCTGCCGATGCAGTCGTGCACCGTGTGCGGGGTGCTGCGGAGGTACTTGCTCAACAAGTACTGCAAAGAATTCGGTGTCGTCGCGACGGGCCACACAATGGACGACGAGGCACAGGCTTTGCTGATGAACGTTTTCCGGAACGACACGAAGCAAGTGTACCGCGGCGGGCCGCGGACGACGGGGAAGAAGTTCGTGCCGCGCGTGAAGCCATTGTACTTACTAAAAGACGCGGAGACCGCGGCTTATTCAAAGGCAATGAAGTTCCCGGTGAACTACGGGCAGTGCCCGTGTTCGGTGGACGCGTACCGAAGAAACTTCCGGGGGTTTTTGGACAAGTTCGAGGAAAAGCACCCGAACGCCAAGAACAACATTGTGAATTTCTATCTCTCCGAATTTTGGGGGAAAAAGAAGGGGACCGCGCCCGGGGTGTGCGAAAAATGCGGGGAGCCCTCCAGTGGCAAGGAGTGCAAGGCGTGCCAGATAATCGGCAGCCTTAAATAGATTTGGGCGCATAAAATAAGTTACCAGCCAATAAATTAACCATAGTTTTTGCACTAAAAGAGGTGTTTTGAAAATGATGGCGAACGAATTTGTTATAGAGCTTGACGACTCCCCCGGGGAGCTCGCGAAGCTATGTGAAATGCTTGGGAACAACAAGATTAACCTGAAGGCCATTGCGACGGACCGCGTGGGCCACCAAAGGTTTATCCGAATAATCGTTGACGACGACAAGAAGGCAGAAAAGCTCTTCGATGACGGGAACTTCATGTTCACCACGAACGACGTGGTCGTGAAGTCGGTTGCCGACACGCCGAACGCCCTCACGGAAATCGCGAGGAAGCTCGGGAAAGAAGGAGTAAACATCGAAGCGGTTTATTTGCTGAGCAGGAGCAGCGACAAAGTCAATCTTGTGTTCGAGTTGGACAACCCCCACCGAGGGTCGGAAGTGCTCAAAGGTTAGACTGCACTTCCCCCACTATTTTTTTTGCGGCAAACAACAGGAAGAACAGCGCCAGCGCCGCCACCACCGCAATGACCAGGGTGACGAGGCCGCTCATCCCCGCTTTTTCCTTGACCACGGCGTTGATCGTCTTGACGTCGGTGTGGGACTCGCCCATGTTGTCGGTCCACTCCACGGAAAGCACGTAAAGCCCCGGCTCCATGAGGAAGCTGGCTTCGCCGCCCTCAAGCTCGGCGGGCTGCCCGCCAAGTGAGACGTCGACGCTGGCCACCGAGTTCGTGGACGAGACCGGGACAGTCACCCGGACCTGGCCGTCCACTTTTTCAATGGAGTGGGTGCCAACTGTGACCGCTGGCTGCTCGTAGACCGTGATGGGCAGCACGCGGCTGTCCGAAAAGCCAGAGCCGGTGAGCTCTACCTCAAGCACGGTGTCGCCCGGCACTGATGGGGTAAAAGTGAAGTTTACTTCGGCGCTTTCGTCGACCGTCAGGTGGGTCAATTGCTCTAGGCCCGCGACCGTTACCTCCAGCACTGTTTTTTCTGGGGTATCAAACACGTTTTCGACTGTGACTTGTATGTTCGCCGCCTCGCCCACGAAGAACCGGGTGGGCGTCTCGACTTTTTTCAGGAATATTTTTTGGCCTTTCTCGACCGTGAACTTAATTTCTTTGGCGCCGCCGCTTTCGATGGCAACGAAAAGAGAGTGTTCGCCGGAGTGGTCTGGGGTGAACTTGAATTCCGTGGCCCCGCCCGACGACAATCGTGACTCGTAGTAGCCGTCGCCGACGACCGTGATTTTTTCTCCGGTCGGCGCGGTCACGAATATTTGGGCCATGTCGCCCAGTGCAACCGACGAGTCAGAGATGAGCGCGGTAAAGCCTTTGGTGGAAGAGGCTTTTTGCATGGACAGGGAGATGCTGGTTTCCGCGAGGTGCCTGGAGTTGAGCGTGATGGGGCACGTGTAAATGATGCGGGAGTCAAGGCCCGGCGCGACGGAGACGAGCCACGACGCGTAACTGGTTTTGCCTGGCTCGAGGACAATGGACTTGTCCGTGTCCGGGATGGTGAGCAGCGCGGCGTCGGACTTGCAGGGGACGAGGCGGGCGTCAATCACGCGGTAGTCCGTGCCCGGCACGGCGAGGGTGATGAGCGTGGACTCGCCGAAGCCGAGTGTTTCGGCGACGAGGGTGGCCTGGTAGTTCGTGCTTTCTTCCGACAAGTGGATTTCGTCTATTTCTATGGCGACGCCGTCGCTTTCGCCGGCGAAGCCCGGCTTTTCGGTTTGGATTGACGCGCCGTCACTGACTTGTGCGATTACGTGTTGGGGGGCGCTTGACTCGCTGCTCTTGAAGAATTCTATGTGGGTCGCGTCGAGGTGGCCCACTTCGAGCCAAGTCGCGTCGACGGGAACCCATTCACCGATGTACACTTCGTTCCACGCGTGGCCGAGCCAGCCGTATTCGCCGTATGCCCTGCCGAGCACGAAGCGGGTGGGGTAGCCAAGGCTTCTCGCAAGCGCAGCGAAGACACTGGCGTATTCGACACAGACGCCTTTTTTGTTTTCGAGCACCCAGTCGGACTCTTTGCGCTGGCCGACGAGTGTGAGGTCGTAGTCGATGTAGTTGTGGACCCAAATGGCCAGGAGCGCGATTTTCCCGAAGTCCGTTTCGGAGCCACGGGTTATTTCCTGGGCGAGCTCCTTGACGCCGGTGGTGTCGCTGTTGACGCTGTCGCTGGCGCGGGTGAACTGCAGGAATTCGTCGGGCACGCCGTAGGACGATGGGAGTGAGTCGGTGGTGCGCGCCCGGGTGGATACGGTGCTCTTGAGTGAATAGGCGAAGGGGTTGTCGGGGTCGTCGTGGGATAGGGTGACCAACTTGTTGCCTTCGGAGTCGGTGATGAAGTTGTTGGCTGTTTGGACTGATTGGTAGCCGGTTTGCTGCGGGAAGGTGGAGTTGAGGCTGACGGTGTAGAGCTCGCCGTCGGTGACGCGTATGATGCCGCCTTGCGTGATGATGGAGTCGAGCTGGTTGACTAGCTTGGGCTCCTGGATTTGGGCGAATACGAGTGAGGTAAGCAGCAGCACTAGCAAGAGCCTTCTCATTGCTGGATTAACACGGGCTGCCCATATAAATTTATAGCCCTTCCGCGTTAGTGGTTGTGATGAAACGGGTGCTGGTAATACTGGTTATTGCCGTGATTTACTACTTCACGGTCTTCCAACTGCTGTACAACACGTTCAGCAACAACCTAATCGTGTTCCTGTTCACTAATTTGATTTGCTTCGCCTTGATTTACCAGTGGTTCAAGGGGCAATTGTACCAGCTTTAGAAAAAGACAACTGGGGGGACCGTCAGTTGACGGTCCCCCGGTTTCTGTCTCTGGGTGACCTTGCGTCACCCAAGCCTAACGTGCCAGCTTAGTTTAAGCTGTTTTACATCATGCCGGGCATTCCGCCCATTCCGCCGGGCGGCATTTCGGGCATCGCGCCCTTGCCGCTTCCGCTGGAAGCAATGATGTCGTCAATCCGCAGAATCATTTCCGCGACTTCTGCCGCGCTCGAGATTGCCTGCTGCTTAATCTTTGCGGGCTCGAACACGTGCAGTACGCTCATGCTCGCGGTCTTTGCAGCCATCACGTCAACGCCGAGTTCCTTCTCGCCCTTCTCGTGCTTCGAGCGAAGCTCGACAAGGGTGTCGATGGAGTCCATTCCTGCGGACTCTGCAAGAGTCCTCGGGATGACCTCGAGCGCGTTCGCGAAAGCGCTGATTGCCAGCTGCTCACGGCCGCCGACTGTCTTGGCGTAGTTCTGCAGGGCAAGCGCGAGCTCGACTTCGATGCATCCGCCGCCGATGACGTACTTCTCGTCTTCCAAAGCGGATGAAATAACGCCGATTGCGTCCACAAGAGCGCGTTCGGCCTCGTCGACAACGTGTTCGCTGCCGCCGCGGACCAAAATGGTCACGGCCTTGGGGTCTTTGCACTCTTCGACGAAAATCATGTCTTCGCCTGCAATCTTCTTTTCCTCGACGACTCCGGACTTGCCGAGGTCGTCACTGGAAAGGTCGTGTATGTTTGTCACGACGTTCGCGCCAGTCGCGCGCGCAATCTTTTCCATGTCGCTTTTCTTGACACGGCGGACTGCGACGACGCCTGCCTTCGAGAGGAAGTGTTGTGCCATGTCGTCGATGCCCTTCTGGCAGAACAGTACGTTGGCGCCGCTCTTCACGACTTCGTCGACCATTTGTTTCAGCATGTTTTCTTCCTGCGAGAGGAATGCCTGTAGCTGGTCCGGCGAAGTAATCTGGATTGCTGCGTCTGTTTCCGTGCTCTTGACTTCAAGAGCGGAGTCCAGCAAAGCGACTTTCGCTTCCTTGACGAGCTTGGGCATGCCGGGGTGCACGCGTTCCTTGTCAATGACAACGCCGTTGACGAGGTAGGTGTCCACAAGGTCTCCGCCCTGCTTTTTCTCGAGCTTGATGTAGTCGCTGTCGATGGTGACTTTTCCGTCTTTGTGGTCCGCGACTTGCTTGACTGCCTTGACCGCGATTGCGGAGAAGTGCTTGCCGGCGCGCTCGGCGCCTTTGCCGGTCATTGCGACGAAGGCCATTTGGCGCAGGAGCTCGTCGTTGTCGAACTCGACTTTGTTGGCTGTTGCCTCAAGTGTCTCGAGGCATTTTTTGGTCGCCATGTCGTATCCGCGGATGAGGATGCTTGGGTGGATTTTCTGGTCCAAGAGGTTTTCCGCGTTCTTGAGCAGTTCGCCCGCGATGACTACCGCGGTTGTGGTGCCGTCGCCGACTTCTTCGTCCTGTGTCTTGGCGACTTCGACCATCATTTTGCCTGCGGGGTGCTCAACGCTCATTTCGTTGAGGATTGCCGCGCCGTCGTTCGTAATCACTACGTCGCCGAGGTCGTCCACGAGCATCTTGTCCATTCCTTTGGGGCCAAGTGTGCTCTGGATGGCGTTGGCGATTGCTTTTGCCACAGCGATGTTTGACCGCTGTGCGTCCCTGCCGAGAAGGCGCTGTGCGCCTTCTGGAAGGACCAAAATCGGTTGTCCGGTTAGTTGAGTCATTTCATATCACTCCGTTTAAACATTTTAAAATAATCACTAAATCAGTGGATATGGGTTTTGAGCCCTTTTTTATATAAAGGTGACGCTTTGCTGGATATGGACTTTACGCTACAATGGGCGCCTGTTTAAACAATAACTGGCTTACACTGGCAAGTCGTAGTCCACGTAACCAATGCTTAGCTTATCATTGCCTCCGGCATAGTTCGTGTACTCAAAGATCGATATGAACATAGGCCCGGGATGAGCAGTTGTTGTGTGGACCAGCTTGTAGGATCCAATTATCCCGCCAGTATCCTTGTCGTCAATGATGTAATACTCGACATTGCCGTCTGGGTTCCAAACAATCTTGTAGTAGTGAGAGTCGCTTGAATCGCTGGTCGTTCCGTATTGGGCTTGGTCAGTCAGCTGAATGATCTTGGAGTCAGTCGTGCCAGTTATGCTCGAGAAGGCCCCAATCTTGGTGGCAGCGACGACCTTAGTATCATCTGATGAAGACGCCGTCTCCTTGAATAGGTGGTAATTCCACCCATTCTCTGACACAAACCCGAACCACATGTGATCTACGTTCACGTCCTTCCACTTCGCTTTGATGGTTAGGGTTCCACCGTCGTAAAGCGCCATCGACCTGAAGCCGCAGCTCTCCCGCGATGCTGTCTTATAGGTTTGACTGCACTTCGCGTTCCCACCAGTAGATTTTTTGAATGTATAGTCATAGCCACTGAGTTGTTCCCACAAAGTGTTGCTTATTGGTTCTGGGATTGTTGCGCTACTATAGAAATTATCACGGAAGTCTTTGGCCACGGCGTAGTCACACGTTTTTGTCACGCAATTAGCGGATAGGCAGTCACTGCTTGTTGTGCAGCTCTCGGTTCTGGCGCATTTCGTGCAGCTGCCTCCACAGTCCACGTCGCTCTCGTCGCCGTTCTTGACATTGTCGGTGCAGGTCGGAGTCGTGCACTTGCTGCTTTTGCAGTATTCTAACGCACAGTGGTCATTCTTGTTGCAGGAGTCATCTATGGCGCCGGATCCATCGCTCGCGCATTTCCCGCTTTTGCAGTACCCTGAAACACAACTGCTGTCCGAGCTGCACGTGTCGTCTATCACTGCAGTTCCGTACGTGCATTCCGAGGGCTGGTATGTGCACGCGGTGCTCGATATGCGGTTGGAGTGGCACTGAAGCGTCCCGCCGTCGTACCCAAGCGTCTGGCACGTCGCGCCATTGAGCTTGCTGCCATCGCATTCTTCCGTGCCGTCTATTATTCCATCGCCGCACTTCTGATCGTAGCAATTTCTTAGGTTAAGCATGCAGCTGCTGCATGAAATCGTCCCATACTTGTACCCAAAGTCCGTGCAGTCCGTCCAGGGCCCCATGTCGGTCCCATCGCACTGCTCGGTTCCACCCTGGGCGAACCAGATGTTCCCGTCGCCGCACTTCGCGTTCTGGCAGTTCGGGCAGCTGCCGGACACACTGTTTTGATATTGGCCGTTATCGCATTGCTCGATGCCCTCTGTGTTCCCGTTGCCGCACAGAGGCTGTGAAACTATCTTACAGCTGCTGTCGCAATTTGGTTCGCCGTCGCACTCCTCGGGGCCTTCTTTCTTGCCGTCGCCGCACTTGTGGCACGAGCTGTAGTCAAACTTGCACTGGTCCCCGCACTTGAGCGTGCCGCCGTCGTACCCCTGTGTCACGCACGTCTTGCCATACGGAACTTGGCTGTCACATTGCTCGCCGCTACTAACACGCCAGTCGCCGCACTTGTAGCAGTACTGTTGGCTCTGCGGGTACGTGCACTTGCCATATCCAAAGGTGTCGCACGTGAGCGCGCCGCCCGCGTACCCAATCTGCCTGCAGTCGCCGAGGCAGTCCAATGGGCTGTAGTACATCCACTTATAATGGAAGTTGATGTCCCGGTGTGCTGACATAGTTATCGCCAGCGGGTTTGGCTCAACATTCGAAGTTTCCGTGTGCTTGAGCACCCCGTCTACGTAGTAATACGTGTTCCCACCGGGGTTCCAGACAACGGAGTAGACGTGCCAATTCGTTGGGTCAACGGAAACGTAACCTTTGGTTCCCCCCAATGAATTTGCGCTTGACGCGGACATGGCCTGATTTATTCCATTCGTGAAGTATGACCATACGTGCCGTGAATTGCTGTAGACCCCAAAGCCCATAGTCGGGAATCCCGTGCTGCCGGACACCTTGATTTTGTCCCACTTCGCTTTTATCGCGAACATTCCGCCGCTGTATTTAGTCTTCGTCTCCAGGCTGCAAAGCTCGGTGCTTTCGCTTGATAGGCAGGTCCACCCACCAGTTCCTGATGAATAGCTAAACCAGCCACCACTTCTGGCGTCCGCGGTCTGCTTCCAGTCAGAGGTGAACAGGCCTCCGTAACACCGCTCGGGCTTCGTAAGCCCTATACAGGTAAACGTGCTTGAATACGGGTCCTTTCCATTGCAGTCAGCCGCCAAAAAGTCTGTCCCGTCGCAATCTTCCGTCCCTGTTTTCACATTGTCGCCGCACCTTGTACAGCTACTCGTGTCAATCTTGCAGTTACTGGTGCACTTGAGCTCGCCGCCGAAGTACTGAGTCGTATCTTGCGGGTCCATGTCGTACTTCGTCTGGTAATGCTGGTGAATGTTCGTGCAGTCAACGCCATACGGGAACGCATTGCCATCGCACTGCTCCGGATTGAGCAGGTGACCGTTGCCGCAATAGTCCACGCATGTGCCATAATTGTTGCAGTTTTGCCACGACGCGCACCCGCAGTCCTCTGGGCAGTTGTTGCAGTCCTCCCGCAAATCGCCCTCGGCATTCCTGTCACAGCGGCCGTCGCCACACAGGGTGTTGCAAATGTCACAGCCCTCTTCTTGGTCACAGTCAGCGTATGCTATCACAGTTTTTACATCGTCTTCTGTTTCGCCCCACACTTGCGCAGTCTCTTGATAGCACACGTCCGTGTACGTGTTCCAGCTAATGCCCGCATGACATCCACCCAGCCATCCGGCTTTGCAAACACCTGTGCCACATGTCTTAACAGCACCCCACTCGGTGCAGCCGTCATTGTCGTAGTCGCCACACGCCTCAAGGACGTAATCTCCATTGCACCGCTTGTCGCATCCATCCGTTGCATCCCAATACTTCTTCCCGGAGTCATCCGTTCCCTCCGAGGATACAGAACAGCCTCCTTCTCCTTCTTCGCCGCACTCAGCTTCACTCCAAAAGCCATCCTCTTCTGACCAGTACGTGTCGGTCCACTCATAGCACATGCCGCTATTCGTGCACGTGTCAACACACGTCACGCACTCACCTTCCGAGCAAAACTCTCCTTCGCCACTGCACGCACAGTCCGCCAGACAAGTGTCACAGTTTTCTCCCAGCTCTCCCTGGCAGCCACCGCTCCCACAGGCATCCTCACAGGACCCGGCCACGCAGTTCTCTTCCGAGCCACACAAACAGTCGCTCGGGCACGTGATGCAGTCCTCTCCCTTATCCAGCTCGCAGACTCCTGTGCCGCATGTATTGTTATAACATCCTGTCTCGTTGAACCTGCACCCGTCGCTGCACGCCAATACGCCAGCGTCATAGCCAAGTGTCGTGCAGTTCTGCAGGTTAAAGAACCCGCCGTCGCACTCCTCTCCATCTTCTAGCTCAACGCCATCACACGTGGCGCCGATGCACTGGCTCGTGTTGAACAAGCAGTCCGTGCAGGACAACTCCCCGCTAGTGTAATTAAGCGACGTACAATTCTGGTTATCCAAATCCACCCACTCGCACTCTTCAGTGCCCTCGATAATTAAGTTACCACAATGCGCGTCGTAGCATGACGCATCGTTGAACCGGCAGTTGTCGCTGTAGCACTTGAGCGTGCCGAGGTCGTACCCAAGGGTCTGGCACGTTTGGCTGTCAAGGTCACTCCCGTCGCACTGTTCCCCGCCGCCGACTGTGGTGTCGCCGCAGGTCGCGCCGGTGCAGCCCGTGATATTGAGCCTGCAGTCACTGAGGCATCCCAGTGTCCCGCCAGTATAATCAAGCCCCAAACAATCCTGGCTGTTCAGGTTCGTGCCGTCGCATTCTTCCCCCGTGTCAGTAACATCGTCGCCGCACCGCTCGATGCACTTGTAGCCAACGCACTTCTCGTCGTCCGCGCACCCAATCTCCAGTTCAGGGTCTTCGTCATCGCATTCCGGCGTGACACAACCCCCATCGAAGCACTTGTCTCCAGTGATGCAGTTGTCGTCGCTTGCGCATTCGACACAAGCTCCTTCGAAACAGAAGTCTGTTCCCGTACAGTTGTCGTCACTCGTGCATCCGACGCACGCCCCTTCGAAACAGAAGTCTGTTCCCGTGCAGTTGTCGTCACTCGTGCACTCAGGCTTCTCGACGCAGTCCCCGTCAACACACCAGTCTCCGCTCGTACAGTTGTCGTCGCTCGTACACGGCACCGGCGTTGGTGTCACACTCGGGTTAAGTGGTGGGTCGACGTTGTAGCTTCCGCCGCCTCCGCCGCCTCCGCCGCCCCAGCGCCATACCGTGTGCTTGTTGCCGCCTGAGTCAGTCAATTTGCCGACCGGATCGGCGTCGTCGGGGATGTCAGAGTCGTTGTAAAAGTAGTCGGTGTCACCCTGGATTAATGCCTTGGGGAGCGTGTCCGGCACTGTTGGGTCAAACGGCGAGTCATACCCAATCACCTCAAACCCGGCGAGGGCCAAGTTGTACTTGTCTTCCTGCACAACCAGGGATTCTGATGGCGCGCCGAGGATAGCGTTAGCCACCAATACAACGACCACGCCAATCGCGAGAATCGCCGCAAAAATCAGTAGATATTCGAGAGAGCCTTGTCCACGCTTCATAGAGTACACCTAACGATAGCTAACGCTTTGCAGATATTTAAAGATAAGCTGTCTAACCACGTTACGGGTTACCTTGACTATGCTTCTTTTGCGTTATAGGCACACCAGCCGGGGCATTCGTCCCACGTAACCTTCTTGGCAACGCCCATAGCCGCTATAATGTACCCAGCTGGAGCTGACGCTTTGCTGGATATGGGCTTTACGCTTAGCACACCGTGCTTTCTGACAGCGTGATTGCCTTGGGCGTGTGCCAATAGTTGTACGCCAGGATTGTGGGACCGTTGCCGTTCAAGTTCGAGGGCGTCACACTGGTGGGGGTAGCTGTTACAGTGGTCTCGGTTACCTGTGTCGTCACGTTCACGTCGTAAGTGCACCCGGCGATGCTGCCGTTGTTGGCCGCCTGGACGAGCAGCACGTCGCCGCCGCCGTTGCCAAGAGTGTCGGACCGCCCATAAACGGCGTAGCCCGTGTCCGATGGCGCTCCCGCCCTGCCGTAGTCCTCGCCAGTGGTGCCGTACGTGAAAGCCCAGTCGAGAGTGCCGCCCGAGTCTGTTTTTACGGCGAAGTAGTCGTTGCTTGACGCGCCGAAGTTCTTTGTCTGGCCGGTCAGGAAGTAGCCGCCATCACTCGCCGCGGCAACAGAGTACATTTGGTCATTGGCGGTGCCGCCATATGCTTTAATCCACTTTTTGTTGCCGTCCTTGTCGAGCTTCATTAATAACGCGTCGTAGGCAGTCCCGCCATAGCTTCCTGTGAAGCCAGCGACCACTAGGTCGGTGCCGTCCTCTATGACTGACCGAGCCATGTCTGTACTTGACCCGCCAACCCACCGGGTCCAGCTCGGGATTCCGGTGCTGGTTGTCTTTAGGATGAGTACGTCCCAGTCACTGCCGCCGTAGCCTTGCGTGCCGCCAACCAATACGTATCCGCCGTCAGTCGTCTGCTTCACGGACCACGCCCGGTCATCCCCGATGATGGGATAAACCTTTACCCATGAAATGGCTCCGGTGGAAGTGAGCTTTATGAGAGTGGGGTCCCACTGCCTTCCGCTTGCGGAGCTGCTGCCAATAGCCATGCCGTAGCCGCCGACGATGTAGCCGCCGTCGCTGGTGGCGTCGATGGTGGTCGCAACGCTGTAGCCCGGCCCAGGCACCCCACCGTAATCCAAGTTGTAGTGCTTGGTCCAGTTCAGGGAGCCGTCCTTGTTCAGGATTGACACCCAGGTATCTGGAGGCGCTGTTCCCGATGCCCTGTAGGTCCCAACCACTGCGTAGTTGGCTGGGGTTTCTGCCGTGCCGTAGCCCATTATCAAGGAGTAGATGCCCGGGTCATAAACCTTTTTCCACGTAAGGTTGCCCGTCTCGTTTATCTTCATGACGAATGCTTTTTTCGTGTTGCTTCCGTCATTGCCCAGCGCGATGAACCCGTCGTCCACGACAGTCATTAATTCGTTGCCTTGGTAAAACGTTTGGAGGCCGGAAGTGCCGTAGCCCTTCATCCATTCGCCGCGGGGGCAGAACCCACACGTGACTCCGCCGCAGTCCACATCCCTCTCGTCCTGATTGCGAATGCCGTCGGTGCAATTTGCTTCAATACAAGTGTTGCTGCAGTAATCGTTATTGATTGTGTTGCCGTCGTCGCATTCTTCAGGGCCGTTGATTTCCAGGTCGCCGCAGAACTCCATGAATACTGTCTCTTCCATGCAGCTTGCGTTACAGTAGATGCAGTCCGCCTCGCCGTACACAGGCACACACGGCTCCCCGGGCGGGTCGCACTCTTCTTCGGCGTCAATCGTGCTGTCGCCGCAGCCAGGTTCCGGTGGTGGGGTTGGCCCGCCTCCGCCTCCTCCTACACCGTAGCTTCCGCCGCCACCTCCGCCCCAAGCCCAGATGGTGTGCTTGTTTCCACTGGAGTCAGTCAATTCACCTATCACGTCGGCGTCGTCGGGCGGCGTAGTGTCATTATAGAAGTAAATGTTATCTCCTTTCACAATGGATTGTGGCAAAGTGTTTTTGTTGGCTGGGTCAAAGGGCTTGTCGTACCCATTTACCTCGAACCCCGCGAGGGCAAGGCCGTACTTGTCCTGCTGTGCGATTGTAGCATCAGCTGGCGTGCCCAGCACTGAGTTTGCTACCAGCACCGCCACGACAGCAATCGCAAGGATTGCCGCGAGAATCAATAAGTATTCGAGAGAGCCTTGTCCACGCTTCATGAAATACACCAGTTATAGCTTACGCTCTGCAGATATTTAAAGATAATGCAGGTTATGCGTCAAGGCTCAATGCAGGTTCCTTCGTAGCAAACTGCGCCCTCGCTACAATCGCTGTTGGTTTCGCACGCCATGAGGTCTAAGCAGTACCCATTGCTTTGGCCACAACCAGTCACAGCGTCCCAGCACTCGCCGTCAAGGTTACAGAACTCGGGGCCATACTCTGCACAGTCCCCGTTCTCATCATCGCAGCCGACGGTCCCATCATAAGACACCCACACGTATCCACTTTCAATGCATTCAGTGCACCCAACGCATTCTCCGTCGGAACAAATCTCGTCCTCGAGGCAGTTCTCGTCAGTCTCACACCCTCCGCCGCCCTCGTCCTCAATGCATTCTCCATCGGAACAAACCTCGCCGTCATCACAGTAAACAAGGCTTCCCCACTCGCGACACCCGTCGTCGTCATGGTCGGCGCATGTCCTGTAGCCATCATCGTCTATACAATCGGGGGACTCGCTTGTTTCACACTCGTCAGAGCACTCGTCATCGCCGCCGCTGCCGCCGCCGGTTGGAACGTAATAGCTGCCGGTGCTGTCGGAAGTATAAACACTGTGGCTGCCGCCGCTGGAGTCCGTGAGTGACCCAATGAGTATGGAGTCGTCGGGCAAGTCAGTGTCGCCGCTGAAAAAGTAGTCATAGTCTCCTTTCTTGAGTGAATCCGGCAAAGAATCGCTCTCGCCGGGGGTGAATGCTTCGTCGTACCCCTTTACCTCGAATCCTTGGGTGGCAAGCTTGTACTTGTCTTCCTGCAGTGCAGCAGCTCCGCTGGGAGTAGCAAGCATTGAATTGGCCACCAAAACCACCACCACGCCAATCGCTAGAATAGCCGCTAGTATAAGTAAATACTCAAGAGAGCCCTGACCACGCTTCATGCCAAGGAAAACACGGTTGGGCTATTTAATTATAGACCAATTAAGGGCAGCACAACAGGCGCTGCCATTGCCTCTACTTCCGAGCTCTCGAGGTACATTGAGTAATTGATTTGCGTCAGCCAAATCTCGTTGCGCCCCAGCTTCACGAACCACGCAGGGTGGTAATCGTCCAGGAAAATCGGCTCATAAGTATAGTTAAGGTCGCGAGCCGTAATCCCAAAGCGGTCGGGCACCTCGTTCACGATAAGCACGGTAACGGGCTCGTCGCCATGGTTCTTTGCCTTAAGCCGCGTAATCACGACGCCGTCCTCAATCCACGACGGGTAGTTGAACCAGTCCCGCGCCGAAGAAATCTCGTCGCAGCCCGCGGTGCCAAGTAAGTCGCCGAGGTACTCCTCGCCTAAAGCACTTTCGCCGCACACGTCGCCGTAGTTAATCACGCCGACCACCGGCTTCTCGATGGAATTCTTGCCGATGACGTTCATGTAATCGTGCTCTGCGAGGCTGTACGTCTTTACCTGGAGCTTGAACGGGCCCTCTTCGCCGCCCACGTCGTAAAGCACCATTCCTTCAATAACTTCGCCTGGCTGCAAAAGCCCTTTCTCGTAAAGAGTGGAATGCCAGCGCACGTCGTACTCCACGTCTTCGCCCATCAAAATGTAGCCGAACCGGTACTCCTCTTCAGTGTCCGCGGAATTCCTTATCCGCAGGTCAACGCGATAGTCCCGCAATTCCTCGCCGAACGGGGAAGTGTAGTTGTACATGCCCACCGAAACAATCGTGACCATGAAATCACCTTTCTCGATGGACTGGCCCACCTCGACAGAATGGTACGGGTCGGGAACGGGAGTCGGTGTTGGCTCGGGAGTAGGCGTCGGTGTTGGAGTTGGTTCTGGAGTGGGAGCCGTTTCATTTAATGAAACGCATAAACCGTGTTCGTTTTCCTCGTAGCCTTCTTCGCAAGTGGTTAAGGGTTCCCCCCCGAAGATGTTTAGGCACCCGGCCAACACGACGAGCGTCACGAGTGCGACCAAAGCAAGTTTTTTCATGGCAATCACGCGAAAGTGTTCACGACGTCGGAAAGCACCGACACGAACGTGTCCACTTCTTCTTTAGTATTATAGATATACAGGCTGGCGCGGACGGTTCCCTTCGGCAACCCGGTTTCCTTGTGGAACAAATGCGCGCAATGCATGCCCGACCGCAGGAAAATATTGTGCGACTCGTTCATAATCAGCGCGACGTCATGCGGCTCCATCCCGTCCACAGTAAACGACGCGAGTGCCGCACGCTCCGGTGCGTCTCCGCCAAAGACCGTGACCTTGTCAATGCCTGCGAGGCCATCGAGCAAGTGCGCGCCCAACTCTTTTTCGAAGTCGCGCACGTTGTCCATGCCGATGCGCATTAAATAGTCAGCAGCTGCGGCGAAGCCCATGGCGCCCGCATAGTCCTGGAGCCCGGCCTCGAACTTGCCAGGCAAGTCCTCCGGAACCCAGTCGGTTGCGGAAACGTCTTTGACCGTGCTGCCGCCGAGCAGAAACTGGTCCAGGTTCTCGAGCAATTCTTTTTTGCCGTACAGCGCGCCGGTGCCCGAAGGCCCAACCATTTTGTGGCCAGAAAAGGCAAGGAAGTCAACGTCCATTTTCTTGACGTCGATTGGAGTGTGCGGCGCCGCCTGCGCGGAGTCAAGCAAGAGCAATGCGCCGTTGTCGTGCGCGATTTTGGCTGCCTCGCGCGCGTCAAGGGTCGCGCCCGTGACGTTGGAAGTGTGTACGAGAGAGACGAGCTTTGTGTCCTTGTCGACTGCTTCGGCCAAGCGTTCCAGGTCCAGGAAGCCGTCAGTGACTGGAACCATTTTGTGGCTCACGCCGTGTTTGGCGAGGCGAAGCCACGGCACGAGGTTCGAGTTGTGCTCCAGGTTCGTCGTCACGACCGTGCCGCCCTTGAGGTCAAGGCCGTTCGCGACGATGTTGATTGCCTCTGTCGTGTTGCGCGTGAAAATGATTTCGTTTTTGCCTGCGTTGACGAACTTTTCGACTGTGCGGCGCGACTCCTCGAAATGGTTGGTTGTTTCTTGGGCGAACGCGTGGGCGCTGCGGCCGTGGCACGCGGTGAAGTCGGTGTAGTACTTGTTCATGGCGTCGACCACTTGCGTTGGCTTCAGCGTGACGCACGAGTTGTCAAAGTAAATGATTGGCTTCCCGTTGATTTTCTTTTCGAGAATCGGGAAGTCTTTGCGCACGTTCATTTTGATTTGCTCCTGTAGTCCTTGATTGCCTCGCGCAATGCGTCGGCCGCGAGGTTGCTGCAGTGCATCTTAATTGGCGGAAGGCCGCCGAGGTCGCCCGCGACTTGGTCGCGAGTGATTTTTTCCGCTTCCTCGAGCGTTTTTCCTTTTGCCAAATCGGTAATCATTGACGAAGTGGCGATTGCGGACGCGCAGCCGAAGGTCTCGAACTTGATGTCTTCGATTACGTTGTCCTTGACCTTGATGTAGATGTACATCACGTCACCGCAGATGGGGTTGCCTACTTTGCCGACGCCGTCGGCCCCCTCGATTTTTCCCATGTTGTGGGGGTTGCGGAAGTGCTCCATCACTTTTTCGCTGTACAGTGCCATCAGTCTTCCCTCTCGAATCCTTCGTATTCTTTTTTGAACGGCGACATTTTGCGCAGGCGCTGGACCACGGGCGGGATTTTTTCGAGCGCGTAGTCGATTTCTTCACCCGTGTTTTGCCTGCCGAGCGTGAGCCGGAGTGAGCCGTGTGCCTGGTGGGCCTCGAGCCCAAGCGCAAGCAAAACGTGTGACGCCTTCAATTCTTTTTGTGAGCATGCGGAGCCGGTTGACGCGGCGATTCCGTCGGCGTCGAGCATGAGCACGAGGGCCTCGCCCTCGATGAACTCGAACCACACGTTCACGTTGTTGGGCAGGCGCTTTTCGCGCGAGCCGTTGAGTTGGGTGCGCTCGATTGTGAGCAGGGAGTCGATTAGTTTGTCGCGGAGTGCTGTTTGGCGCTTGGCTTCTGCGCCCATTTCGGCGAACGCTAGTTCCGCGGCTTTGGCGAACCCGACGATGCCCGCGACGTTTTCTGTGCTGGAGCGCTTGTTGAACTCGTGGCCTCCGCCGTGGAGCAATGGGTCGAAGTCCCCGCCGATAAGCATTCCGACGCCTTTTGGGCCGTCGAGCTTGTGTGAGGAAACGGTGAGCGCGTCCGTTTTGGCGAGCGGGATTTTGCCGAACGTTTGGACCGCGTCGGTGTGGAACAGAATGCCACGCTCGGAAGCGATTTTTTGGAGTTCGGCGATGGGCTGTATGGTGCCGATTTCGTTGTTGGCCGCCATTACGGAGGCGATGATTGTGTCGCTGCGGAGCGCGGAGGCGAATTCTTCGGGGGAGACGATTCCGTTGGTGTCGACGGGGAGGTAGGTGACTTCGAACCCGCGGGTTTCGAGCCATTTGCATGTGTTGAGTATGCAGGGGTGCTCGATTGATGAGGTGAGGATGTGGCCTTTGCCGGCGCGGAAGGCAGTGCCTTTGATGATTGTGTTGTTTGACTCTGTGCCGCTGGACGTGAAGACTACTTGTTCGGGCGCGGCGTTCACGAGCTTGGCGACTGTGGCGCGGCTTGTCTCGAGGGCTTCCTTGGCTTCCTGGCCGAAGCTGTGGAGGGAGGATGCGTTGCCGTATTTTTCGCTGAAAAAGGGCTGCATTGCCTCGAGGGCTTCGGGCCGTACTGGCGTCGTGGCTGCATGGTCTAAGTAAACGCGCATGTAGCTGTTACTTTTGGCGGAGTCATTTATATACACTACGTTCCTAACTTATTGTATGGCCACGAAGGGGGAACACATAGACAAAGCCGTCAGCATCGCCGCAGGGTCGGTTGGCGAGGAGCACGCGTGGGATATTTCAGGGGCACTGGAAAAAGTAATCCCGAAACTTGTGTCCAAAAAAGGCACTTTTGAGGTGCACCAGGTCCGCAATCAAATTCTCGAAAAGGTTAGTGACGAGCTTAGGGAAAAGCTTTCGAAGAAGAGGACTCGGGAGAAGTTCGAGGCCAAGTTCGATAAAGCGCTGGAGTATTTGCTGGAGCAAAAGCTTTTGGTGCGAAGCAAGACACAAATCATTTCCATGACCGCGGAAGAGCCTTTACAGTACTTGTGGGGTGGGGAAGGCGCGGGCAAGACCATGGCGAAGGAAGTGTCGCAAAACCGCCAGCAGTCCGCGGCCAGCATTGCGATGAGGGTGGCACAGAAGTTCCCGGAAAGAAGGGACGAGGCTTACAACTTTGCGAGGAGCATAATCGGCAAGGGGATACCCAGGCAGGAAGAGACGCTGAAGCAGTTCGGCATAGACCCCAACGTGTTGCACGACGAGATAAACGCGGCCGGCCGGGCGTTCAAGGGAAAAGACTTGGTGCAGAAAAGCGAGATCAAGGGCAAGCCTGTGATAAAAAGGATTGAAGAGCCAAAGCGGTTATAGCCTGCTTGGGTCCACGCCGATTGCGATTATTGAGCACTGCAGCAGCGGCTTTATCCCCGCTTTTTTGAGTGCCTCGATTAATTCGTCTGACTCTGCGCCGGGGTTGATGAACACTTCTTTTGCGCCGACTTTCCTGATTTGGTTCACGAGCTTTAGTGACACTTCCGCCGGGGTGTAAAGAGAAACCCGGTCGATTTTGTACGGCACCTTAAGCACGGACTTGTATGCCTCGAGGCCCTCGACCTCGCGGTCGTGGGGGTTGATTGGGAAAACGGTCCAGCCCATGGTGGCGTAGGCCCTAACGGCCTTGTTGCCCCATTTTTCCTTGTCGTTGGAAGCGCCGATTACCGCGATGTTCATGGAACAAGCTCCATCGCCATTGGCGCCGGAGCGGGGTTGCCGAGCTGCATGCTCATCGCATACCAAATCAAAATCACAAGAAACGCAATCACGACGACTCCGATTGCATAGGTCTGGTTGTCGGAGAGCCTGAATTTGTTCTGGGCCTTTATGACCGGGAACTTGGCGGGTTTTTTCGCCGTGGTCTTTTTCTTCGCCGAAGATGGTTTGCGTTTTTTCTTTGCTGCCATTTTAATTCACCCGAGCAAAAGCTTTTTTGAGAGCACGTATCGCTTGTCGACGTCGAACACCGGGAGGTGCAGGCGTGCCATCACTGTGTTGAGCACGATGTAGCTGCCGGCGATGCCGAGCGAGAACAATCCGCGCTCCATCGCGACGACTGGGATCAAGCCAATCCAAAGCGCCGGAGTTGTGGGAACAGCGTAGAGGAATGCGACGCTGCCGACGGCGTGGGCGGTGAACGTTGCGCCGATTGAGCGCGACACCAGGTTGGGCTTGAGCGTGGCCGTGATTGGCAAGAGCCAGTACAACGCGTAGAACCATGCCTCTTGGCCGACGGGGTGCAGCCAGAACGCAACCATCGCGAGCAGGGGGATGGCCGCGAAGTACCGCTGTTTCTTTGCCTTGCTGCCGAAGTACGCAGCAGCAAAGAGCATTGGCGTGAGCCGGAACAGGTTAATGATTGTGAATTCTTTGCCGACAAACACAAAGTTCACTATTTCCGCCAGCAGGACGGACGCGGCTCCAATGATGGGGCCGAGGAACATTCCTGCGGTCGGCCCGAAGAATTGGAACAGCGTGAAGAATTGGTTTTCGGCGCCGAGCAGCGGCGAGAAGTTTATTTGTGAGCCAATCAGCACGAGGGCGCTGAAGGCTAGAATGAAAAGTAGTTGTTTTGGGGAAAGCATGGGGTTCACCGATGGGACTTATTAAAAGAATTATATATAATGGTTTTCCCGTCAAACGCCGAGGCAACAATTAAATACGCTTGGTGTGCAACAACGGAGTATGGTTGTTACAAAGGACATCAACATCATGGAGCTCGTGAACAGCCACCCTGAGTCCGTGCCCGTGCTGGCAGAAGCGGGCTTTCACTGCCTTGGCTGTGCGCTCGCGCAGTACGAGACACTGGAGCAGGGCTGCGCTGCCCACGGAATTGACGTGGACAAGCTCGTGAAGCAAATCAACGAAGCGATTAAGGAATGAACCAAAATGATTAAGGTAAACGATACTTGCATCGGGTGCGGCGCGTGCGTCGCGGTTTGCCCGGCAAGCTTTGAAATGGGCGGGGACGGCAAGGCACACCCCAAAGAAAACAGTGACTGTGCCGAGGCCGCGAAGAACTCGTGCCCCGTGAACTCGATTGAGTTATAGGTGAATACAATGGTGACAATAAACAAGGGATTGTGCATTGGGTGCGGCGCGTGCGCCGCCACGTGCCCGGAAGGGTTTGAAATGGCGGGCGACGGAAAGTCCCAGCCAAAAGCGGGTGGGGAAAAAGCTGCGTGCATCAAGGCTGCTGCCGAGGCGTGCCCCGTGGGCGCGATTTCGGTCTAGAGCACGAACATAACCCAAATCCAGTTAAGGGCATAAGCGAAAGCCATTGAAACCGGAATCGCGACGCCGACGGTTGCGATTGCCGCTCTTTTTCCGATGACTTCATTGATTACTCCCAGCTCTGTCACGTCACTTGCGACGCCGACCATGAAGAACACGAAGATTGCGCCGATTGACGCACCCATGTCGTTGAACGCGGCGCCGATGAATATCAGGCCTTCCGAACACGCCTCAATAATGGTTGCTACCACGACGGTGTAGGGAATCCCCATTGTGTTGGCGTAGCCGAGAAGAGACGTTATTTGCTCGGGAGTGACGAACGTCAGGAGCACGCCGCTTGCGGTGAACCCAATCAAAAACCAGCCCGCGAACCCTGAGAACAAGTCAAGGCCTTTCTTGACTGCGGACACAAAGCGGGGCGGGAATTCAGCCCATGTAAACGCTTCCAGGCTTTTCGTCGCCGTTTTGTAAATGTTTATTTTCTTGGCCTTTACCTTTTTCTTGTGGGTCTCGATCCAGCCGTTTCTTTCGAACACGCCGAGGATTAGGCCGACGATGACTGCGACGAGTATGGATGAGACAACGAGGGCGACGGTTATTTTCCACCCGAGCAGGCCAATCATCAGCATGGTTTCCATGAGGCCGAGCCATGGCGTGGCCAGGAGAAAAGTGATTGTCGCTGCGGCCGACGCGCCACTCCGGTAGAAGGACATGCCCATTGTCAGTGCACAGTGCGAGCAGACGTCCAAAAGCACGCCCATGGCCCCTGCCTTGCACACCGAGCGGGGCCCTGTGCCGCCGAGCTCCTGGGCGAACCATTTTCGGGGGATGAATTCCAGTGACATACCCGCGAGGATTACTCCCGCGATTACCCATGGCAGTGAAATCAAGGCGTAGTGAATCGCGTTGTCAAATATTAAGAGTGAGTTCTGGTAGGCGAGGCTGATTGGCGCGCCGAGCGCCACTGGACCAAGAACAAGCGCGATGGTGATCAGGGCAAGCACGAGCCCAGCAATGTGCATTAATTTCACTTATTTGTCACCTTCTGATTGCTGACGTGCAATGCAAATAAAAAGGTAACCCTTAAATAAAAGCACGGCGACAATTCATGCCATGCTTTGCTTGGTAGCTCTTGTTGTGTTCGGGGTCCTCGGAATTTTTTCGGCGAGCCACCGGAAGACCGCGCTCGAGGCGTTCGACTGTGTGTTCCGCATGGCGACGCTGCGGCCGTGCAACACCGGGTTCGACCAAAAAATCAAGGGAAAAATCGTGGGCAAGGTATTCAAGAAAAGCCCCAAGACAGCGAAGCTAATCCACAAGAACTACAAGCTGGTGTCGTGGGCGTTCACGCTATTGTTTTTCGGGTCAATGCTTTACACGGGATACGGCGCGTACAACTTCATCATGTTCGGCACATGCGACCCCCTGGACCCCACGAACTGCGTGTTCAACCCGCAGGACCCTGCCGGCAGCGTATGTCCGTTCGACGACTACGACCTGACGCTTTCCGCGGAGACGATTGGGTACTTCCGCATGGTGAATGAGGACCCGAGGCCGTTCGCGTACTTCTTCGGGACGACGTGGTGCCCGCACTGCAAATGGGAAAAGCCTATCTTCACGCGCGTGGCCCAGAAGTTCCCGTCCATCACGACGCACATGGTCGAAGTCGACCTGGAACCGGACCACCCCGAAATTTCGACGTTCAACCATTACTCGCCGGGTGGCAGCATTCCATTGGTCATCGTCGGGGGAAACTATTACCGCGTTGGCTCCGGTGAAGTGCTCGGCGAAGAAACAGAGGAACAGCTATTGACCGCTTTGTTCTGCAAAATCAGTGACAACGAGGCAGAGGACTGCAGCGACGCGGAAGTCAAGGCAATAGTTAGCACGCTCTAGGCCCTTCTCCACAAAGTGCCTTCGGGGAAGTCGTCCAAAAGAATGTGCGCTTTCTTCAATTCTTCACGAATAGTGTCGGCCTTGTCCCAGTCCTTTGCGGCCCGGGCGGCCTCGCGCTCTTTTACCTTGGCCATTAATACGTCGGCCAGCGGCTCGCGCTCACCTTCTTTCTCGAACAGTCCGAACACGTGCAGCAAAGTGGTGAGCGTTTCCTTGGCTTTGAGAAGGGACGTCTTTTCCTTGCCGGTGTACTTGTAAATGTCTGACACGAGCTCGTGGATTGCGCGCAGCGCACGCGGCGTGTCCAGGTCGTCGTCCATCGCGTCGTCGAACTCTGTTTTTCTTTTATCGACTGCCGCCAAAAACTCTTTGTCCGTGGTCCCGACTTCGGCGTTGGCGATGAAAAAGTCAATGTTTTGTAAAGCCAATTCTAGTTTGGCGGCGGCGTTGGCCGCGTTTTTCATTGTGGGCTCGGTGTAATCCAATTTGTCGCGGTAGTGCGTCGACAAAAACAAATAGCGGATTTCGTTGTAGCCATAATTCTTGAGCAGGTCTGTGAGGGTGAAGTAGTTGCCTTTTGATTTCGACATTTTTCTTCCGCCGACGATGAGGTGCTCGCCGTGCAGCCAGTACTTGACAAATTGGTCGCCGTACGCGCCTTCGCTTTGCGCGATTTCGTTTTCGTGGTGCGGGAAAATCAGGTCGACTCCGCCGATGTGTATGTCGAATGGCTGGCCCAATTGTTTGCGGGCCATTGCACTGCATTCTATGTGCCAGCCCGGCCGGCCCTTGCCCCAGGGCGTGTCGAATGAGATGCCTCGCTGGATTTCCTCGGCAGAGGCCTGCTTCCAGACCGCGAAGTCTCCGGGCTCGTCTTTTTCGTATTCGTCGACGTCGACGCGGTGGCCGTGCTCGAGGGCGGCAAGGTCCATGCCGGAGAGCTTTCCGTAGGCGGGGAACTTGTGGATTGAGTAGTAGACGGAGCCGTTGACGAGGTATGCGATTTCTTTGTCGAGTAGGTGCTGGACTAGGTCAAGCATTTCGGGGATTGTGTCCGTGGCTTTGGGGTAGTAGTCGGCGCGCTTTATGTTTAATGCATCTAATCCGTCGAAAAAGACTTGGGTGTATTTTTCGGTGAATTCTTTGAGTGACATCCCGGCGGCTGCGGAGTCGCGGATGGTTTTGTCGTCGATGTCGGTGATGTTCATGGCGAAGGTGACGTCGAACCCTTTGTATTCGAGGTAGCGGTGGACGATGTCGCTGAAGAAGAACGTGCGGAAGTTTCCGATGTGTGGTAAGGCATAAACGGTTGGGCCGCATGCGTACATCGTGACTTTGTTGCCTTCCAGTGGCTGGAACTCTTGCTTTTCTTTGCCGAGGGTGTTGAACAGCTTCATTCAATCACTGCGATTGCGTCGATTTCTACGAGCATTGCTTTGGGTAGCTTCGCGACTTGGACTGTGGAGCGCGCTGGCTTGCTGGTGAAGTGCTGGGCGTAGGACTCGTTCATTCCGGCGAAGTCGTTGAGGTCCGCTAGGTAAACAGTTGTTTTGACGACGTTGTGAAGGCTGGTGCCGGCTTGTTCGAGCACTGCCTTGAGGTTCGCGATTACTTGCTCGGTTTGCGCGTGGATGCCGCCGTTCACGAGGGTGCCTTCGGGTGTCAGGGCGACTTGCCCGGCCGTAAAAACAAAACCGCCGGATTTAATCGCCTGCGAGTACGGCCCGACCGCGGCAGGGGCTTTTTCAGTGAATACGGATTCCATAGGTTCGGTTAGGGTGGAAGAGATATAATAAATCACGCCCCGATTTGCTGGCCTATTTGCTTGGCAAGCATAGTGGCGTCCTGGAGTGCACCGCCTGGTAGGTACGGAATTACAGAAACCGTGTAGACAATGTTTTGGGTTCGAGTTAGTATCATTGCTCCAGAGAATTCGGCTTCTTGCGTTTTTGGGAGCAATGTGAAAGTCTCTGCGCGGCTTTCATCTCCAATTGTCTCTATAATCTCCGGAGTTGAACTGGTTATAGTCCCTGCGCTTTGCTCTTTCCCCAAGTTATCAAGTCTACAAGCAGAGAATTTTTGCGCGAGAGACTCTGTGGAGAACTCCGAAATTGTGAGGGTAACAAGGAAGGGTTGACTACTAGTGTATGGCTCCAAGCTGGATGTGGTTGCATTATAGACCAAATACTCTGCTAAGTAGCCCTCCTTAAAACCAATTGTGGAACATTCGGAGAACCATGTATTGAATACGTCGGGAGTGATTGGTGAGCTGACAATTGTTTTATGGTTTGGGAGACTGGCTGCAAGAAAAGTGGCTGATTGTTGTGTGTCAATGTCTAGCTGCGACGCCGTTGACATCGTTCCCACAGCAACCATAACGATTGCTAAGCCGACAATCACAGCCACAATAATCGTTTGGTTTCTTTCCATTTCAGTTCACCTCACCTAAACACGCGTTCTTTTACTATGCCTTTGCTTGTTCGGGTCGCTGCTTGTGTCTCGTTGTTGCTTATGAACAAGTGGGTCTCAACTTCGGGCATGCCGTAGACGTGGCTGTAGAAAGCGACGTGGCACCAGTCGGTGCCGTTGATGTTCTTGAACTCAAACGGCATTGATTTGGACGTGCCGACTTCGGAGTACAGCGTGGTCTCTTCGAAGTCACACCACGTGGAGAGGTCGCCGTAGTCTTTGTGAGTGTAGTCCAAGTAGATTTCTTCGTCAGTGATGTTGAAGTAGTACTCAATGCTTGCGGCGTCAAGCTTGCCTGGGACGTGGAAGTCCATCGAGGTGTGGCAATAGCTCACGTCCCCTTTTTGGACGACTCCGTTGATGATGAACGTGGAGTAGTTGGCTTCCCATAGGGTTGCTGGGACGCACCCCAGGTTGGTTTGGCTGAGTTTATTCAGCTCTTCACGCATGAGGCGGCCTTGCTCTTCAAGCGTGTCAGCCAATGGGCCGGAACACGATTCGGCCATGTTGACGGCATCGAAGTCAGTGACGTTGAACGGGAACCAGCAAATCATGTCTTCCGAGCGGCCGTCGCCCTCAATCTCTACGCTCAGACCACACTCGGTGTCTTTCAGCCCCTCAACACGCATTGTGGTGGTGACCTCGTTTTCTTCGGTGCGGAAGACTGCTTTCTCGCAATTGCCGGAATAATTCTTGAAGCAGTCCCTGTCGACTCCGCAGTCGTGGTACTCGGAGCCCATGGGCACCAAAAGGATTATCAAAAGCCCGATGATGACGGCGGCCATGATGTAATGCTTTAGTTCCATTTCATCTCCCCAAACCCAGCGATTCATATAGCTTGTTTTTCCCGGTTTCAGGGTCAACAAAACAAAATGCCTCAAACCCACTTTCAGTTATGTGAATCGTGGCATTCTCCTTGACAAACCCATGAGAAAGGGACTGAATTTCCCTCGATCCCTTGGAGTCCGAACGCTTGGAATAGGCAACAATGCTCGCATGCAATTGAGAGAACTCCGTGTCTTCTTTCTTGTGCCCATAATACTCTATTCGTACATCCGCAACCGGGCCAAATATGTCTTCATGCCCACCAATGAATTCGGGTGCCTTGAGAACATCAGCGGTTATGCACCCAAAGCGCAAAAAGGCTTCCCGCTTTGAAAGAAGGTTCTCGCCACACAAGGCGTGGGACTGCACACTTATCGCCACACCTATTTTTCCGGGCAAGTCATCGCCAGAGAGAGCATTAGCTTTCCGGACAAAGATACTGCCCGCTTTGCAAACGTCAAAAACTTTTACATCAGGAAGAAGTGATTCTGCTTCTTTTACAAAATAACCGTTAGGGAGTTTTCGCTCCTCCAGCTTATCCACTGGAAACTCAAAATCTTTTCCGACCGGAGCGGTTATGAATATCTTTTTATTATCCATTTCAATCACTTAATGCAATAAAGATGATGGCACCACATCCGCGACCAACTCGAACTTCTTAGCCAAGTCTGGGCTCTGTTGTACTAATGTCTTAAACGCCCCTTCTACTACTTGCTTGTCTCCACTGTTTCTTACAAGGACGTGCAAGATTGACTTCTCGGAATATGTTTTGCCGCCCGGCAGATTCTTACTGGCGGAGCCCATGTCTGACAGCGCATTTGAGATTTTGCTCGTTGCTTTCCGGTCGTCTAAGGTTTCAGTCACTATCCTTTTTACACTCACTGGTTTTATTTCCCCACCTACACGGGCAGTATAGTCAAATATTTTGCCGCCGCCGGCTGCTCGGTCCAGTACCTTTTCGACATCGACCAGGTCTGCCCCCTTAGCCGCCTTCAGCTTATCCATCGACAAGCCTTCTGAAACCGCAGACAGCACCTCGCCGCCTGATTGCTTAGATCCCTTGAATACGGCGGCGCCATCATCACCTAGCTTCAGTATAACATCAGTTTGCTTAAGCGCCTCCAAGCCAACGTCATCATACTTGTTGAAAACACGGGCCAGGTCGGGAACCGAAGCGACTCCGTCTTCACTCATAGAAAGGACTTTCTTTACAGTCGTAGTATCAGCGTTTGTTAACAAGCGCATAACATCATCAATTGCGCCAGTTTTCTGAGCACGCGTCAGAAGGTCTAGACCCTCTGGGCCGTGCTTGAACGCGTAAATCGCGTCATCCAACTTGACCCCCGACTTTATGACTGCCTCGATGACTGCCTCGCCCGCCTCAGGGCCACTGCCCTTGACAAGCGTGGTGAACTTCCGCGTGTCTGAAGCGTCAAATCCCCGATACAGCGCAGTTATTGCGTCTTCCGTCACGTCAAGCTTCCTTGCCAACAGAGGCACGTCATCCAGAATCCCGAAAATCCCTTTCGTTATCTTTCTGGCGCCCCCGCCTGTTAGAACTGGGGCCGCCGAGACGCCCAGGAACACCAAGTTGAAGCCAAGCCGGCTCCAGTCTCCATCCCCCACCGCGGACTCCACCCGTTTACCGCCAGAATACATGTCGGCTGCGAACTCTAGAACCCCTGCGGCACCAGTGACCCAACAAGCGCCCCCTAATGCCCACCAAGTCCCAGCACAAGCCGCGCCGGAAACAAGCTCGACACCAACCAAACCAAGCCCGATGTTGTCAACCCATTCCAGCTCTCTTTCCTCGGGATTCGCCAAATAAAAGAATTCCTGGGACACCTGGTCGAACTTCCTCTGGCATTCTCTGCAGTTCTCCAAAGCAGTATAATCAGCTGAGGTCGGGCCCAGGGACTCCAAATAGGATACCTGCGCCATCTTTCCGTCCTCGAAAACGTTCACGGAATAAGATGTATGGCTGCTGCCCGCCTCGCGGTACCCTTCCATCCGCTGGGTCGTGCGCTTGTCGTTAATCCCTTCCTCGAGCTTGTCACAGTCTCCCTTCGGGTTCATCGCACCGGACAACGACTGGAAAAGCAATTCCTCTTCGTCACCCATGGCGTTATCGAACGTGTCGCTGTCTCCCTCGTACGTCTCGACGTACTCCTTCAAGACATTGAGTGAATCTGTGTTACAGCCACTCCAGCCAGACGCAATGCCTGAATTAAAGGAGAAACCAAAGCCGCCCGACACCTGGACGTCAACGCGCTCCGCAAAATCCGCTTTGCACTGGAGCTCTTCATAATTGTAATAAGTCGCACTGCACATGCCACCCTGCTCGGCTTCGCCGGAAAACAATCCGGGAGTATCCCATACGTATTTGGTCCAGGGCTCGACCTGCTCACTGAATTCTTCCTCGGTTTCCTCGTTTTCCTGTATGTACTGGTCTGCCTTTGAAATGCTGTGCTGCCAGTTCGTCCACTGGGTTGTTGAGATTTCGTCGCCGCTTGATCTGCCGGCGCACCCGCTTCCGAAAAAGTCCCACGAAAGCGGAACGCCCACGCACTTGTAAGTGTCATCGTGGAAGCACCGCAACCCGCCCGATGGGGCGCACTGCATTTCCGTGCCCTTGCATGAGCCGTCCTGGAGGAGCATTGTGCCTTGTGACGAGCCAAAGCAAACCCAACGAACGTTGTTGATGCATTGCTCGTCGCCCGGCGAACAAGTTGCGCCGTTCAACGCCAGTGACGCCGGAGCGAAAAAAGTGTTGATGCCGTAAAATTTGTCGCTGTCAACAGAAAAAGTGCACGAGCCGCCGCCGAACACGCCGGTCACGCTGCTGCCTGATTCGCCCAAACACGAGACGTCGATGGAAGCGCCTTCTTCGCTCCACACTTGGAGCGTGCCTGCGCCTGAAAAGTCTTTGGTGAAGCAGCCCGGCTCTGTGCCCGTGGCGCCCGTTCCGGTGAAGGGTGTGCATGCCGCTGCGGCGATGCCGAGAATCAGCAAGACAAATAACAGAAATCTACCTCGCATAGTGGACGTTTGCATTATGGAGGTAAATCTATTTAAACATGCCACCAGAATAAAGGGATTTAGACATACATTTAAATATGGATTTATTCACGAGAATAGGTACGCGAGGGTGTTAGCACGGAAGCTGTACCCATATTATATCTCATTGTTGCCCTGGTGATGGGGCTTACTCCAGGTGCATTCATATACCTTAACGTCAAGGAAATCGAGAGGCAAAGAAAAATCCTTGCCGGCGCTGCCTTCTTCGCGGTCCCAGCTATAATCGCATTCTTCTTGTCAAAAGAGGCGGCCATCGTGCTCAGCCTCATCGAGCTCGGCGGAATTTATTTCCTCGAAAGCAAAAAAGTCAAGATAAAAACGAACGTGGCCGAAGACCTCGCTGTCGAACTAAAGGACGACTATCAGTTCATTCCCAAGCGAAAGCGCAGCCGCGTCACACTGGAAAAAACGGCGGCCATGCTTGTCGAGGGAGAGACCGGTAGCTTCACCATCAACCAAACCCAGGCGGTCATCCACCAGGCGTTCGGAGAAAAAGCCGAGGGCCTTGAAGAGTTAATGACCAAGGAAATGGCGGAGTGGGTGAAGGAGCTCCCCCGGCAAAAGAAGGGAAAAGACACTTACTACAAGTTTAAACGGAGGCAAAACGATGAACAAGAAACTAACTAGCACAGTATCGCTCGCCCTAATGACGGCGACGGCAATGGCAGCGACCAACAGCACAGGAATATCCGGAAGCATAATGGGGATTTACTACAACTTGCTACAGCCCATCGCGGGCGCAGTGGCAGTGGTTGTCCTGGCGTTCGGAGGCCTGAAGTTCATGACATCCGCAAGCGACCCCATGGCAAAGGACCAAGCCAAGCAAATGATGATGGCAGCGATAGTCGGCTTGATAATCATTCTGGTCGCCCCAGAAGTCATCAGCGCCATAATGTGAGGGCTCATGAAGGGGCTCTTTGCCCTCGTCCTACTGCTTGCGACCGCGTCAGCACAGATAGACACGTTGCTCCCCGAGAACTGTGGGGACCCGACCGTGTCCAGTTTTCTGTCGTCGGACGCGCAATCGTCATGCGGCGGAATAGCGGCGATGGCGGCAAGCGAGGAAGACAAGAAGCAGCTCGTGGTCGGGCTCCTTTACCCGAGCATCGGCTACACAGACCCGGACTTCCTGCACGCGTGGAACACCGCGTGGGAATACGGCGAGCCCCCTGACGGAGTCTCGGAAACCTCGGAACACGAGTACAACGGCGTTGAAGTAATCCAGGACGCTTGGATGACAATAATCGCCGTCACCCCAATCCTGGAAGACGAGGACAGCGGCACCCTGCTCGCGCCGTCACACGGAGAAATCCAGACCGCGTTCAACTACAGCATTGTTGAGCCGCCCCCCGAACCGTACACTGGTGGCGATTGCTGGGATTACTCCCGAATTTACCGGATAGTTGACTCAGGAGAAGAAATGACTGTTTCGCTGAACGGAAACACGCTGGGCCAGGGCCCGGCACAGCAGCAAGTACTGCTGCCTTATTCAGCGACAGGAACGATGGACTTTAGTGCGGAGTTGACTGTGTGGGCAAACCTGGAGATACGAAGGTTCTGGGAATGGGAAAAGTGTGTGATTACTAGCTGTGGCGAGAACGGGTGCTCGTATAGTTGCTATCCGGTCTGCGAAGACGAAGTTGAAGACGAGCCTTACCTGGAAACAATAATCACGGACGACTACGACACGCTTGAGCTTTACCGGTATGGCTTCCACGTCATGCAAATCATGGACACTCCGACGCACGCGGTCGTGCACGTGTTTTCTCTTGCGCCGCTGAACGAGTTTTCGATTCGGTTCGGGAGCGCGTACTACAAGAAAAGCGAGTGGGACCACGGGCTCGCGTACGACACCGCGCCATACAACGTGCTGCACGGAACCGCGTCAAAAAGCATTGAAAAAGAAGAGTTCAACGGGATGACCGTCGAGCGCGACGTAAACACGGACGCCGCCGACACATTGGACTGGTTCATTAGCGAGTACGGCGACGAAAAAGGCACGGGCGCAAGGCTGCAGGGATTGGCCGGGAGCTACCCCATCACTCACACTGAGTTGGCAGTGACTATTGACCCGAACTTGATGGACGGCGAGTGCGAAATGGCTGTGTCAAGCCATTTCGAAAGATTGAAAATAACCGGGTTCTGTGAGACGGCTGCGCTGCCGGAGACAACGCTGAAAATCACGACGAACCAAACCACTTACGAGGACGGCGACACTGTGGCTGCCACAATAACGCTCGAGAGCGCTGGGGCACCAATCACCGGAGAAGTCGATGTCGCGTTCCAGGGCGAGCGCAAAACGGTCACGGTGGGCGGGTCAACGACAGTCACTTTCCCCGCGGCTGCGACCGGGGTAATCACTGCCAGTTACACTACTGACCTCAGGCACGCGTCTGCGCAAAGCGCGGCGGACGTGGTGGTGCACCACGAGTGGGCGTGGCAGGAATTGCAGAACCTTGTGATAATCGCGTTGGCGTGGTTTATGGTTTACATTTTGATGAAGGGAACTGTGGGCAGGTGGAAAAAGTGAAGAAAGCGGCTTTGGTATTGCTTTTGCTCCTCGCCAGTGTGATGGCGGCGGACTTACTGACGGTGATGGACAACCTGGACGAGAACATGGCGGACCAGCTGGACCAGCGCGCCAAGGCGTACGCGGCAGAAACGGCGCGGGCGGCTTATGACGTTAATTATAACCTTTTGACAATTGGCCCGACGGGCAAGGGCGACGACTCCAGTGACTTGGGGTCGCAGGTAAGGGATATTGTTGTTGCGATGGCCGTGGTGGCGCTTGCGTACTTCGGGATGAATTACATGCTTCACGCGCGCGGGGCAAACGAGCGCAACAAGGCCAAGAAGAACATGCAGAACATGCTGATTTTGATTATTCTCGCGGTCTCCGCGATTTACATTTTCGACATCGTGATGGGGATTGAGACTGACGTGGTGCAGGAATTGACTGACGCGGTGTCGAGCCAGGGCATGGCCGGGAACCCATTGGTGGCGGGTTCATGGGGCGCCAACGCGGACGACGTGCTCGCCGAGAACCCGTTCGTGACGATGGTTTACGCGCTGGGCTTGTCGGTCAGCGCATTATCGCTGACAATCAGGTGGCTGTTCCTTGATATAACAAGAACGCTGTTCCCATTGTTCCTTGCGCTGGTTTTCCTGCCGATTGACATTGCGCAGGGCTTGGGCAAGATTTTGCTGAAGTCGTTAGTGGTCTTCATCATTATTCCGTTCATTGACGCGGTGCTTATTGGGAGCATTGCGTCGTTCTTGGTTTTGTTCCCACTCGCGAGCCAGCACGCCGCAGGGCTGCTGGTGCTTTCGTTCGCGTTCGTAATGGTGGGCCTCGTGAACACTTTGTTGCCGTACATGGCAATACAGTTCTCGTCGCTCACGCAAGGAAATCTCATGTCGCTGTTCACGCAGGTGAAGAGCAGAAGGTGAATTAAAATGGCTTACGAAATTCCACAGGCACTGAAATACGAGGAAAAGGTTTTGTTCGGGCTGACGCTGGAGCAGTTCGCGTACATGGCGATTGCGCTGCTGCTGGCGGGAGTCATCTACTTTCGGGTGGACGGAATCCCCATGGCCGCGAAGACAGGGGCAATCGCGATGATTGCCATCGGGGGAATGGGCTTCGCATTTTTTGACTTCAAAAAGCACGCAAAAAACCTGGTGACGTTTTACAACAGCCCGCGAAGCGAGGGCTACCTTGACGCGAAGACCAAAAACTTTGTGGAAGTGCGTGACGTCAACCACGACATGGTCTATATGAAGGACGGGACCGCGAAGGCGATTGTCCAGGTGATGCCGATTAACTTTGGCATCAAGAGCGAGACCGAACAGGAAGCGATTATCGAGAATTACCAGGCGTTTTTGAACAGCCTGACGTTTCCCGTCCAGATTTTGATGAGGACTGTTAACCTCAACTTGGACGATTACATGGAGTGCCTGCAGGACTCTGTGGAGGCGACTGTGGCCAAGAAGGGCAACAGTGACTTATTGCCGCTGTTCAAGGACTACCGGTCGTTCATGGAAAAGTTCATTCGCGAGAACGCGATTCAGGACCGGCTGTTTTACGTGGTGATTCCACTTAAGCAGACCGGCAAAGGCAAAGAGGCGTTTTTGAACCTGGGGAAGGAAATGGAGGTCCGGACGAACCTCGTGAAGGAAAAATTGAATGCCATTGGATTGAAGACGCGGCGCATGACGACGAACCAGTTGGTGTCATTGTTGGCGTCGTTTTTCGAGGGGTACATCGAGGTCGAGAACGATTACTTGTTCCCCATGACTATGTTGGACAAGTACGCGGAGGTGAAGTCGTATGAGTAAGATTGTCATCCCGAAGCTTTCGCTTCCGAAGATAGGAAAAGCCGCTGCGAAAAGCAAGGGTGCGGCCGCGCCCCCAGTGGCGTCGCCCCCCAAGGTGGCTCCAAAGGAGACACCTAAGCACGTGGCCAGGCAAAGGCTCACGCCGAAGCCAGTGGCTGGCATGACCAAGACCACGAACGCGACCGCGCTGGACGAGCTGGCACTGAAGGTCCAGAAAAAGTTCAGGAAAGAAAAAGGCGTGGTGGAGACGGACGACTTATTGCCTTACTTGATTCGGCCGAACTCAATTTTGAACGACGTCGACAAAATCAAGGTCAACGACACTTACAACCAAATGATGATGGCTGTTGGGTGGCCTAGGAAGGTGCCGCCGGGGTTCCTGGACCGCGTCATCAAGAGCAAGGGCAACTTTGACTTGGCTATGTACATCGAGCCGTTTTCAATTGAGTCCATGATTGTTAGGCTGCAGCGCGAGCTGGAGAAGCAAAACGCGGACCTGCAGGCAGACATGCTGCGCGGCAAGGTTAACCCGTCGCTCGAGAACCAAATCAAGGACACGCGTGCCGCGCTGGACAACTTGATGCTCGGGAACGAGCGGATGTTCAACATTGGATTGTACTTGAACGCGAAGGCCACGGACGACCATTCGCTGCTGTTGCTTTCCAGAAAATTAGAGAGTGACTTGAACGCGATTAATATCATTCCGAAGAAGCCAAGTTTCCGGATGGCGCAGGCATTGCAGTCAATGATGCCGCTGTGCAACGACAAATTGAAGGTGACGCGGAACATTCCGACGAGCGCGCTGAGCGCTTGTTTCCCGTTCACCACGAGCTTCCTGGACATCCAGGAGACTGGTGTGATGATGGGAATCAACAAGGACAACAACATTCCGATTATCATGGACGTGTACAAGAAGCCGTTCACGAACCCGAACGGGCTGGTACTGGCCACGTCCGGGGCGGGAAAGAGCTATTTGATTAAGCTGTACATAATCCGCCAGATTTTGCGTGGGTCTAAAGTGATTGTGATTGACCCGCAGAGCGAGTACTTGGACTTGACGAGGGAGTACAACGGCGAAATCATCACGATTTCGCGGAAGAGCAAGTCCATGATTAACCCGCTGGACTTGATGGGCCAGGAGTACGGCGACAAGTTGCTGTCTTTGGAAACGCTGTTCCAGATTATGCTTGACCCGAGCGAGACCCAGAAGGGGATTTTGTCCAAGGCGGTTATCGCGACTTACAAGTCGAAGGGCATCGACAAGAACGACTCCAAGACGTGGAAGAAGGAATCACCGATTCTGGGGGACTTGTACAAGACCCTGGAGAAGACTGCGAAGAAGCAGAAGGGCGAGGACAAGCGCGACTACACGATTTTGTTGAACCGGTTGCACCGTTACGTGGACGGAGTGTTTTCGTTTTTGAACAGGAAGACGACCATCAAGCTGAAGAAGGACTTGGTGACGTTCAACATTCGGGACATGCCGGACCAGGTGAAGCCGATTGCGATGTTTTTGGTGCTTGAGTACGTGTACAAGAGCATGATGGAGGACAAGGAGCGGAAGGTCCTTGTGGTGGACGAGGCTTGGTCGCTGCTGCAGCACGCGAGCGAGTCGAGTTACGTGTTCAAGATTGTGAAGACGAGCAGGAAGTTCAACTTGGGGCTCGTGATTATTTCGCAGGAAGTGGCGGACTTGCTTGGCTCGAAGGCCGGGGAGGCCATCCTGGCGAACACGTCGTGGACGTATTTGTTGCGGCAGAAGCCTGCGGTGATTGACGCGATTGTGAACGCGTTTAAATTGAACGTGGCTGAGCGCAACGCAATCATCACGGCGGGGCTGGGCGAGGGGATTTTGCTTGCGGAAAACGAGCACATCCCGATTCGCATCGTCGCGAGCCAGAAAGAGCACAGGCTGATCACAACAAACCCTGACGAGATTTTGATGAGGAAGGAATAGGCTCACTGCACTACGTTGGTGGGCTTTCCTTCCAGGAAGTTCTGGATGTTGTCGACAAACATGTCCAGCTTCGCCAACGTGGCTTCCTTCGAAATGTAGCCAATCGGAGGGTACATGACGCAGTTCTTGTATTTCGAGAGCTCTTGTGCGTCTGCTTCTGACAACTCGTCGGAGTGGTCAAGAATAAAGGTTATGTCGCCTTTGGCCAGCCGGTTTGCGAGGGCACTGGTGTCCACCAAATCCATGGGCGCGGTGTTGACAACGACTGCACCGGGCTTGATTTTTTGGATTAGTTCTGGGCCAAAGAAGCCGTTTGTTTCTTTGTTGGCTTCCATGTGAATGGAAACAAAGTCCACTTCGCCCAAAAGGGCGTCAAGGCCTTGGTACTTCACGCCGTTTTTTTCTTGTTCTTCTTTTCTTGTCCTGGACCAGTATCTTACATCGGCGCCAAAGCCGTTCAGTGCAATCTCGGCTGTCCGGGCACCGATTCGCCCGAGGCCAACGACGCCGAATGCCTTGTTTTTTATTTCGTATGGCTCAAAGCCGTCTTCCGAATAGTTTCCTTCCCTGGCCTGTGCTTTTGCTTTTTCGATTTCCCGGATGTGTTCCAGGATTAAGGCGAAGACCAGTTCGGCGACGCTTTCGGTGCTGTAGCCAACAAGGTTGCTTACCGTGATGCCGTTAGACGCGGCGTGGGCCAAGTCAATCCTGCCGCATCCAGTGCCAAGCATGCCGATGTATTTCAGGTTTGGCATGCTGTCCATCAAGTCTTTGTCTACTGTCGCGCCGAGCTTG
Organism: archaeon; assembly: GCA_042584585.1. GTDB lineage: Archaea > B1Sed10-29 > B1Sed10-29 > WALL01 > WALL01 > WALL01. The sequence goes on along the minus strand of JBHOSQ010000009.1, from coordinate 5,063 downwards.
ACGAGTAAGCAGTCAGTGTCGGCAGAATGAGCGGGTATTTCGGGGCTGTCCTTCGGAAGCAAAACGCGCCCTTTGGCCAAGCCGTCGAGGCGCTCCCATTGTTTTGGCTCAAGAGTTTCTTCTGTATAGCCAACCAGCAAGATTTTGTTTAGTTCCATAGGCAGCACCGCTTAGTAAAGAAAGCAGAGGGAGGGATTTGAACCCCCGTCTCCCGCTCTGCAGGCGGGTGCATGGCCGCTTTGCTACCTCTGCTTAGAGATTACTGTTGTTAGGCACTAGCTGTTTTAAAACCCTTCTGGCGGCACGCAGTTATCCCTTCAGCTTGGCTGCGGCGAGCTCCGCGGCCTTCACGCCGGACAGGAACATTGCCCCGAAAATCGGGCCCATCCGCGGCAGGCCAAACGCTCCGTTGGCGGCCATTCCGGCAACGATTAGCCCGGGATAAATCTCTTTCGTGTTTTCAATCGTTGCTTTCTCGGCCTCTTCCATCCACATTGCGCCTTCTCTTCCCTTGACGTCAAACCCAATCTTGTCGCCAGCCACTTTCGCGACTTCCGCGCCGTGGCCCGTCGCGTCAATCAATACCTTGCTTTTGAAAGCCAGGGGGTCAACACAAGTCAAGAACTTTGGTAGGGTGCTTACGGCGTGCCAGTTCACGACAACACCGTTAATCCGGTCCTTTTTGTGCACGACGTCAACAACTTCAACGGCGTTAAGCATTTTTGCTCCGGCGTCAAACGCGCTCGCCAAAAGCTTTGTTGAGACCTCATACGCGTCTGCGACGTAAAGCCCGTTTTTGTATTCCTTGAGCGACTTTACGCCCGCTTCTCTGAGAATGTGAATGGCTGGCTCTTCCACAACCAATTTGTTCATGAGCATGCCGCCGACGTACATGCCGCCGCCCGGCTTGAGGTTGCGCTCAACCAAAAGAGTGTCAATGCCTTGGTCCGCCAATTTTTTGGCGGCAACAATCCCGGCTGGGCCTGCGCCCGCGATAATCACGTCTGTCTCCGCCATCGCCTCAAGTTCGGTCATGAACTCCCGGACAATCGCGCGGGTTACGTCTGCTTCGTCAATACTAAAGTTTTCAAATGGCAATTTCATTCACCTCGAAGGCAAGAGTAAAGCTAACAAGCTATAAAAACGTTTTCACGTCGATTGCCTTAGCTGCACACGCCTTGGCTGCAAGCCGAAGCCGAATTGCATGTTTGGACTGGGACAGTGCCCCAGCTGCCGTTGTCGCACTCCCACACGTATTTCTCGGTGGGGTCGGCGCCAGAGCCCGCGCACACGCGGTCGCCGTGGTCAAAGTCACCGTTCCACGTGCATCCCTGGTTCGCCTGTGGCGTTGCCGTGGCTGTCGGGGAAGCGGTCGGAGTGGCAGTAGCGTTTGCTGAGGGAGTTGCAGTGGGCGATACCGTTGGGGTTGGGGTCGGGGTTGCGGTTGGCGTTGCCGTGGCGTTGCCGTTGAGGTCGACCTCGGAAGACTCGTTGTAAGTGGTGTAGTTGAAGCCGCCGACGTTGGGGTTGGACTTAAGGTACAGGTAGCCGACCACGCCCAGCGCTCCCACAAGCATCACAATGATGAGGAACACGATTGCTGCGGCGCCCACGAGGGCCAACTGCACTTTTTGCATGGAACATCACTTGTTAAGCGGTAGATACAGAATAGGAGTATAAAAGCGTTACTGGAAGTACGAGTCTGTGAGCGCGGGCACGTCTATCTTGGCTTCCTCGGCCTCGAGTGCCTGGATGGTTGCCTTGGTGGATGGCTTGTCCGGCACGATGCTGCAGCACATTGCTTTTTCGATGGAAATGTTGAACGTGCCGATTTCCTTGGCGATTTTTTCGATCTCTATTTTGTCCATGCCCACGAGCGGCCGGACGATGGGAAGGGACGACGCGTCTTCGGTGACCACGAGGTTGTAAAGCGTTTGCGACGCGACTTGGCCCAAGGAGTCGCCCATGACAATGAACTTGGCGCCCTCTTGTTCGCCGAGCCGGGAGGCGACGCGCACCATCATTCTTTTGCAGAAGAGGCACTGGTACTTGCGGTCGCAGTTCTGGGCGAACGCGGTCAAGGCCGGACCGTGGCTCAACACCACTGGGTCGAGGACGTTTTTGTGGAGTGCTTGGACACGCTTGATGGTCTTCAGCGCGCGGTTCCGGGTGTCGTCGCCGGAAAACGGGGAGTTGTCTAGGTAAAGCGGGAGTAAAGTGTCGCCTTTTTTGGCGATTACGTGCGCGGATACCGGGGAGTCAATGCCCCCTGAAACCAAAGCTATTCCAAGCATTCCATCACCTTATCCGCTATTGGAAGCGGGCCTTCGCCCCTCACAAGCATTCTGCCGGTCGGGTACAGGTTTACTTGTGTTCCGTCCACGTCAATCACGGTTAGGGCGGGCGTCCTCGCGAGCACTTCGAACGGCAACTCGGTTTTCATCAAGTCAATCTTTAGCGGTTTCTTGGGCTGGAGGACGTATCCTACTTTGCCCTTGCACTTCGTGACGCTGGCCCATTCCATTAGGCTTTAATTTGTGCTGCGATTTATTAAAGGCATGCGTGTCGTTACCGAAAAGATTAAGCTGAAGCCGACGATTGAACCCAAAATGCTGGACATCACAAAGGACGTGCAAGGCGTTTTGGACGGAACGGGGATGAAGAGCGGGCAGGCGCTTGTGTTCGTGCCGGGCAGCACGGGAGGCATCACGACGATTGAGTACGAGCCGGGGCTGCAGACAGATTTCCGCGAGGCAATGGACCGATTGTTCCCGAGGGGGATTTACCACCACGACGAGAAGTGGGGCGACGGCAACGGAACGTCGCACATTCGCGCGTCGATGCTGAAGCCGAGCCTAACGATTCCGTTTGACAACGGTGACTTGTTGCTAGGGCAGTGGCAGCAAATCGTTTTCTGTGAGTTTGACAACAAGAAAAGAGATCGGGAACTGGTTGTACAATTCACTGGGGAATAGCATGCCTATTCGCGGAGCCGTTGGCTCCGCTTTAGTCTAACGTGCCAGCTGAGTTTCAGCTGCGTTTGACCTGCTGCAAGTAGTCGTAGAGGGAGCTAATCGCCGGTAGGAGCGTGCCGTAGTAAAGGTCGTAATCCCCTTCCTTGAACTGCTCGGCTTCCGTGACCTGGGACACATGCGCGCCCTTGGCCTTTTCGAAGAACGGCTGGTCGAGGAATGTGACCATGGTCTTGCCGTTCTCGACCGAGAGGAGAATGTTCGAGAAGTTGGGGTCACCGAGGAACATGTCCGTTTCCTCGAGGTGGTTGTGGACTTGCTCAAGAAGGTCAAGGGCGTTTTCGAGATGCTTGGCCGGGAACGAGACTTTTGAGTCAAGAATGTCCTGAAGCGTGTGCCCCTCGTGGAACACCGAAACCTTCACCGGCCGCTCACCAAAGTTTTTGAGGATGTTGTACTGCACGACGCGGACGTTCGGAAAGTCCTCCAAGTGCTTGGCGAGGCGCTTGTGCGCGTCCGCAATGCTGTCCAGCTCGAAGCGATGGACGGTGATGCCGACTTCCGGGGGAATGGGAACCTCGACCTGGACCGGCGCCTCCCCGCCGCCGATGTCAAAGTGATGGACCACGGACACATTATCCCACTTGTGCATCTTAATTTCTCTAGAGCCGGAGGACTCTCTAATTATCGCCGGATTCACTTTATATTCCATCTTTTTTAGTGTCAAGCCATCACTCCAAGTGCGTACGCCGCTGCCTGACACGCGCGCATCGGCTCGCTCGAGCGGGGGCCTAGGTGAACGACTCCGGCACACGCCTTTTGTGTTGATAGCTTAAGGCCGCGCTCTTCGTTGCCGAAGACAAGCGCGTCGACTTTTTCTTTCTTCAAGAAGTCTTCGCCCTTGTCGCCCCATAACGAGAGGGCGACTGCTTTGCGGTCCTTGATTGCCTCAAGAGTTGTCTTGTAGGTCATGACCTTAGTCTTTTCGTGGCCCTTGACTATGGATTTTGCTTCCTGCAATGCTTGCAGAGTGCGGAGGTCTCCCTCGATTGAAATGCGGAGCGGGACATTGAACACGATTGCGAGCCGCAAAAAGTCCGCGATTTCGAACGGCGTCTTCGGCGACTCCAAAACCAGCACGAGCGGAAGGGACTTTTCGGTGTGGAACAGTTCGGGCAGGCCAACACGGATCAAAACGTAGTCCGCCTTTTTCTTTGCCTCGATGTAAAGCGTGCGGCCCGGAGTGTTCTTGGCTTTTTTCTTCACGCGCTCGCGAAGCGCCTTTTCGTGGAACGGGACGTCGCCCAGGAACTTGGCGCGGATAGTGAACGAGGGAAGGCCTAGTTTTTTGGTTGTTTCGGCGATTAGCTTCGCTGCCTCGGAGAGTGTCTTGGTTTTTTCCTCGGCGTGGATTTGAATTACTTGTGAGACGCCCTCTACCTCGAATAGTTTTCCGGATGCTTTGCCGGACACGATGAGCCGGCGCTGCGGCGCCCATGGGTCGGATTGGACTTCGTACTCCATGTCCGAGATGCGCTTCGCTATTTCTTTTTGCTCGTCGGGCGATACGAATCGCGCGAGGGTAACAAGTGCTTTCATCACTTAGTATAATACAAGAGGGAAATAAAAAGAAGGACGGCAGGAAGCAGGAAACTGCCGTCCCCCCTAAAGCCGCGTCATTCTCACGAACACGCCGGTTAGGACTCCGGCCTGGAGAAACACACAGTATTGCTGGAGTACCTCCTGGATGACCCCGACGACTGCTGAGAAGGCTACAGCGTATTTCGTGAGTCCCCCGGAATACGCCCCCAGCGCAAAGCCCAGCACAAAAAGCCAGTACTTCCAGCTCCGCACTAAAAGGACGGACGCTAAAAAAAGGTCGTTTGGTGCCATTCCAACCACCCCCGCAAATCGGAATGAACTCAGCTTTCAGGGACCTCGATTGGCCAGATACTCACTGGGCACTAGATATTAGGTGGGAACATATAGATAAACTCATCGATTTTAAAGCAAACAAGTAGTAAAATGGATATTTGTATAGAGAATAAGTGTAAAACTTATATTCTATAAGGTTTATAACTATATTTACCG
>JBHOSQ010000008.1:0-50521 GCA_042584585.1 archaeon | reverse complement strand
GCCGCTTCTTTAACTTCTTTTTCAACCATTTTTTTTTCACCTTTTTAGGGTCTTTTAACCCCCCGTTGTTTTTTCGTGTGGGGGGGGATGAGTGTTACCTTAGTGGGGCCGCCGAGATTTGAACTCGGGTCACCAGCTCCCCGAGCTGGGAGGATGCCAAACTACCCTACGGCCCCAACAGCATATGCGATGGTGGTGGCAGACTCTCGGGTGGCATCGCCAATTTGGCGATGCCACCCAATTATCTACCTTTACCTAGGGTACTTCTTGATGTCGTCACTGACGTCTTCATGGCTCATAAGCATGCGCCTGCAGCAGTACCGCTCTAGGCCGAGGTCGTCCATGACCTTGGCTGGGTCGTCGCCTTTCTTGACGCGCTTTTTGAACTCTTCCCAGTGCTGACCAATTGCTTTTCCGCACGTGAAGCATCTTACCGGAATATGCATTCAATTCACCTGTAACTCTTTTGTCTTCTTGCGTGCACCCCGTCCCAGGGGCTTCTTCGACTCTTTTCTCCTCACGTCGTCGACGAGGAGGTGTCGGTCCCACTCAAGGTAGGCGTTCTTGAGGTCGTCGCTTTCTGTCCAGCCGACCAGTGCCTTGGCGATTGCCGTTTTTGCGGCCTCGGCCTGTCCCATGAACCCTCCGCCGCTGACGTTGATGTCAATGTCCAGGGCTTCGGCAAAGTTTTTCCCGAGCACGTCTTCTCCGATTGAGAGCGGAATGGTTATTTCGCCCCTGGAGAATTCGTTGCCGTAGACTTCAAGCGGTTTCGCGTTTATTTTGATTGAGCCATTTCCTTTCTTGATGCGGGCGCGTGCGACCGCAGTCTTTCGCTTGGCTTTTTTCTGGACTATTTTTGTCTTGGCTTTCTTGGCTGCCATTTTTATTCGCCTCCCTTCCAGCCGAGCATCTTGGATAGCTCGAGCACATCAATCTTTTTTCTGGGGGTTGCCTTGCCGTACTTTTCCCCCTTGTCCACGTACTCTTCGGGAACTCCGATGTAGACTTTGAGGCTCTTGTAGGCCTTTGCGCCCCTTGTGGTTGTGTGGTTAAGCATTCCCCTGACTGTCCTGCGCACAATCTTGTCGGGTGGGCGTAGGAGCTTGGGGGAGTGGCGCGGGTTGGCCCGGTCTGCCCGGTCCCACCGCTGCTTGTATTTTTCGTAAATGTCTGTCTTGTTGCCGCTGATGACGGCTTTTTCGGCGTTGACTATCACGACTTTTTCGCCTTTGAGCAGGGTCTTGGCCGCTTGCGTCGCCATTCTTCCGAGGACTGCCCCTTCCGCGTCTATGACCTTCATGCTACCACCCTTGCTTTTTTGTCAACGTCAGTGATTGCCACTGCCTTGCCGCCCGCGGCCTCTATCTTTTTCTTCGCGCTCTCGGAAAAGCGCATTGCTGCGACGGTCACGGCGTGGTCGATTGCACCTGTGCCCAGGACTTTCCCCGGCACAACGATTGTTTCGCCTTTCTTCGTGAGCTTACCGATTTTGCCGACGTTCACTTCGGCCCGGCCGCTCCTGCTCTTCGTAACGAGCTTCTTCAAGTTCTTCTCGAACTTTGTTTTCTTTTCTTTTTCTGCCATGTCTATTACCTCCTTCCGCAACACCCGCGCAAGCGGCTGTTACTCGTAGGTGTTTAGGTATGCGGGAGACGTGATTCGAACACGCGAAGGCACTAAGCCACTAGGCCCTCAACCTAGCCCGTTTGTCCACTCCGGCACCCCCGCGCTGCCTTTACAATTGTGACTGCATGCTTGTAAGCCTGTCCTCCACTATCTTTATGCATTGAAGGAGTGCGTCCTTCGCAGTCACTTGTCCGTTGGTTTCAACACGGAATATGAAGCTTGTTCGGTCGAAGTCAATCTCGAGGCCTTCGCCCGCAGCCTTGACGCATTCTTCGGAGTGCTTGCACTTCACCGGGTCAATCTCGAGCTTTCCACCCTTGACCTTCAGCGCACCGTTGGGGCACGCGGCAGCCACTGCCTTAACGTCCTTGATTTTCCTGTAGTCTGCCTTTACGATGGGCACGTACTTGTACCCAGCGACGCCTGCCTGCCACTTGGCGTGTGCTTCGCCCTGCCCAAGCACTGCCTTGGCCTCAAGCCGGAGCCTTTGGCCGGGCATCAGCTCGATAATCGGGATTTTGCCGCTTACTGGCTTGATTTTGGCGTCACTCGTCTTGATGTCAGAAGAGTTGATGACTTTGGGTCCAGCTTCGTCAATGGTCAAGTCCACGCTGCACGACGAGCAGTTGCCTCCGCAGCAGTTGTCCGGGCTCTTGTATGCCTTGGCGTCGGTCTTCAATGGCACCAAAGCCAGCCTGTGCGCGACGTACTCGTCGGGCATGACTGAAGTGTTTTCGTAGAACGTGATGTCCCGCACACCTATGATTGGGATTTCTCCGAGGACTACCCTCCGCAGCGCGTTGGCGACTGCAGGTTCGGTCTTTTCGAGCAGCAGCACGGCTGCCGTGCTGTCGTGTGAAAGGACTTTCGCGTTCATACTCTTCGCCCCCTCTTGCCGCCCTTGGACTTTGTGCCGTCGTGGGGGATTGGGGTGACGTCTTCGATGCGGCCGATGCGCAGCCCAGCACGGGTCAATGCCCGCACAACCGCTTGCGCCCCTGGACCGGGGTGCCTGGACCTATTTCCACCGGGCGCACGTATCTTGACGTGCACGCCACTGATTCCTTTGCCGATGGCGGTCTCAGCGACCTTCTGCGCCGCTGCCATTGCCGCGTACGGCGAGGACTGCTTGGAGCCGGAGTCGACTACCATGCCGCCTGTGCACTTGGCGATGGTTTCTGCGCCAGTCATGTCAGTAATCGTGATGATTGTGTTGTTCATTGACGCGTAAACGTGTGCTATTCCCCATTTCTCACTCATTTAGACCCCTCCTTGGGGACGGTTGGCTTTTTTTCCGGGACGGGCACACTCGGCTTCGTCTCCGGGACGGGAACGCTGGGCTTGGTTTCCGGGGCTTTTTCGGTTGGCGCCGCGGCGACAACTGCCGCTTCGGGCGGCCTAAGCTCCGGGGCTTTCCCGTAGTACCCGATTGTTCCTTCTTCCGTGGTCTTGACCACGTAGCCGGGAATCGTGACTTTCCTGTTTGCCACGGAGATTATTCCGTGGACAATGAATTGCCTGGCCTGCTTTGGTGTGGTGGCCAAGCCTTTCTTGAACACGAGGGTCTGCAGCCTGCGCTCCAAAAAGTCGGTGACTGTCAGGCCCAGCACGTCGTCGAGCGTCGCGCCGTCCCCAACAAGCTTGATGGACGTGAGCTTGGTCAAGAGCTCCTGCTGCTTGCCCTTGGCTGAGTCGCTGGGGTCTGCCTGCAGGTTACGTGCCACTGTCCTGTACTTCCTCACTTGGGTCTCAGCCTTCCAGATTTCCCGCTTGTTTTTCAAGCCGTAGTCCTTGATGAGCTTGTTTTCTTCCTCGATCCGGTCCTTTTCATAGGGGTGGCTCGGGGTTGAGTACGTTTTCCTTGGCTTTCTTGGGTCTCCCATTCAAATCACTTCCCTGATCCCTTGGTGCCCTTCTTTCTCTTGACTCCAACGGTCTGGCCCTTGCGCCCACTTGTGCGGGTGCGCTGGCCGCGAACAGTAAGTCCTTGTGAGTGCCTGACGCCACGGTAGCTCCTGAGCTTCTTTTCCTTGTCGATGTCGCCCTTGACGGCGAAGTCGAGCTCGTGGCCGGTCAAATGAGTGTCCCCGCCCTTGACGGGCTCCTTCCTTCGGTTAAGCATCCAAATAGGTATGCCGTGTTTTGAGGGCTCAAGCAGGATTTTTTCGATTACTTCGATTTGTTTTTCGTCGAGCATTCCCAACTGGATTTTTTCGTCGACACCAAGCGCTTCTGATGCTTGCTTGGCTATCGCGTTGGCCAACGCAGTACTCACGCCCTTGACGTGCGTAAGCGCCATGCTCATCGGCAGGCCTCCCTTTATGTCTTTTCCAGCGATGCGGACAATATGCCTAAGCTCTTCTTCTGCCATGTGAATTCACCGATTATTGACAATAGGGCTTCTAAACTCCAGAAGTAGTACTCCCGGGGTCAATACCATAGTGGCTCGCCCTTGGTGCCATTATTCTGAATGGGTCTATTTATAAAGGTTTCTGCCCGGGTTTAAAGGGATTTAAACCAGTCCGTCACGTCCACGTAGTGCACAGTGGCTTCTCGCTTCACGGCCACGAGCTTCTTTTTCTCGAGCTGGGCCAGCGTTGTAGCCAAACTGGACTTGGCGAGCCCGCTTTCCCTCTCAAGCACGTTCCGCTTGATTCCCCTGTTGTTCACCACAAAATCCATGACTTTTTTTTCGTTGTCACTAAGGGTCTTCAAAACGTTTTTCTGCCCCTCAGTCAGACCGCCTTTTTTTTTAAGGTAGAAAAACCCTGCCGCCGCCAAAACAACGACAACAACCAATCCAATCAGCCAAGTGTAGTCCGCCTGCGGAACGGGGGCTCCATTATCCTCGGCTCCGTTGGCCACTGCCCCGTTAGCCGCGGTGAACGAATACTCAACACTCACGCTTCCTGCCGCGCTGTTCCACACAATGTTTTTCGAGCCGCTTACTGGCGCGATTTCTGCGCTGGGGGTTGTGCCACTGACTGCCGTGTTGCCCGGCAGAGAAACAGTCACAGAATTAGTGTCCGCACTTGGAAGGTCTAGAGCAAGGCCCCAGTCCCCGTTGGTCTTTTCGGTCATGGTGGACGACTGGAACACTATGTTGGCCGCCCCGCTCGACCCCACCGTCACGTCAATGCCGTTCACGGTGTTGACGTACAGCGCGCCGCTTACCTGTGGCTCCGCGTCAATAGGTAGGGGGACGTTTACAGTCCCCTGGCCGGCCAAGGTGATGGCTGCCCATGTGTTGCCGTTCTCCGCAACGACAACGTTATAGCTTGACGACACGGCAAAAGCCGTTGCCAGCAACAGGATTAAAGCGAGCGCTGTTTTCATGCTAATCATATCTCCTTTGGGCATGAGCTACTATTTATTCCTGTTCTTCAACGCCGTCGTACGGGCCTTCCTCTTCCTCAAGGCCTTCCCGCACTTCCTCAGCGTCGAACTCGATTGGCTCTACTTCTTCGTCCTGGGCTTCAGTGAAGTCCTCAAGCTGCTCGGCGAGCTCTTCCTGCTCTTCGGGGGTGCCGACTTCTGCCACGAGCACGAGCTTTTCCTTGAAGTCTTCGTCCATGTACTCAAGCTCTTCTTCCACCGCTTCCTGGACTTCCTCGGGGGTTGGCGCATCTGTTTCCTCGGGGTTTATGGTCTCGTTCGAGGCCAGCACACCGATTCCGCCAACGACTTCTTCGTCGGTCACGGTCCTGTTTACCATCAGCCTCTCGCGAATCTGCGCGAGCTCCCTCTCCATGAGGTTCCTCACGACTGCTCGAGTGAAGTTGGACTCGTCCTGCATCCTCTCGCGGATGCGTGTCTTGAGCCGGTTCATCGCGACGTTGTATGAGGTAGCAAAGTCGGACATGCTTCCCTTGTACCCAATCACTTTCAGGTTCTCCTTTGTCAGCCTGAACTGTTCCTGCCTCACTTTAGTGACAGTCGAAATGAGCCTGCCTTGATTAAGCCTCAATGTCTTATTGGTCTCGGGCTTTCCTTTGACAGTGGTGTCGTTGGTCTCGGGCTTTCCCCTGACCGTGGTGTCGTTGGTCTCAGGCTTGCCGTTGCCTGCTTTTTCGGGTTTTCCCCTCAACGATGTGTTGAGGCCGTCTACTGCGTCGGCCGCGTCAACGGCGTCATCCCCCAGTGTTTCTGGCTTCACAGCCATTCCTGTGCCCGCGAGGGAGACGACAAACATCCCCAGCACGAGCATGAGCAAAATTTTGTTCATGAGCATATCACCTTATGAATAACTGCGTTATGAACGGTATATAAAGGACTCATAGTACACGCATGAACAGGAGTGAACAGCAGCTTGAACTAAGCTGGCACGTCGGGACTGGACGTTGACTTGGGTCAACGTCGGGCAACGGGGGGCACAAGGCCCCCAGAGACAGACGCCATTTTCCATCAACGCTTTTCCGCCGATGAGCCACCGAGTGGGCAAACGAGTGTGGCTCTAGCAGAAAAAGGGTTGAGCGCTGGGGGTGAGATTTGAACTCACATATCCCGAAGGAAACAAGCTTTCCAGGCTTGCGCGGTACCGGATTGCGCCACCCCAGCAGCTGAAACTCAGCTCAAACGAGAATCCTGCGGGATTCACGTTATGGCACGTTAGACTAAAGCGGGAGCCGAGCTCCCGCAAATAGGCATGCCGCGCCTATTCTGCCTTTACTGATTTATAAACATGAAACCCTGATTTGCGGCCAATGTCCTCCACGTTCCCGAAAACGCGCTCCATCTCTTTCGCCAGCATTTCGCCGCCCTTCGTCTTCCGCGCCACCATCTGCAAAGAGCCACCGAGATTGAGATGGCCAAAGCTTTCCTCGACCATCGCAAACACCACTTTCCTCCCGGCCGAGATCGGGGGATTCGACAGTATACAGTCAAACCCGCCAGTGAGCTTTGCGAACAAGTCGCTCTGGACCACTTTCGCGTTCTTGAGCTTGTTCCGCCGGATGTTAGCCTTGCTCTTCATCACCGCGCGGGAATTCACGTCGCTCAAAACCACTTCCAGACGCGGGTTTTCGGCAGCCACCACTATTCCAATCACTCCGTTGCCGCACCCAAGGTCCAAAACTTTTCCGTCCTCTGGAGGCGCCATGTACTTAATCATCGCTGCGGTCCCGATGTCCAGCTTCCGAGGGGAAAACGTGCCGCTCGCCGTTTCGAACACGAGGCGCCGGCCGTTGACTTCAACAGCCCACTCGCGCTTGACCAATTTGCTGGTCTGCTTCTTTGAGTAATAATGCTCTGTCATTTCCACTTCGGGAACAAGTCCCGTCCCATGATTATCCTCAACGGGCTCGCGACAAACCCCGTTTTTGCCGCGGCAATCTCGTCAGACGCCATTTCGGCCCTCGCAATTCCGATTAATTGCCCCCCCGAAGTAAGCAGCATCACGGTCTCGCCCTTTTCGATGCCTTCGTCCAGTGCGGCCACCCCAGGCCGGGCAAGCCTCGCGCCATAAGCCAATGCATTGACAGCCTTGTTTCCGACCACGATTTTTTTGATTGGCAGTGCCTCCATTGGCTGGAGTACCCCGAGCTTGTTGTTCGCGTCTGCAACATCCTGGAGGAAAACGGCCTCGTCTTCGCCGAACGACCCGGCGCGTGTGCGCCGCAGCTCAACGAGCTTCGCCGCGTTTCCAATGACTTCGCCGATGTCCTTCACCAGCGTCCGCACATAAGTGCCGTGCTGGCATTTGACCTTGAACAACACATAGTCCCCCTCGATTTCCAGCAGTTCCAGCGAGTGGATGTTCCGGGCGCGGAGCACTTTTCGCACAGCGCTTTCCTTGGGCGGCGTCTGGTAAATCTCGCCAGTGAACTCCTTGAACGCCATGGAAAGCTGCTTTTCATCGGGCTTTCCAGAGAATCGAGCGACGCCGATGTACTCTTTGTCGCTTTTGGCCAGTACCTGCAGCAGCTTCACCGCTTTGCCAACGGCAACAACAAGCACCCCAATCGCGAACGGGTCCAGTGTCCCGGAGTGCCCGGCCTTCTCGCCGTAAAGCTTTTTTACCCACGCAGTTACTTCGTGCGAGCTGGGGCCCGCGGGCTTGTCGAGAATCAGGAAGCCGCCTCGCGCCGCTTCGGCATGGGCGGCTTTTTCTTTCCTAAGTACAATCATTTCAACGCCGCTTTGACCTCTTCGGTCTTGGCGCCTTTCTTTATCTTGACTACTTCGTCCAGTGGCTTCAGGTGGTTCACGTTGACCCGCTTTCTCTTGACTTCGCCATCCACCAAAACAAAGTTTTGGTCGATTACGTCAACGATTACGCACTTCATGCCCCTTTCCTTTCCAGCGGTCTTTTCACAGACCCTTCCTACATCAAAAAGCATTTGGATTCCTCCTCTTGAGCTCGTCCATTACTTTTTGGACGGCCTCTTTTTTAGTCATTTCGCCTGTGTCAATCACAACGTCGTAGTTGTCAGTGTCGAACATGTCGAAGTTGTACAGCCGCTTGTACCGTTCTTGGTCGTTGCGGTCCCGCTCGACAAGGTCGTTCTCGACTTCCGCCACGCTTGTGAAGCTCGAGTCGCCGAGGCGGCTCTTGCCCTCGAACACGCGCTTCGCCCGGATGTTAAGCGGGCACGTCAAAAGCACTTTGAGGTCAGCGTCTTCGGTGAGCATTGCCCCGACGCTGCTATTGACTATGATATCGCCCTTGGCGATTTCTTTTTTCTGCCAGTCGTCCATCTCGCGGTCAATACGGTCGCTTTCCTCCGGCTTTTCCGTGAGGAGCCGCGTGAACTCTTCGATGCTCAGGCCTTTGTCTTTGGCGAGCGCCCGGAATTTTTCTCCCATGTCAAGCGTCCGCAGCCATGAGAAGTGCTGTGACAGAAGTTCGGTTACAGTCGACTTGCCGGCTCCGTGTTGGCTGGCAATGACTATAATCATTTTTTCTCACATCTTGAGCAGTTTGCGCAGCACGACCTCGAGGAAGAGTGCGGTGCCAATGGCGCTCACGAGGTAGAGGCCGAACCAGTCAACCCCGTTTATTATGCCTGCTTCCTCGACCGCCTGGGTGAGGAACGGAATCCCAATCGGGAGCTCCAGGATGGGGCCGAGCTCTCCAAACCAGCTTCCCATCAGCCAAATCAGTATCAGCACGACCGGCATCGTCATCAGGGTGGGCTTGAGCGAGGCGGTCATGTTCTTCTTGACTTCGCCCATTATCTCTGCCTGTTCCCTGTCGAGCTTCGCGAGCAGTTTTTTGTCCTTCGCCTCGGTCGCCTTCAGGTATTCTTTCTGGTGTTTTTCCATGCGCTCCCGCACGGCGTCCATCTGCTTTCTGCTGCCGGACCGCCTGTGCATGAGCGACGAAAACAGCGTGATGCCAACGGCAACGCCTGTCACTGTCAATACAACCGTAGGATAAAACAGCTTGGCTCCCAATATTTCCATAATCATATTTTTTTTCACCCGAAGAATTGTTTTAGCGCGGGATGCATATCCATGAGCTGGCTCTGCGCAAGCTCTTCGTACAGCCTGTACAGTATGCCAACGCTCAGCAGTATGCCTGTCCCTGTTCCCAGCGCGCCTGTAATGTCGGCGAATGCAGCGAGGAGTCCCACTGATCCGGCTCCCAGTATAGTAATTATTGGTATGTACCTATCCAGTACACGTTCGATGACTCTCTTGTCCCGGCGGAACCCGGGAACGGAGAACCCGACGCCCTGGAGCTGTTCCGCGACCTGGGACGAGCCCATGCCGGTGGTTTCAACCCAGAACATCCCGAACATCACACACACTCCGACTAGGATTATGGAGTACAGAAACAAGTGCACGAGCTCCAGCGGGATAACCCCCAGCACTGTGTAAGTGGGGTTGAGTATGTATTGGCTGATTGCGGATGAAGTGCCGATTATTCCGTACGGCGCCTGCACCAGATACGCAATCGGGAAGCTTAATTCGCTGAGGTTAAGGCTTAGGACCAATTCTGGCAATGGGTTGCCGCCTGGCCCGAAGGTCCCCAGTAATGGGAATCCCAGGTTGTTCAGCACGCTAGAGAACAGCTGCACGTTCGCGAACAGCGCCGCGGCCAGGATAACCGGGAGGTTCGACACATAGAAAAACTTCAGCGGGTACCGCCCGCCCACTCCACGTATCCTCCCAAGCGTCAGCGGTATTTCTATCCGCATCGCCTCGGCATAAACGACCACGAGGAACACAACAATCGTGAACAGCAATGGCGCTATCAAGTCAAGGTCCATTATTCCGGCGGTAATCATTTGCGTGACGAACGTCGGCACCAACCCCGCGACGGGGTCAAACGCCCTGAAAATGATTGACTGCGAGACGCCTGCCACAATGAACAGCCCAATCCCAGACCCGAAGCCATATTTCGATATCACTTCGTCCAGGTATAGCAATATGATTGAGCCGAAAGCAATCTGAGTTAACACTAGGAGGTGATTAAGTTTGAACAGTCCCCCTATGAGTGGCAGCGGCAAAAGCGACACTGCGCTCGGCATAATCGGCAGGAAACCGCTGAACACGTATATCCCGGCCTCGAAGAAACAGAACAGTATGGCGAACAGCTTTTGCACGCCCTGGTACCTTTCCTTGTCTATCTTCAGCAATTCTGCTCCCGTTAACAATTGTAATATGATGGACGACATCACAATCGGGCCAATTCCAAGTGTGGCAAGCGACCCAATTTTTGACGCCAAAATAGTGTGCACTCGTTCCAAAAACCCTACTCTTCCGAGCACGTCTTCCATTTCTTCCGCGAGCTGGGCGTACATCGCCGGGTTTTCGGCACGTATTTCCTCAAGCTTCGCTGGGGTCAGCAAGCCAAGCGGGCTGATTTGCCCGAGAACAAAGAAGATGAGTATGCCCGCGACCACCCACATAATCCGTTTCTTGAATTCCGGCTTTTGGGCCGGTTTCTTCACTTCCGGTAATAGGTTGATAACAGGGTCGAGGAACTCGAAAGCCATTTTTACACCGTAACCGCTTTGCCACCAGCGGCTTCAATCTTTTCCTTGGCTTTGGCGGTGAACATTTTGGCCTTGATGGTAATGGCCTTGGTCACTTCGCCTCGCCCAAGGACTTTTCCAAAGCCTAGGCTGGCAGCGTCTAGCTCGTCCTTAGCGTTAGTTACTGCGAACTCATTTAAATACCCTATGTTGACTGCTTTCGGCTTCTTCGCGCCAGTCATGGACTCGGCGCCGAAGTGCCCAGGCAGGTTCTTGAGTACCCAGGAATACTTGTGCTTTGACGACCCTGCGAGCCCACGGCCACCGCCCTTCTTGCGGCTGCCCTTGCGGCCCCTGCCTACGGTCCTCGTGCCGAGCTGCTTACTGACACGCAATTTCCTTTTCTTAAGCGGCATTAGATCATCCTCGCGAGCAGTTGGTTAATTGCTTCCTTGCGGTTCCCCAACGAGCCCTTCTTGCCGAACGGCTTCTTGGTGCTTTTGTATCCTTTCTTGGGGGGAGAAAGCCTGAATACCGGGCCGGCGTTTATGTCGCCCATCTCGGCCTCGAACTTGACGAATGCCTCTGCGAATGCCTTGGCGGTCTTGTACTTTCCGTAGTCTTCGACCTTGCCCCTCTTGACAAGCATTTTTTCCACGTTCTCTGGCGATACCTCGCCCCACGTGATCCAGTCCTTTGCTTTTTGGAGCATTCCCTTGTACGTCTTCCTGTCGTCAATAATGACGCAGTGGTTGACGCGCGTGAGGTTCATCATGGACATGGTGTCCTTCACCGATTGGGTAACACGAATGCTGCCCCGCACCTTGACTACTGCAATGCGCTTCAAGACGCCTCACCTTTCCCGAATTTTTTCCTGCGAATGTTCTTGAGCGCGTCAAGCGTCGCCGCCGCGAAGTTGAACACTGTGCGCGTGTCTCCCTTGGTCTTGGTCCACACGTCCTGGATTCCCGCGAGCTCGAGAACTTTCTTTGCACTGCCTCCGGCAACAATCCCGGTTCCCTTCGGCGCCGGAATAAGTGTCATCCTGACCGAGCCGCACTTGCCATCGGACTTGTAAGGCACGCTGTGGCCACGGCCACAACCGCACTCCCAAGAGCCGCAGCCCTGGCGAATCGAAATGACGTTGAGCTTCGCGTGCTCCACTGCCTTCTGGATGGCTGGCCTGACATTGAGTCCCCTGCCGGTGCCAACGCCGACGTAGCCGGACTTGTTCCCAACAGCCGCAGTGACCAAAAAGCTCCGTTTCCTGCCGGAGTCCGTTGTCCTCTGCACGGCCTTGACGTTCAATACTTCTTCCTGAAGGTCTGGCACGAGCATGTCGATTATCTCTGGCTCAAGAATTGGCAGATTCCTCTCGTAAATCTGTTCAATGGAAGTTATGTCTTTGGAGAGCACGAGCTTGCCTGTGCGGGTCTTCGGGACCCACTCGATGAGCATTTCCTGCCTCTGCTCCTCCCTAGTCTTCCTTGGTGTGCGTTGCACTCTCTTGTTCTTGGCCTGCATGAATATTTACCCCTTCAATATCTTTTCCCGGGTCGCTTCCCCTTTTTCCGTCTTAATCCTTTCCTCGGCCGGGAAACACTTTTCGTCGTGCGGGATTTGCAGCCCCGCGTCGAGGGCGCCCTTGAGCGCGGCGAACACGTTGGAGCCGTTGACCGGCGTGTGCAGCCCGATGTCGAGCACAGCTTCCTTTACCCCTGCCTTGACTGCGCGTGCGCCGCACAGCATTCCGGTGAGGAACGCGGCCTCGGAGTTTCCGGTGTGGCCGTTGAACCCGAGCTTTTTCACGTCTGTTGAACTCACGGCGACCAGTATCTCGTCGCCCTTGGCGTTGTACTTGATGACTTGGGCAAGCACGTTCTTTCCCGTGACCCTGACGACCAGCCTGGGCTTGTCTGACTTTAGCAGTGCCAGCCTCTTCCGGTAGTCTGTCTTGCCTTCCCGCCTTCGGCGGAACTTCATCGAGTAAGTCTTTTTATGAACCATGTGATTCTACTCCTTCTTGATGAATGACTCCAAGTGCTTCACGCTCTTGAAGTACCCGCCAGTGACCATGCGGTAAAGGCTCTGGTAGTTCAGCGGCTTCGCCTGCTTGAGCTTCTTGCGCTGCGCACGAACCTGCGTCATCCATTTCTTCTTCTTTTTCTCGCGCGTCTTCTTGGTTCCCTTGCGCTTGCCCGGGCCCTTCTTTCCGCCAGCCTTTTTCTTGGCTGTGAGCGCCCGTGCCCTTCCGCGGCTGGTTCCCGTGACGGGAAGCACTTTTATGGCGCCTTCCTTGTGGAGTGTCCTAACGTCTTCGCGCGTGATTGCCTCTGTGGCCTTTTCAGCGTCGACTATCCGTATCCTGGACTTCCCGACCTTCAGGGTCTTTGCGGCGAGTACGCGCAGCTTGTTGAGCTCCATCAGTTCAGCACCTTAATCTTTTTTTCTTTGGCCGTTTCGACTATCTTGGCCCGCTTTTTCTTCCCGAGCGTTGAAGACAGCCTTGCTGCCATTCCGTCACCGACCTTCGCTAGGTCGGAAATGGTCTTGATAATGACTTCTTTGACGCCAGTCGGGTGCAATCCCTTCGTGGCCTTCGGCGAGCCGTATCCAACGCGCGGGTGCGCTCCCTTGGACTTAAGGTGCTCACGCTGCTCGCTGTCGATTCCTCGCGGGTGCCTCCACCCCTTGCCCTCGACACGCTTCTTTGACGAGTGCTGCCTCTTGAACGTCGGCTTTTTTGTCTTCACTGGCCCTCACCCTTTTCGACTACGAATATTCCGTCCTGGAACACACGGGGGTCGCGCTTCCCGACCTTGCTCGCCAGCATCATGTTGGCGGCGGTCTGGCCCACGTCCTCCTTGTTCGTGCCCTCGACGGTTATTTCCTGCCCCTTGACCGTGACCTTCGCGTCCCCGACAATGTCTGACTTACGCGGGTACTTTTCGCCCAAGAAGTTCTTGATGACGACTTTCTTCCCCTCGACAGAAACGTTCATGGGGAAGTGTGAGTAGTAGGTTCGCATATCGTACTTGAACCCCACGGTGGTTCCGGTGACCATGTTCCGGAGGTGCGCCGCGATGCTTCCCATCAACGCATTGTCCTGCTTCTTGGGGAACTTGCACGACAGCAAAATCTTGCCTTTTTCCTGCGAGAGCACGATGTTGCTGTTTGTGAACTCCCTCGCCAGCTCGCCCTTCGGCCCCTTGACAGAGACGTGGCTTCCGCTGATGGTTACCACCACTCCCTCGGGGAGGGCTACTTCTTTGTTGATTTCAGCTGCGAGAACCATTTTATTCCCTCAATAAACGTACGCAATTAATTGTCCGCCAGTGTTGCGCTTGATTGCTTCCTTCTGGCTGATAACGCCGTACGGTGTCGACACGATGAGCATCCCGATGTTCTGTCCCGGCAAAAACCGCTTCTCGAACTTGGTGTACTCGTCTTTCTTGACCGCGTGCCTGGGCGTGATTGTGCCGCACTTGTTGATGTTGCTGTTGAGCGTTACGTTGTAATACCCTGCCTTGCCGTCGTCTACGAACTCGAACTCGCCGATGTACCCCTCTTTCTGAAGGACCTTCAGCACATTGCCCAATAGGGTCGAGGCCGGCTTGAGCATGCAGTCGTCCTTCCCCACGTTGGAGGCGTTGCGCACTGTCGACATAGCGTTTGAAAGTGGATCATTCATAACCATTGATTATCACCCTAGTACTTCGAGAAGCCCATTTCCTCCGCGCATTCCCTGAAGCAGCGCCTGCAAATGTGCAAGTCATACTTTCGGATTAAGCCCCTTGCAGTTCCGCAAATCCTGCACTTTCGGTCGCCTTTCTTCTTCGGCTCCTTCTTGCCCGCACTGCCGCGGGCGACCTGCTTCTGCTTCTTACTCGGCATTGTCAGTCACCTTTATGTCCAGGTTCTTCTGGACCCATTCAATGGCCTCGTCCTTCGTGAGCTTGTGGGAGTTTGGCACCTTCTTCTTCTGGCGCTTCCGCTTGTGAATTCGGTACCCGGACTTTTCCAGTGTCACACAAACGTCAAACCCATAGATGCCAATCTCTGGGTCGTACTTGACGCCCGGAATGTCAATGTACTCGGAAATGCCGAACGCGAAATTCCCGCTTTCGTCGAACTGCTTTGGCCTGAGCGTCCTCTCCTTCGCCTCGACCACCTGCTTGACGAACTCCACTGCCTTCTTTCCCCTCAGCGTGACCTTCACGCCAATCGCCTGCTTCTTCCTGATGCCCCAAGTCGGGATCCTCTTCCTGGAAGTAGTGCGCACTGGCTTCTGGCCGCTGAGCTTTTCGAGTAGCTTTTCCGCCTTCTCGAGCGGCTCTCCGGCCGTTCCCACGCCGATGTTGATGGTAACTTTTCCAAGCTTTATCATGTGAATCCCTAGTCAATCTTGATTGCCGGCTCTTTCACGCCGAGTACGAACACGTAATCTTTCCTGGTCTCGAAAGTGTCCTCGCCCTTCGCGAGTACCGCCAGTGGCTTCCTCATCTGGGTGCCACTCGTAATGCTCTTGATGGTCGCGACCTGTCCAGCGTGCTTCCCGCCGGTCACGTACGCAACACTTCCCTCGGTGAGGGGGTAAGAGTCCATCACCCTAAGGCCAGGCAGCTCTAGCTTCACGACGTCGCCGACCGCACACTTCTTTTCGTACAGCAGGTTCTTGCCGTCGTGCAAGTTAATCTGGGCCTTTCCGCCCTTGAGCACAGTTTTTCCCTGGATGCGGCAAAGCTTGAACGCAGAGTTCTTCGCGTCGATTTCCTTGGGCTCAAGCCGCCCGTGCGCGTCATAAAGCACTCGGTAGTACTTGTTGACGCTCGGGAACGAAATAACGTCCATGAACCCGACCGGCAAGCGGTGGTCCTTCACGACCTTTCCGTCGACCAAGACCCTGCTCTCGTTGAGCACTGCCTTCATCTCGCGGACGTTGTCCACGATGCCAAGCAAGTCCCTCGCCGCAACAGTGAGTGGGATGGATGACTTTACCGAGTGGGGCCCACGTGAGGACCGCACTAAGAACTTCTGGCCCTTCCTCTCGATTTTCACGGCCTTGGGTGCGGCCAGCCGCTTCGCGCTTTTGCTTTCGCCTTTGCTTGCCATGCTTATTTCCTCGTAATCATTTTCTCGCGCTTCTTGTCGTCGAGAACCAGCTCGACCACGCGCAGGTTCGACGCGTTAACCGGCCTCGGCGCGTCATCGCCGTTGGCCTTCTTGTTCACGACGCCTTTGACGTAAACACGGTACGCCTTCCGGTCAATAACCGTGACTTTTTCCTTGTGGCCCTTGAAGTTGCCCCTCAGGACGACAACCGTGTCGCCAACGCGGAGCGGGATGCTCCTCTTGCCGTACTTTTCCCTGAGCTCCTTGCTCAACGGCGAGGCTATTCTCTTCCCCCTTGCGTGCAGGGGAGTGTTGTACATCCGTAGCCTTTGCTTTCTTGGCTGCACAGTCTTCTTCATTTAAACCACGTTCTTTGCGATTGTCGCTATTTTCGCGAACCGTTCCGCGACTTCCTTTGCGACAATGCCCTTGATTTCGCTGCCCTTGGGCAGTCCAGTATCGTCAATCAGCACAGCGGCGTTGTCGTCGAACTTTAGCCACGTGCCGTTCCTCCGCCTGAATGGCTGCTTCTGCCTCACGATTACGGCCTTGACAATCTTTTTCCTGATTTCAGGCTTGCCTTTCTTGACCGAACACACGATTATGTCTGCGATTCCTGCCTTCGGCAGCTTGCGCCGCCTGCCATGGTACTTCTTGACCCCGATTATCTCGAGCTCCTTGGCGCCAGTGTTGTCGTCGCACTTTAGCGTCGACCCGATGTGCAGGCCCTTCGTGATTTTGGCGGATATGCCTTTCACTTTTCTCCCCCCACCACCTGAGTTACCACGAAGCTCTTGGTCTTGCTGAGCTTTCTGGTCTCGCCGACCATTACCCTGTCACCGGACTTTACTTCCATGCACTCCGGCTTGTGGACCGTGAGCCTGGACCTGCTCCGCTCGAGCCTCTCGTACTTCGGGACTTTCTTGAGGTATTCCCTCTCGACCACAACGGAATTCTTCATCCTGTCGGACACTACCGTTGCCTCGAAGAGGTTCCCCCTCACTTTGAGTCCCGCGTGAACGGGGCAGTTCTTGTCGTTGCATTCCATGCTACTTCACCTTTGTCCACAGCTTTTTCAGCCTCTCTTCAGGCCGCTGCAGGATTTCCCTACCGGGGACTTCGTATTCCCCGTCTGGGAACCGAATTGCGAGGGTGATTGACTTTTTGTCGAGCTTCTTGACCACGCCCTTGGCCTCGAGTTCAATCGTGTTCATGGTTTCGTCCACGATTTTTCCCTCAAGCCCTTCCAAAGACGGGTCTGAACCCCGAACCACCCTTGCATCCAGACCAATCAAGTCATTGCTGGCGAGCGCGCGGAGCGCGCCTTTAGACAATTTCAATTTGATCCTCTGGATAGTTGAGTGAGACGAGCAGTTTTTTTACTTTCCCTGCGTGGTCTCCCTGGAGTTCTATCCGTTCACCTTTCGCCGTCCCGCCGCACGCGAGTTGCCGCTTTAGCTTCTTGCACAAGTCTTCGAGGTTTATGTTGGGGTCGAGGCCCTCGATGACCGTCATCTTCTTGCGGTACTTTTTTATCTCGGTCTTGATGCGGATTTTTTGGGACTCCTTGGCGATTTCCTGGCAAACGCACAGGTCCTTCGGGAGGCCGCAAACAGAGCAGATTTCACTCATTTGTGTCCATCAACCTCCTCTTTTCGGCTTAGCCTTTGACTTTGTCTTCGACTTTGTCGAAGACCGCTTCCGCGGCTTCGCCGGAGGCCGCTTCTTGGCCTTGGGCTTTGCCTTGGTCTTTGTCTTCGACTTCGTCGAAGACTTGCCCCGTGGCTTCACCGTAGATTTCTTTTTCGGCTTTGCGGTTTTCTTCACAAGCTTCTTTTTCTTTGTCGGCTTGATGATTTTGGCCGTCTTCTTCTTTTCTGCCTTCACCTTTTTCTTGGCCTTGACCCGAGCCGTTTTGGCTTTGGTCTTAACGACCTTTTTCACTTTTTTCTTGGGCTTAGGCTTTGTCTCCGACTCAGTCGGAGACGGTTCGCCGGCCTTTGGCTTTTCCGCTTTCACCGTTTTCGGAGCCGTTTCCAGCTCTTTGTTTATTGTGATTATCCTGGCGATAGTCCTGCGGACTTCACGTATTCTCCCCGGGTTCTCGGGGCGTGTTCCGCTCGCTACCGCGGCGTGCTCTTTCGAGAGCTCAGTTCGCAGCTGCTGGAGTTGCTTCTGCCGGTCTTCCTTGCTCAGGTTCCGGGCTTCCTTCGCTTTCAATATTGCCACTCTTTTCGCCTCCTATTGCTGCTGTCTGCACGTCCACCTTGTCAGCGAACTGTACGTCCGGCGGGACAATCCTTACCGTCACACCGATAATTCCCGCCTTTTTGATTGCCTGTGTGCGCGCAACGTTGACCATCTTTGCGCCGTCGCCGGCCTTCTTGAGATAGCCAGCCCCAACTCGCTCGGTCCGGGCCTTCCCGCTCTTTCCAACGAGCTTTCCTGACACGACTATTTCCGCGCCAATCGCGCCGGCCTTCATGATTTTTTCGAGTGTCCAGTGGAGAATCCTGCGGAAGTTCATTCCCTTCTCGAGCGACGACGCAATCCTTCGCGCCATAATCGCCGAGTCGAGCTCCGGCACAGCCACTTCGTCCACCTTTATTTGGACGTTGTCGATGCCGAACTTCGTTTGGATTGTGGTCGTGAGTTCCTTGATGGTCGAGCCCTTTCTCCCAATTACGAGGCCAGGCCTCTCGACCCTGATAGCAAGCCGCGTCATCAGAGGAGTCTTTTGTATCTGGACCCCAACGTATCCCGCGCGCTTAAGCCGCTGCCTAAGATAGGCGTTCAGCTTGCTTCGGTTCAACCCTTCCTTGACGAACTTCCTTTCTATCACTAAATCACGCTCATGTGTTGACTATGATCTCGACGTGGGTCGTGTCGATGCTGTGGTGCTTCCACCGGCCCTTCGGCTTCCTGCGGTCGTAGCTCGGCCCGCGGTGCGACGCGGCGTGCACAATCCACAGCTTTTCCTTGTCCATCCCATGCTGTTCTGCGTTGCCCATGGCGTTGCGCAGCAGCTTCTGGATTACCTTCGCCGCCTTGACCGGGTAGCGCCCTGGCTGCCCGCCCGTCCGGTGCGGAACCTTGCGGTTGAATCTCCTTAGCGGCACGTACTCCTTCTTCTCCTGCACGAGAGTCAGGAAAGCGTCCGCCTTCTCGGCGTTCATGCCCCGAATGTGGTTGCAAATCTCCATGGCATGCTTTGGAGACATGTCCACACGCCTTCCATACGCCCTCGCGCCCTCTAGCTTCGAAGAATATGCCATGCTATTTCACCGATATGAACTTGGTCGACCTCGTCGCGCCGATTCCTGCGGCCGAGTGTTTCACGTTTTTCCTCGTGAGCGAGTACTCACCCAAGTAATGCCCGACCATTTCGGGCTGAATGTCCAAGTAAACGAATTCTTTCCCGTTGTAAACAGCAATTTTCCGCTCAACCATTTCCGGCAGGACAACCATGTCCCTGCAGTGCGTCCGCACAATCTTTTTGCCGTCGCTGCGGATTTGCTTCAGGAACTTTTCCTGGTCTGCGCTCCAACCGCGCTTGTAAGTCCTCCGCATCCTCGTCGGCAAAAGCTGGAAGAAGTCGTCGACTTTCATTTTCTGGAGCTCTTCCAGAGTCTTTCCCTTGAAAGTGAATTGCTTGACCATCTAATTACCTCTTCTTCCTGCCTGTGCGCCTGGCTGCGATGTGCCCAACCTTCCTTCCCGGCGAAGTGCTCCTCTTGACGGTCGTAGCCTTGCCGGCGTGGTGCTGTGACCCACCGTGCGGGTGCTCAATCGGGTTCATTGCCACACCACGGACAACCGGGAACAGGTGCCCCCGAGCCCTTCGCTTGTGGTATTGGTGGCCTGCCTTAACTATTGGCTTGTCGGTCCTTCCGCCACCGGCAGAAACACCAATCGTGGCACGGCACTTGGCGTTGAACGCCTTGATGCGCTTGCTCGGCATGCGCACCAGTACCTTGGTGCCCCGCCTCGCGGTTATGTATGAGCTCGAGCCACTGGCTCTGGCAGCCTTTCCGCCGTCCCCTGGCTGGTTCTCGATGTTGAAGATAGGGACTCCCTCCGGAATGTCCCCAAGCTTAAGGATGCTCCCAAGCGCGATTTCGCCTTCGCCCTGCGCGATTTCGTCGTTAATCCTGATGCCTTCGGGAGCCAGGTACATGTCCTTTTGCCCATTCTCCCACTGCACGGTCATGACAATCCCTGTTTTTGACGGGTCGTCAACCAAGTCGACTACCTTGCCATTCAGGTCCCCTTGGACGTAGTGGGCTTGGGTCTTGAAGCGATGGCTTGGCGCTGTGTAGCGCGGGCTTCCCTTGCCCCTTTTTTGTGGAGTAATTGGTTTTCCCATAACGGCATCACAGTATGTTTAGCTTGGTCGCGATGTCGGAAGCGCTGCTGCCCTTCGCCAGCTTGACGAAGGCTTTTTTGTGGCCGCGCATGTCAATCGAAGTGTTTACCTTGTCGACCTTGACGTTGTACATTTTTTCGACGTCTGCCTTGATCTCGGCTTTCGTCGCCCGGTTCTCAACTCGGAAGACGAGCTTGTTCTCCCTCTCGATCAAGTCGACTGCTTTTTCCGTGAGTAGTGCGTGCTTAACTGCTGCCATACTTCTCACCCAGTTGCTTTATTGCGGACTCAGTGTACACCGTGAGCCTTCCCGCCTGTGCCCCAGGCGCGAGCAATTCAATGTTCATGGCCCTGGCGGTCATCACGTCGACGCCGGGCACGTTCTTGAATGCTTTGCCGCCCTCGGTCACGACGACGAGCACAGACTTTCGCGTCTTGTACTTCTTGCCGCGGCGAGTTGCCTTTCCGGCACGAATCTTCTTTTTCTTTGCCCGCTCAAGGTCCTTGCCCAGCCCAACGCTTTCCAGCGCTGCTATGGCTTCTTTGGTCTTTCCGATGCCCGCAAGCGTGTCCTCGAACACGATGGGGACTTCTGCCACGCCTTCCACGGCGTGGCCGTGCGCCTCAACCAATTTTTTGTTCGCGGTCGCCGCGATTGCGGATTTCATGGCGATTGCGGACTCTTTCTTGTTGATTTGCTTGACTATGACTTTTTCTACCTTCGGTGGGTGTGCCCTGCGCCCCCCTACGGCGTGCGGAACTCTGGCCACGCGGCCAAGGCCTCCGCCACCGGGTTTGATGCGCGGCAGTCGTGCCCTCGCGATGTTTATGCCCGTCCTGAACGCTGAGCGCCTTCCAATGTACTCCGCAGTGGTCTTCAGGCCGGCACGCAAGTCGTTGCCCTTCTTCTGGAACGCCTCGCTTTGCTTGGCGATTACTGAGCGCTTGATTACTTCGGGGGCGTACTTTGCCTTGAATACGCCCGGGAGCGCGATTTCCTTGCCTTTCTTGCCGCTAACAGAGTAAACGTGTGTCTTCAATACCTACCCCTCCCTTGCTGTGATTCAGTGGAAATGCCTTCGACTTCTGGCGCCGCCTTGTCTTTTTTGGACACACGAACGCCGAAGCGAATCATGAGCGCCCTCTTTTTGGGTCCGGGCACCGAGCCCTTGACTACAATGTAACTTGACTTGACTGTCCCGTAATTCGGGATGCCGCCCTTGGGCGTGACTTCCTTGCCGTCCGCCCCGACCTGCAGCACCATTTTGTTGGCCTCGGTCCTGCGCTGGTAGCCTTTTTGGCCTGCCATGAGCGAGGTCCACATGATGCGGGTTGGCGTCCACGGGTTGATTGACCCGACGTGCCTGCGGTATCCGTGGGCTTTGCGGTACTGGATTCTTGTGCCCCACCGCTTGACAGGGCCTTCCATTCCCTTGCCTTTTGTTACCCCAATAACGTCAACGAACATTCCGGGCTCGAACACGTCTGCCACGGCAACTTCTTTGCCGAGCATTTCCTTGGCGTACTTGTACGCGTCTTCGATTGTGCCAGAAACAGGTATTTCGAATAGCTCTGGAGTCTTTTTGAAAGTTGGCTGCGTGTGCACGAGCAGCCTGATTTGAGAAGCAGTTGAAGTGTCAATGGTTTTCTCGCTCTTTTTCTTGGCGGGAGTGGTTCTGCGCGCGAGGTTTTTTGAGGGCTTTTCGGCCATTTCTTGGCCACTGCACCTCAAGCCGGCGTTGGTTTTCGTGTACGCCCTGACGCCGAAGACTTTTAGGGGGGGACACTCAATGATGGTCGCGGGAAGAATGATTTTTTGTTCGAAGGATGGGCTGGTTTTTTGCTTGTCAATGGCATGGACGTGGGTCATCCCGGCCTTATAGCCGGCAAACCCCATCAGCATCTTTCCTTCCTGTGCCTTCCAAGACCTGGCGGTAGAATATTGCTTCTTCGCCTTCTTCCTGGGGGAGAAGGCGAGGCTTCCTCTTCGGGGTGCAGTTGCTTTTGCCATAGCGCATCGATACCCATAGCTAATGAATGCCGGACTATGCCAAGAAATTGGCAGACCACCCTGGTTCAGGGGAGTCGGCACATTTGTAAATAGTTTTGTTTATAAACGTTTCCCTTTTCCCCTTAAAACAGCGTTATCCCGAGTTTCGGGAACGCAAGGAAATACGCCATTACCAATATGGCTATGAAAGCGATAACGAAGATAATAACGGCTTTTTTGGCGCCACTGGGGGGAGCAGCGTCGTGCTCTTCCTTTACTTCCCCGGGCGCCGCCATTATCGCGGGCGGCTTCGGCTCCCCTGCTTTCTCGTGGTGGTGCCTGTGGTGCCTACGCTCTTCCGCTGGCTTTGGCGCCACGGGCGCCGCTGGTGCAGCCGGCTCAGGAAGCTCCGCGACTTGTCCAGCCGCCGAAAGGAGCAGGTCTTCGTCACTCGCCGCCTCAATCGACAGCTCAGGCATTTCGACAGGCGGGAGTGATGCCGGCGCCTCCTCTATAGCTGGTGCAACAGGCGCCGCTGGTGCAGCAGGAACTGCCGCGGCGATTTGCCCGCTTGCCTCGGCAATGATTTCACCGGTTTCTTCGTCACTGAACCCGATTTTAAGGAGATTTGCCTTTACCTTGTCAACAGAATACCCTTCTGCGAGAAGTCCCTTGACTTCCTTGACCATTTCCTTGGCAGCCATTGCTATCATCAACCAATCCGGGGTATAAAAACGTTAGCCCTTCACATTTACCAGCGGAACCACCTTAACGACCTTTCTCGCAATATCAGTCTCGTGCATCACGCCCACGACCTCGTCCACGTCCTTGTACGCGCCGGGCGCCTCTTCGGCCAGCCCGGACTTTGAGTGCCCCATCACAAGAATGCCTTTCGCCGCCAATTCTTCCTGCACGGTGTCGCCCCACCACTGTTTCTTGGCCTGGACCCGGCTCATCCGCCTCCCGGCGCCGTGGCAACTGCTCCCGAACGTCTCTTTCATCCCGGTCTCCGTGCCGTGCAGCACGTAACTGCAGGTCCCCATGGTCCCGCCAATCAGCACGGGCTGCCCGATGGCGCGATAATCCTTTGGAACTTCTTTGTCCCCCGGGCCGAACGCCCGCGTCGCGCCCTTCCGGTGCACAATCAATTCCTTCCCACCGTGCCTCTCCAGTTTCGCCGTGTTGTGCCCAATATCATAAAGCTGCGTGAATTCTTCTTCGCCAATCCCGAACACTTTCACGAACTGCTGCCTCGCCAAGTGCGCGATTACCTGCCGGTTCGCGAACGCAGTATTAATGGCAGCATTAACTGCCCCGAAGTACTGCTGCCCTTCCTCACTTTCAAAAGGCGCGCCGACCAATTCCCGCTCCAGAACCTTTAGCCCGTACTTCTTCATGGCATTGTCCAATGTCTGTAAATAATCAGTGCCCACTTGATGCCCCAGGGCCCTAGAACCACAGTGGATTGCGACCAGCACCTGGTCCTTCTTCAGCCCAAACGCCTTCGCGGCCTTTTCGTCAAACACTTCGTCCACGCACTGGACTTCCAGGTAATGGTTCCCGCTGCCCAGCGTCCCGACTTGCTTGAACTGCCGCTGCTTTGCCTTGTGCGACACGGCTTCCGGCAGCGCCCCGCCGACCCTGCCGTTGGCCTCGGTGTATTCCAAATCGCTTTTTATCCCATAGCCCTTGTCGACCGCGTACTTGGCGCCCTCGACAAGCACTTCGTCAATCTCCGACTCGCTCAGCCGCAGGTCCCCGGTGCTCCCCAGCCCCGCGGGCACCCCGTCGAAAAGCGCTTGCGCGATTTCCTTCTTTTTCCCCTCGATGTCTTTGCGCACCAGCGGCGTCTTCATCACGCGCACGCCGCAGTTGACGTCGAACCCGACGCCCCCGACCATTATCATCCCCTCCGCAGTATCAAAAGCCCCGACTCCGCCTATGGGAAAGCCGTATCCGGGGTGCACGTCACTCATCGCGAGTGAGTACTTTTGTATCCCCGGCAAAGAAGCCACGTTCACAATCTGCTGCAGCGCACTCCATTTCTTGGCCAAGCCCTTGCGCAGGTGCCCCATGATTTCGTCGTCAGCGTAAATCCTTCCTGGCACTAGCATGTCGCCGTGGGCCTCGACTTCCCACACGAAGTGCTCGGTCTCTTCTATTTTCATTCGCAACTCACTTCTTGTCTTGGCTCCTCGGAAGAGGTATAGCAAGTTTCTTCTCCGTAGGGGATTCCGTGGCAATCCATTTGTGGCGCGCAGTCCGCGCACCTAGTTTCGGTGAAGACGTTCTTTAGGCCAAAACATTCCTGCTCGGTCCATTTGTATTGGCCCGGCACACACATCCCACAACTCCCGCGTCCCGCGGGTTTTGGGAAGAAGAACACTAGCGCAATCACCAATACAACCACAATGGCCACAAGCTTTTTTCTCTCCATTTTTCACACGTCCAGCACGCACTGCACGAACTTTTTCCCGTTTTCTTCCCAGGTCTTCAGCCCAGAATACGTGGCCGCTTTCACTTCAATCTTGACGCCGTGCTTTTCCTGCCCGATTTTTTCTCCCCACGCCTTTCCAGCCAGCGAGCCATCGCCAATCTTTATCTCGAACTTGCTCAAAAACAAGTCCTCGGCGTCCCTCAAGAACAGGATTTCGTTCAAGAATTCCACGAACAACGCGTCCCTGTCGTTGGCCTGGGCCTGTATCTTGACTTCCTGCAGTGGCTCGACTTTTTCGATGTCCGCCATGACGCCCAGCATCGCCAAAGCGCCCTCGGCAAAGGCGTCTTCCCACGTCTCGCCGGAAGCGACTATCCCGACGTCGGCCTCGTGCTCGATTGTTTTGTGCATCACAAATACCTGTTGAGTAGTACTGCCCCGGCAGTCCCAAGAATCAAAACGCCGAGCGTCACGAACAGGAGCGTGCTGTCTTCTTCTTCGGCCGGCGGCTCCTCGGGCAATGCCCTGACGGTGACCACGACGTCGGCGCTTGCCACACAGATTTCGTGTTGGGAGTCGGTGAACTCGAAGTGGATTATGCACGGCCCAAGTGGGCTGCAGTCGCTTGACGAAAATGTTTGTGACCAGCCACTGGTTATGCCCGTGTTTACCTGAGAGGCAAGCCCGGTCACCCGCATTTCCATTTCGCGGTCCGGGTTCTTGACCTGGAGTGTGAATTCCTGCCCCACCGTGATTATGTCCGGCACCGCCTCAATGGTGCTCGGCGGCAGCATGACGCAGCTGTCCTTGATTTCGAGCGCGATTGACTCAAGCTCTTTTTCGCATGGCTGCTGTAGCGAGACGTTGATGTAGTGGTACTTGTGGCCAGTGACGTCTGCAGACCCAAGGAGCGAGAACCACCCGTTCACCACCTGCGAATTGGCGTCCATCAGCTGCGGCTCTTTTCCCCACACTTCCCCGGCAACCACAAGTTCTCCCGTCAAGTATGCGTTGCCGCAGACGTAAAACTCTTCGCCCTTGTAGACTTCTGCTTCTCCCGGAGCAACGCCCTGGGGGCAGTTCGGGGATGAGCCAATAACGACGTTGCCAATCGCCGCGTCGCACGCTAGGGCCACGCCTAGCAACAATAACAATGCCATTAGCCCAGCGAATCGCATCACTTTATTGGAGTGCCCAGCCTATAAAATTATATGGGGGGCGGGAAGGCCCCCCAAAGAAAGAAGGATTAGTCTCAGTCTTCGTCGTTTTCGTCCCAGTCCTCGTCATACATGCGATCCATGTTTTCACCCCCGAAAATAGGGGGGGGCGCCGCTTGGCGCCCCCAAGGGTTTTGAAGATTACTTCTTCTTCTTGGCCTTCTTAGCGGGTTTTGCCTTTGCCTTGGGCTTTGTCTTGGCCTTTGTCTTGGTTGCGGTCTTTTTGACCGCTTTCTTCTTGGCTGCCATTTTTTTACACCTATTATCTGATGGGCCGAACGGCTTAGGAGGTATGCCTTGCCGTTTCGGCCTGTTTTACCATGCCCACCAATTTCTATTTATATAGGTAGTGTATCTATATGTATCAAAAATACATACATGTAGGTTTTCGTATGAGTTTCGACATAATGTCCCTCGTCCAAAAAAAGCCGACGCACAAGCTGACGCGGCTGGAGTTCCTTGTCCTGCTTAGCCTGCGCAGCCGCCCGCTGCACGGCTATGGGATAATGAAGAAGCTCACCACGAAGATGCCCGGCGTGTGGAAGGTCAAGTCCGGCAGCCTCTATCCCCTGTTGAAGCGCATGGTCAAGAAGGGCTTGCTGGAGCCCAAGAAGAAGCGCACCCGCACACTCTACCGCCTGACGCCCGAGGGGAGGGGTGCGGTGGACGAGTACCTCGGGGCCTGGAAAGAGTTGTATGGGATTTTCAAGAAGATGGGGAAAAAGAGTTAGTTACTAGTCAGTAACAGAAAAAGGGTTGAGCGCTGAGGGCAGGATTTGAACCTGCAAGTCCAGAGGACACTGGTTTTCGAGACCAGCGCGATAACCGGATTCTGCCACCTCAGCAGCAGCTTAAACTAAGCTGGCACGTTGCGTCTGGACGTTGACTTGGGGTCAACGTCGGGCCACAGGGAATCTGCGATTCCCAGAGACCTAATGTTCCAGCGACACCTATTGTTCGCACTATGCCTTAAAAACCTTGCAGAAAACGAGGGCTCAAGAAGCTTCCTTGAGCTCGATTTCGATGTGGACCTGGTCCGGGACCTGCACGCGCATTACTTGCCTCAGTGTCCTTTCGTCGGTCTCGATGTTGAGGAGCCTCTTGTGAATCCTCATCTGCCAGTGTTCGAAAGTTTCCGAGCCGTCGCCACAAGGCGACTTGCGCACGGGCAGCTTCAGTTTCTTGGTCGGCAGGGGAACCGGCCCGCTAACCTTGGCCCCAGTCTTCTGGCAAATGTCCTTAATCTGGTCACAGACACTGTCCAATCTCTTGAAGTCCGGCCCTGTCAGCTTTACGGTCGCAACCTGCGTCATCATACATCATTCCCTAAAAATGAAAAAAGGGGGAGGAAAGAATTCCCCCCGGTTTACTTCGGCGTAACCGCCTGTACCATTCCAGCGGCGACGGTCTGTCCCATGTCACGAACGGCGAACCGTCCGAGTTCGGGGAAGTCCTTCGCGCTTTCGATACAAAGTGGCCTGCTCGGCATCACCTTGACAATGGCAACGTCGCCCGTCTTCAAGAACTTGGGGTTCTCTTCGAGGACGCCACCCGTCTTGGGGTCAAGCTTCTTCTGGAGCTCGGTCAAAGTGCACGCGACCTGCGCGGTGTGGCAGTGGAACACGGGGGTGTATCCAGCCGTAATCGCGCTTGGGTGCTGTAGCACCACGATCTGTGCGATGAACTCCTTGGCGACGGTCGGCGGGCTGTCTGTCGAGCCAATAACGTCACCGCGCTTGATGTCCTTTTTGCCGATGCCACGAACGTTGAACCCAACGTTGTCGCCCGGTCCTGCTTCTTGCATCTGCTGGTGGTGCATCTCAATGGTTTTGACCTCGCCCTTTGCGCCCGAAGGCGAAACGACAATGGCCTGGCCAATCTTCAGCATCCCAGTCTCGACGCGGCCCACAGGCACGGTTCCGATACCAGTGATGGTATAGACGTCCTGCACGGGCAGCCTGAGCGGCTTTCCGGTTGGCTTCTCGGGCACCCCGAGCGCGTTCAGCGCGTCAATCATTATGGGGCCCTTGTACCAGCCGGTCTTGTCACTCTTGGTGGTGATGTTTGCGTCGGCGTAAGCACTCGTCGGGATGAACGGAATAGTGTCCGTCTGGTACCCGATGGTCTTAAGCAGCGCCGCGACCGCGTCCTTGGTTTCGTTGTACTTGTCTTCCGCGAAGTCGACTGCGTCCATCTTGTTGACCGCAACAACTAGCTGCTTGATGCCCAGAGTCCGTGAAAGGAACGCGTGTTCCTTGGTCTGGGGCTGTACGCCATCCTTGACGTCAACCACCAGCACCGCAGCGTCTGCCTGCGAAGCGCCAGTAATCATGTTCTTGACAAAGTCTCTGTGTCCGGGGGCGTCAATGATCGTAAAGTAAAATTTATCGGTCTTGAACTCCCGGTGCGCGAGGTCGATGGTAACACCGCGTTCGCGCTCTTCTTTGACCCTGTCCATTACGAAAGCGAACTCGAAAGTTGCCTTGCCGAGCTTTTCCGCTTCCTCTCTCAGCTTCCTCATGGTGTTTTCGTCGACCGCGCCGGTGTTGTAAAGTATCCTACCAACTAGGGTAGACTTCCCGTGGTCTACGTGGCCAATGAAAACGAGGTTCATGTGTGGTTTGTCTGCCATATTCTTCCCTCCTTTAAACGAAAGAAAACTCCTTTGTTTCTAATTTAGTGGTTTATTAACGTTACTCCATAAAGTCCCCTGCGCGGGGTGGTTCTGGCTTCAATCCCTTGCGCTCACGGATTTGCTTGGTTATTTTGGGCTGCAGGTCGTGTGGCAGCTTCTCGTAGCCAGCGTACTCCGTGCTCCAAAGGGCCTTGCCTTGTGTTGCCGACCGGATGTCTCCGGCGAACCCGAACAGTTCAGCAATCGGCGCCTTCCCGCCAATCACGATTTGCTCTTCTTCCTGGTCCATTGACAGGATTTGGCCCCTCCGGGACTGTAAATCCTTCGTGACCGACCCCATTTGTTCCGCTGGGACGGTAATGAACACCTTTTGCATGGGCTCTAGCAGAGCCGCGCCACCCGAAAGCATGGCCGCGTAAATCGGCTTTTTTATAGCCGGCAGAGTCTGCGACGGCCCGCGGTGAACCGCGTCCTCGTGCAGCTTCGCGTCCATCAGCCGAATCTTGACCTTGGTGACCTTTTCCTGGGCGATTGCCCCTTTGTTCATGGCTTCCTTGAACCCCTGCACGAGCAAGTCCTTGGTCTCGTTCAGGTTCTGGACGCCCTTCGTGTTGTCTAGGAACAGGTTCTTGTTGTACAGTGCCCACGGCTTTTTGGACTCGTCCTTGTCCATGCCGAGCTCGTGGAGCTTCTTGCCCAATTCTTTGGACTGCTTCGCGTCCCGCTCGGTAAGGTCGCCGTTGACCATGGCCTCGTAGACCTCGTCCTCGAGCGGCGCAGCGATTATGTAAAACCGGTTGTGCCTGTTCGGGGACTTGCCCTCAATCACGGGAGACTCCTTGCTCACGGTCTCCCTGTAAACAATAATCGGCGGGGAAGTCACTACCTCGAGCTTCCTCTCGGTGCGAATCCTGTCTTCCATGACCTCGAGGTGCAGCTCGCCCATGCCCGAAATTAAGTGTTCGCCGGTTTCCTCGTTGATTTCAATGCGAATCATTGGGTCCTCTTTCGCGACCTGCCTCAATACCTCAACCAATTTCGGCAAGTCCGAAGTGTTCTTCGCCTCAATGCTTTTCGTGATTACAGGCTCACTGAAGTGCTTCATGGCCTCGAACGGCTCAATCTTGTCGATGCAGATGGTCTCGCCGGCATACGCGTCCCTGAGCCCGGTAACAGCAACAATGTTTCCAGCGGAAACGCTGTCCACGTTAATCCTTTCGGCGCCCATGTAGAGCCCAACCTGCTGCACAGTGTTCTGCTTCACGACGCTCATGAGCTCGAGCTTCATGCCCTTCGCAATCCTGCCAGAGAACACACGGCACGTCGCGACGTCACCCGCGTGCGGGTCAATCGAGACGTTAGTAACCATCATGGCCAGCGGCGCGTTCTCGTCGCAGTTCACCATTCCCTTGCCAACGGCACTCTCAGAGTCCCCCCTCCAAATCGTGGGGAGCCTGTACACCTGCGCCGTCTTGGGGTTGGGCAAGTGGTTGAACACCATTTCCAGCATGACCTCGTGCAGGGGAATCTTTTTCCCGAGCTCCTTCTGCTTTTCTTCCTTGCAGTGGTCGTAAATGTCCTTGAACGTGATGTCTGCCTGCTTCATGTACGGCACGCTGATTGCCCAGTTGTTGTACGCGCTGCCGAAGCACACAGTGCCCTCCTCGGGCCTGACCTGCCACTCCTTCCTGAACTCCTTCGGCGCCATCTTGCCCACGGAGTCGTTGAAACGCGCGATTATCTTGGCGAACCTGGCCTGCATCTCCTCGGGAGTCACCTGCAGCTCGTTAATGAGCCTGTCCACCTTGTTGATGAACAGCACAGGCCGCACCTTCTCGCGAAGCGCCTGGCGCAACACGGTCTCGGTCTGCGGCATTGAGCCTTCCACGGCACAAACGACAACGATGGCGCCGTCCACGGCGCGCATCGCGCGCGTCACGTCGCCCGAAAAGTCGACGTGGCCCGGCGTGTCAATAATGTTCACCAAGTAGTCAGTGTCCTTGTACTTCTGCACAATCGAAATGTTTGCCGCGTTAATCGTAATCCCACGCTGCTGCTCGTCATCGTGAAAGTCCATCACAAGCTGCTTTCCGGCGAGCTCTTCGCTCATCATTCCGGCACCGGCAATCAAGTTGTCGGTCATCGTGGTCTTCCCGTGGTCAATGTGCGCAACTATCCCAACGTTCCTAATCTGGTCTTTGTTGTCCATCAGGGCGCTAACGCGCTCGACCATCTCTTCACGGCGTCCCATCTTATCTCGCTCCCTTCGCAACGCGCTCCATTTCGTTTTTCTTCTGGATTGCCATGCAGTTGTTGTCCTGTGCAGCCGCGGCCAGTATCTCGTCGGCCAACGCTTCTGCCCGGTTTTTCTTGCTCTTGTACGCCTTTCCAAGCGCTGCAACAGAGAGGTTCCTGAGTGCGAAGTCTACCCTTCGCTGTGGGGAAATATCAACGGCAATGTGCCTCGTGATTCCGCCGAACTTGACGCGCGTGGTCTCTTCACGCGGCGCCGCGTTTTCAATGGCGTCCACGAGCACCTGGACTGGGTTTTTCTTGGACTTCTTTTCCACGATTGCGAATGCCTCGCGGACCGCCTTGATTGCGGCGGTCTTCTTTCCGCAGCCGAATCGGTGGCTAATCATCTTGCCCCCGATTTTCTTTCCGGAGCACGACCTCATGATTGAGTTCACGAGCCTTTCGACAATGCTGATGTCGCTCTTCCCGAACTGCTTCGCGGTGTGCCTTCCGTGGCTGTGCATTCCCTTAAGGTTCAGGTTAATGTAGTTAACCAGCCCCGGGTCGTTGACCACAACGTCTGTATTGTCCAATTCTTCAAACATTCAAATCACCTGACCGGCTTCTCCTTCTTTCCTCGCCTCATTTCCTCGAGGGGAATGCCGTTTACCTTGATGACCTTCCACCGCACGCCAGGCAGGTCTCCAAGCGTGCCGCGCTTCGACGCGCGGAGCTTTTCGACGGTTACCTCGTCGTGCTCTTCGATGAACGTGATTGCCTTGTCGCCGGGCGCGAAGGCAGTTACCTGCTTGCCGTTCTTGATTAGCTGCACCCTAACGCACTTCCGCAGCCCCGAGTTTGGCTGCTTGGCCTCCAGCGCAACCTTTTGAATCACGATTCCTTTGGCTTGTGGAGAGCCACCCATGGGATCGTACTTCTTTTTGAGCTTAAGCACCTTCTTCTTGTACTCAGGCGACTTCCATTTTGCCTCCTGCCTGTTTGACTTAAGCTTTCGTGCTGCGAATTTTCCCGGCATGTTATTCACCTTAATTTATTACCACGTTTTTTATGCCGAAGTGCCGCTCCAGCAAGGTCTCGGCCCGCTTCTTTCGCTTGCCGCCCTTGCCGATGACCCGTTGGGATTCCCTGGCCTTCAGCTTCACTGTCTCGCCGTCCACTTCAACGGACTCGATGACCGCCGGAGCGAACAGCTTCTTGATGAATTTCTCCTGGTCAGGAGAAAACTCAATGAACGATACTTTTTTCCCGACTGCTTCTCTTACCTTCTCGGCGTTTTCGCCGTTCCGCCCGATTGCGAGGCCCATTTCGCCTTCGCCAACGACCACAACCAATTCGCCTTCGGTCAAGACACAGTCCTTTACCTTTGCGCGGGTTATCTTTTCGATGATGCTTATGTACTGCAGCTCATCCATGCCGAGTTTCACGCTTTGCCCCCCTTGATGAGCTGGGTGAGGCTTGCGTCTCCAGGGCTCACGACAGCCATCGCGGAAATCGGGAACGGCTTCCGGCACACTTCGCCGAGCTCGAGGCTCGTGCCAGTGTAGCCATAGACCGGAGTGTTCGCGGCTTTCGCCTTGCCCTCAATGTCCTCCCTGATGGGTTTCGGGCAGTTCGAGCTCAGCACAACAAGCTTGGGCTTGCCTTTGTTCAGCTCTTTGCTTACGCTGCGTGAGCCAATCCGTACTTCGCCGTTTTCTACGACTCTCTTGATGACTTCGGTGTCTTCCACCTGTATCACTCCTTCATTCCCAGCTTAACCAGCCCCGTTCCAACGGGGATGGTTTGGCCGATGATTATGTTTTCCGTGATTCCCGTGAGGTTGTCCGCGTGCCCCTTGATGGACGCGTTGTGCAGGTGCTTCACGGTCTCCTCGAACGCCGCCCGTGCGAACACGGAGGCTTTTGAGCCAGAGACGCCCTGGCGGCCGATAGCCTTGACTTCGCCCTCGTAGCACATCACGTCTGCAACCAGCATGACGTGCCGCGGGTTTACGTTCAGGCCCTGGCCGTCGAGCACGAGCTTCGCCTCTTTGATGACCGCGAAACGCGCGGCCTCGAGGCCAAGCACTTCCTCGACTTCACGAATGTTATTGCTGTAGACCGTCGTTGGGTCGACCTCTGGCAAGCCCATCACGGCGTTCATGTTCGTGCCGTCTGTCTTGATGAACCATCCGGAGCCATCCTTTTCCGGCAGGACGACTGCCTTGCGGATTCCCTTGATGCCACACAGCTTGACTTCTTTGATGCGGTCCGCGAACCTGCGCAGCGACCGCAGCGTCGAAAACCCTGGCTCGAACACCAGCTCAGCCCCGTCGCGCCCCTTGGCCCGCCTTCGGACTTCGCGCTCGACCTGCTTCTTGGCCTCTTCGAGGTCAATCCCGTGCTCTTCCATCACGGCTTCCTTGAAGTTCACGGTTACGATCTGCTTCGAGAAGTCTTCCTTGATGTCCGCAAACTCGGTCATCTCAACGTCCTCAAGCGACTCCGCGAATACAATGACCTTTGCCTCTTCACCGCGATATTTTTCCTTGAGGTGGATTTCCATGATGGGCATCTTGGGCTCGCGCCTCAAGTCCACGATTTCAATGAACCGTGGCAAGCCTTGCGGCACGGCCAATTCGGCCACACCAGCGTAGTGGAATGTCCTCATCGTCATCTGGGTGCCGGGTTCTCCAATGGACTGAGCAGCAATAATGCCCACAGCCTCCCCCGGTTCCGCCTGGTTGTTCTGGTATTGCTCAAGGGCTTTCGCGAGCAGTTTTCTGGTTTCCGGCATTTTTAAGCCTTTCGCAGTTTCCTCAAGCTCGTCAAGTAGTAGTTCCGGTAATTTCCCCTTGTACTCGTCAAAAGGCTTATTCATCTCCGTCACCTCCGGTCTCCACGAACTCAGCACTTTCCTCGCGGTCCACCTCGTCGTAATAGATGACTTCGTCCCGCACCTTGATTGCGCTGTTGCCGTAGCACTTCATTGGGTCAACGCCGTCCTCGCCGTAAACGAACTGCACGACAGTGTCCTGTG
This sequence comes from archaeon, assembly GCA_042584585.1. Taxonomy (GTDB): domain Archaea; phylum B1Sed10-29; class B1Sed10-29; order WALL01; family WALL01; genus WALL01. The sequence continues at coordinate 16,940 of JBHOSQ010000008.1, read as the reverse complement.
CGTCCCGAACGGTTCCGTCGCTCCGAAGCACAAGGTCCTGCAACGCGTTAATCAGCCTGCGCTGCATGTACCCGCTCTTCGCAGTCCTGATACCCTTGTCGACAAGGCCTTCACGGCCACCCATGGCGTGGAAGAAGTACTCGACCGGCTCAAGCCCTTCGTAGAAGCTGTGCTCCACGAACCCACGGGCCCTCACACCGATGTCGTCTTCCTTGAAGTGGGGCAAAGACTTGTTCTTGTACCCCCTAAGTATCCTGCCGCCACGAACTGCCTGCTGCCCGACGAGCGCACTCATTTGCGTCACGTTCAGGAGCGAGCCCCTCGCGCCCACACGGCTGATAATCATCGGAGACGACTTGTCGCCTAAGTACTCACCGGCGGTCTCGCCAGCGTCATTCCTCACTCTTCCGAGTATGGCCATGATGTTGTCCTCGAGCGTTTCCTTCAGGGTCTTGCCCGGGATTCTCTTCAGCTGGCCGTTCTTGTACTTCTCGACGAACTCGTTCACGTCTTCCTCTGCCGTCGCAATCAGGCCCTTGATGGCCTTCTCCGTCTCCCCACTAATCTCATAGTCGGACACGGAAATCGTGAGGCCTTCGTCCATCATCGCGACAAGAACCATCTTTGTGCTCTTGTCCATGAATTCCCTCGCGGCATCGGGCCCGAACTCCCTGAAAATAGTGTCAAGCAAAATGCCTTGATAGCTCACCTTGTCGATGACGCCCTTGAGGAGCTTGCCGTTCCTTATTACAACGAACGAGTCGTGCTCGTCGCACTTGTGCTTCTCGCACTTCTTGCAGCCCTTGCGGAACATCTTGTTCTCGTAGCTGATGTTCAGGTTCTTTGGCAGGCACTGCGAGAACAAAAGCTTGCCCGAATACCGGCCGTCCGGCAAGTCCGGCGACGGCACCTTTGTAATGCTGGCGGCGATAAGCACACGCTCGGCAAGCCGCTTGTTGAACGACATGTTGCGGTGGGTCATCAAGTACCCGCCGCTCACGAAGTCCTGGTCGCCGACAATAATTGGCGCGCCATACCTCGGCGAAATGATTTGGTTTTGGACGAGCATGAGCTTCCACGCCTCTGCCCTAGCCTCTTCGTTCTGGGGCACGTGGAGGTTCATTTCGTCTCCGTCGAAGTCTGCGTTGTAAGGCTTGCACACTGCGGGGTGTAGGCGGAAAGTCTTGCCAGGCAATACTTTCACGACGTGCGCCATCATCGAGACCCTGTGCAGCGACGGCTGCCTGTTGAACAGCACAATGTCGCCTTCCTTCAATTGCCTCTCGACAATGTAGCCCGGCTCCATCTCCTCGAGAATGTCGGGCCTGTTGACTTCAGTGATTTTCTTTCTCCGGCCGTCTGGCCTGATGACATAGTTCGCCTTGGGGTAGGCTTCACTTGTTATATACTTCTTAATATTGTCCATGTTCCACTCTGTCACGTGCTCGGGGACCGTGAGCTCCTCTGCGATTGGCAGCGGAACACCGACCTCGTTGATTGACAGGTTCGGGTCCGGGGAAATGACCGTCCTTGCCGAGAAGTTAACTCTCTTCCCGGACAGGTTGTACCTGAACCTCCCTTCCTTGCCTTTCAGCCTCTGGGCAAGCGTCTTCAGCGGCCGGCCCGACCGGTGCCTTGCCGGCGGAATCCCGCTTACCTCGTTGTTGAAGTATGTGGTGACGTGGTACTGCAGCAAGTCCCAAAGGTCTTCGATAATCAGCTGGGGCGCGCCCGCAGCAATGTTGTCCCTAAGCCTCTGGTTAATCCTTAGTATGTCGACGAGCTTGTGCGTCAAGTCGTCTTCGCTCCTTTCCCCAGTCTCAAGCGTAATCGATGGCCTCGTGGTAACCGGCGGCACCGGCAGCACGGTCAAAATTCCCCACTCGGCGCGGGCGACCTTGGCGTTAATCCCAAGCAGCCTCAAGTCGTTGTCCGGGATAAGCTCCATCCGCCTGCGGATGTCGCTGGGCAAAAGCCTCTGGTCTTCCTCGAAGAACGTGGTGGGCTTGATGAGCTTGACGGCGGACTGCTTTGCGCTGCAGTGCGGGCACTGGTTGGCCTTCTTGGTGCGCTGGATGATGTCGAGTGCCGCGTCTTCGTCCATCTCGTTTTCTTCTTCGGTGATGAACTCCTTGTATTCGCTCAGGTCCTTCTTGTCCAAGAGCAGCCTGCCGCAGCTCTTGCATGTGGCCTTGAGCAAAGTGTAAACCATTTTGACGTAGCCCACATGGACCACTGGCCTCACCAGTTCGATGTGGCCGAAGTGCCCGGGGCACGTGACCATTCGCGCGCCGCACGCCTTGCAGCGTAGGCCGGGGTCAATCACGCCGAGGTGCAGGTCCATGAGACCGCCCTCAATGGGATAGCCGTCTTCGTCATAAGTGTCCGGGGTGACCACCCGAATTTGGCTCATCTTGCGTATTACCTCGGGGCCGAGTATCCCGAATTCAACGCTACCGATTTTTTTCTGTACAATCACCATGACAATCACGCCTTGTCCACTAACTTTAGCTTGGGACTTATGTCCAGCGCCTTCAGCTCATTCAGCAAGAGCTTGAACGCGTAGCTCATTTCAATTGGCTGCACTTCAGTCGAGTCACACGCAGGACAATACTTTTTCTTGCGTATTTGGTCCTCGACCGCGATGGAACCGCACTTCTCACAGACCAATTCAACCACGAGGTCGGACTCCTTGAGCAAGCGCTCCAGAAGCAGCATGGACGCTCCGTGGCCAATCAGTGTGTCACGCTCCATTTCACCGAACCTGAGCCCACCGTCACGGGCCCTTCCTTCAGTGGGCTGCCTAGTCAGTATCTGCACTGGGCCCCTGGACCGCGCGTGCATCTTATTGCTGACCAAGTGCTTCAGCCTCTGGTAGTACGTGACTCCAATAAATATCTCGGCAGTGATTTTCTTGCCGGTCTTGCCGTCGTACATGACCTCTTTGCCGTTGGGCTTGAAGCCGTACTGGAGCAATGCTTGTTTCATGCCCTCGTAGTCGGTCGGCTCAAACGCAGTGGGGTCATAGTTCTTGCCGCCGAGCGACTTGGCCTTGCAGCCAATGATCTCGAGCACGTGCCCAACCGTCATCCTTGACGGCACTGCGTGCGGGTTCATGATTAGGTCCGGCGAAATGCCGTGCTCGTTGAACGGCATGTCATACTGTGGCACAATCAGGCCAACAACACCCTTTTGTCCGTGCCTGGACGCGAACTTGTCCCCGATTTCTGGAATCTTTTGCGACCGCACACGCACCTTGACCAGCTTGTTCCCGGTCGGTGCCTCGGTAATCATCACGGAGTCGACAGTGCCACCCTCGCCGTGCCTGAGTATGACAGAGTTCTCACGCCTCTTCTCCTCTATCATCGACAGCTCGCCGACTTCTTCGAGGAACCGGGGTGGTGAGGTCTTTCCGACCAGCACGTCTCCGCCAATGACTCCTGCCTCGGGGTTGATTATTCCGTCCTCGCCAAGGAACCTGTAGCATTCTTCGCCGCGGAAGCCCTGTATCTCGGGCTTGGGCAGTTCGAACCTGTCCTTCTGGCCGCCGGGGTACCTCCGCTCTTCGGAGGTGTAAGTCCGGTAAAACATGGTGCGGCCAACGCCCCGCTCGACCGAGGCCTTGTTGAGAATGATGGCGTCTTCCATGTTGTAGCCGTAGAACGGCATGATGGCGACGACCATGTTTTGCCCTGCGGGCCTGCGGTCGGCGCCGATGATCTTGCTTTGCTTGGTCAGCGCGAGCGGCACCTGGGGGTAGTTCATCACGTGTGCCTGCGTGTCCATGCGGACGTTAAAGTTGCTTTGGTACAGGCCAAGTGCCTGCTTAAGCATTGCCGACGCCATCGTGATCCTCGGAGCGGAGTTGTGCTCTGGGAACGGTGCGGCGGCACTTATCACGCCAAGAATGAGTGCGGGGTGGACTTCGACGTGGGTGTGCTCATCGTTGATTTCTTCGTCGGTCGTTGCTATGTAAGCGTTTTCTTCTTCTTCGGCGTCAAGGTATTCGGCGACGCCTTCCTTGATCAAGTCGCTCCAAGTAACACTTTCTTTCTTGAGCCCGTCGACGTGCTTGTCGGTGAGCAGTGACTTGCCTTCCTTGACGATGATTAGCGGCCGCCTGGCCCTTCCGCCGTCGACGTTGATGTAGACTTCGTCCACGTCTGGGTAGTACGCGACGTTGAGCTCTGGGGGGAGGTCTCCGGTGCGCCTCTTCTTGCGAATGCTTTGGACGAGTTCTCCGCCGCTTTCGTGAAAGCCGACGAGTTTTCCGTTGATGTATACACTGCTCTCTTCCATGCATCTCACCTCTTGAAGCTCACCCCGAGCTTTTCAAGCGCGCCCTCGACCTGTTCTTCGGGATAGTCTGAAGTGACGACCGTGCCGAGCGCGAAGTTTTTGACGAGCCCACAAGACTGGCCTTCCGGCGTCTCGTTGGGGTCGATTTTTCCCCAGTGCGTGGGGTGAAGGTCCCTTGCCTCGAAGTGCGGGTGCACTTTTGACAGGGGCGAAATCACGCGCCTCAAGTGCGATAGCGCGGAAAGGTAAGTGGTGCGGTCAAGCAGCTGCGAGACGCCTGTGCGCCCGCCGACCCAGTTGCCGGTCGCCATCGCGTACCGAATCCGGTCGGTCATGGCGTCTGGCCTAACAAGCGTTTTTATCTGCAGCTTTTTGCCGCGTGCGAACACGCGGTCGATTTGGTAGTTGACGTCCTTCACGAAATAAGACAACCCGTACCTGAACAGTTCGTCCATGAGCATTCCGGACAGCTTCACGCGCTTGTTTGCGTAGTGGTCCTTGTCGTCTTCTTCGCGGTGGCCGTTGGCGACGGCAGTCGCTTTTTCGACCATGCGGCAAAGGAAGTACGCCTTCTTGATGCGGCTTTCCTCGTTAATCCCAATGTGCGGGAGCAAATAATTGTCAAGTATCTGGAGGGCCCGTGTCTTGCGGTACTCCTCTGGCTGGCCTGCCGCAACCCTTTTCCCGATGTAGTCAATGGCTTCTTCGCTGTCCTTGACGCTCACCGCTTCCATGTTGAGCAATAGGTCGTTAACGATTTCGGGCTGGTCGTGGAATGCCTTGAAAACTTCGTTGTCCGAGTTGAGCCCGAGCGCTTTGAGCACCGGAATCATGTTCAGGTTTTTTGGCGACGCGGGGAATGAGACGTAAAACAATCCCTCCGGCTTCCGCTCCACACCGATTTTTGCCCTGAACGAGTCTTTGACCGAAAATATGCGGACCATGACGACGTTTTTGCCGCTCCTCTTTTCCTTGGACAGGATAACCCTGTTCGGAGCGAGGTCCTCTATCGAAACGAGCACCCGCTCGCTTCCATTGATGACGAAGTAGCCGCCGGGGTCGAGGGTGTCTTCCCCTGCCTCCATTAGCTCGTCGTCGGTTACGTCCCCGAGGTAGCAGAGGCTTGACTTGAGCATGACTGGGAGCTCGCCGATGAATACTTCTTCGGTTTGTTTTTCGACGCTGTCCTGGACGAGCGTCATTTCGAGGAAGACTTGCGCCACGTACGACCTGTTCCTAAGCCGCGCTTCCATTGGCATGATCTTCCGTTTGGACCCGTCTGCCTCCAGTATCCTTGGCTTTTCAAGACGCACTTTCCCAAGCTTGATTTTGATTCCTTCTTGGTGTGACTCGATTTCACCTATTTCGTTGATGATTTTCTGAATTTTGTTGTCAGCGAAGGCGTTGTACGAGTCAAGATGCTGCTTGACGAGCGTATTTTCCTTTAAAAAAGCTTCAGCTGCTTCCCAGGCCATTTTAACACCTACTCAGCGAACTCAGCCAGTTTATACCACAATACGGTAGGTAACTGTTTTTCCTGCGGTTATCGAGGGCCTAGTTATCTTCAGGACCTGGCCTTTTTTAGCGCCGATGGCTTGGGCTACTGGGTCAGTTTCCTTGATTTGGGGAAGTTGGTCTTTCGTGACGTTGTACTGCTTCATGACCTTTTCAAGTCCCGTGTCTGACACTATTTCGTGCTTGGGAACAAGTTCATGTTTCAGTATAAAGTCAGTTTCTGACACGCATATTTCCCCCTAGAGACTCGCATAGAAAAGCAGGAGCGGAGCGTGCATGAGTTGTAAAAATGCTGCTTTATAAACGTTTCGGTTTTTTCAGGCGAATATCAGGGCGTATACCGCCATCAAAACCACGAGGGCCACGAATCCGCCGCCGAGCGCCATCAGCGCCATTTTCGCTTTGTTCTGGCCTTCTGTGGCGTCAACTCCGCTGGATAACCGCATTATTTCGAGTATTTCTGATTCAGAGTACCCCAGTTCCCCGAGCTTTTCCTCGATGGTCTCGTCAGAATGGCCTGCTTTCTCTAGCTCCCGCACGGTCTTGACAATGTCGTAGTCAATCTCCACACCCAAGAAAACGAATTAGGGGTATAAAAAACTAGTTATCTTCTCCACCGAGAAGAATGCTCCCGTAATAAAACAGCTGAAACTCAGCTGGCACGTTAGGCTTGGGGGATGCCAGTTGGCATCCCCCAGAGACAAATTGTTATTCTTCTCCACCGAGAAGAATGCTCCCGTAGTAAAACAGCATCACGCCGAACATGAACACAAAGAGTCCGCCAAACGCCTGCAGCATATCTTCCACTTGAATCAAGTTGCCAATCAACAGCTGCGACCCGCTCAACAGCGCGACTGCCCCAGTCAACATCAAGAAAAAACCGCCTTTTGACCTGAACCGTTTCATGCATACATCTCCTAGAAAACTAGAGCGCCCCCGCCGGGATTCGAACCCGAGTCCTGGGATCGACAATCCCAGATGATAAACCAACTACACTACAGGGGCAGGCACTCGTTTTTTTTTTGCTTTGCTCGCTTTAAAAAGGGGTGTGGTCCCCGCTCCCCGATTTGAACGGGGGATCTGCCGGTGGCGGCTGGTACGAAGGCCCTGCCTCCAAATCCATCTACAGCCGGCCGCATTACCGGGCTATGCTAAGCGGGGATGCTTTGATTCTTTTATCCACTTCTTTTTAAAAAGGCAGCAGTGAATTGAGTGGGTCCGCTGAGATTCGAACTCAGGTCTCAAACCCCCGAAGCTTGAAGGATACCAAACTACCCTACGGACCCCTTGTCGATGACACTGACTTGGGTCAGTGTCGGTTTGCCAGACGTCGGCTTTGGCCAACGCCGGTCTGCGCCTCTATTCTATATTACCTAATATAAATTCATGCGCCGAGCGTCACCAAAACCGCGCCAATAATCATGAGCAATGCCCCGGCCACCCGCTGCCGGAACTCCGCTTTTTCCTTGAGCCAGAAATAAGCAATCCCAAGGGTCACGAGGCTGGCGAGCTGGAGAATAGGGAAAATCACGTTGATGTCCGCGACCCTGTAGGCCTGCAGCACGAAGTAGTACATCGCGCCGTAACAAACCGCCACAAGCAAAACCGCTTTCCACTTGTTCCGAATCGTCTGCTTGAGCTGCGGCACACGGAACGCTGTCATAATGCCCAACGGAATCGCGGGAATGAAATACATCAAAAACCCGTAAACGTTTGCCGACACCGTCGCCATGTTGTACTTGTCAAGCACATGCACGACGGACATTATCACTGCAGCCATGAGCAACAGCTGCACCCCTTCGCTGCGGAGGTGCGTGAACCAGCCCTTTTTCCACGTCAGCACAAGCATCCCGGCCATGACCAGCAGCGTGCCGATTATCTTTCCGGTCGTCACTGCCTCGCCGAGAACGAGCACGGACAGCAGGAAAACCATGACGACTTTTGAGGCCGCCAACGGCTTGCTGAGCGTGACGTCGGTCTTGCTGATGCCCATGAACCCAATGATGTTTACGGTCCACCAAAGCACTCCCGCCGCCAGCACGATGAGCCACGCCTCGGTGGTCTGCGGCAGCACGATTTCTTCTGTCAGCATAAGCGGGATAAAGAAAAAGCTGGACAATAACGTGAACAAGAAGCTGTAACTATACACGTGCTCGTCGCGAAGGATGTACCTGTTTATGGCTGCCCCAATCCCCGACAGCAACAGGCTCAACAGGACAAGTATCAGCCAGTTCATTCAATTCCCCGTTGTCTCACAAGTTGCGGGACGCTTATAATTGGAAGCCCGTGCTTTTCCGCGAACTCCTCAAGCTCTTGCCCCTTGGCCATGCTCCCGTCGGCACTCATTATCTCGCAAATAACTGCCACCGGCGCAAGCCCCGCCATTTTCACGAGCTCGACAGCTGCCTCGGTGTGGCCCTGCCGCTCAGCCAGTCCGCCGGCGCTGGCCATCAACGGAAAAACGTGGCCCGGCCGGTTGAAGTCCCCCGGAACAGACGAAGAATCAGCGAGCGCCTTGATGGTCTTGGCCCTGTCCGAAGCCGACACACCCGTCGTCGTGCCCTCGCGATAGTCAACAGTCACAGTAAACCCCGTTCCCATGCGGTCCGTGTTGTCCTCGACCATTGGCGGAATCCCCAGCCCCCCAAGCCGCTCCGGCGTCATGGGCACGCAAATTATCCCGCGCGCGTTCTTGAGCATGAAATTGATTTTTTCAGGCGTGGCGTGCTCGGCTGCCATGACGAGGTCTCCCTCGTTCTCGCGGTCCTCGCGGTCAATCACCACGACCATCCCGCCGTTCCGGACGGCGGAAACTGCTTCTTCAATCGAGCTTGCCATAAGAGCCTCGGGAGGGAGTTGAACCCCCGACCTCCGGTTTACAAGACCGGCGCTCTACCACTGAGCTACCGAGGCGGTGCAAGCTTTTATACCCCGATTTCATTAAAAACGCGTATGGTGTTGATAGCGCCTTCCCTGCTGGCGGCCGACTTCTCGCGGCTCGATGAAGAGGTAACGTCAGTGGAATCCGCGGACTGGCTGCATTTCGACGTGATGGACGGAAAGTTCGTCCCGCCCACGACATTCGGCCCCGAAGTAGTGAAATCACTCCGTGACAAAAGCAAGCTATTTTTCGACTCGCACTTGATGACCGACTCGCCGGAAAAGCGGGTCAAGGCCTTCGCGGAAGCTGGGAGCGACTTGATAACCATTCACGCCGAGGCAAGCGACAACCTTGCCGTTCACTTACAGGAAATCCGTGGCGCAGGGATAAAGTCAGGCGTCTCCATCAACCCGCCGACGCCCGTGGAGATCCTCGAGCCAGTGCTGCAGCACGCCGACCTCGTGCTTGTGATGAGCGTCAACCCGGGGTGGGGCGGCCAGGGATTCATCGAGTCGTCAATCCAAAAAATAGAGTGGCTCAAAGAAAACTTTTCAGGCACCATCGAGGTCGACGGCGGGGTAACCACCGGCAACATCAAGCGGGTTGTGGACGCAGGCGTCGACGTCGTCGTTGCTGGCACTGCAATCTTTGGAAAGCCGGACCGCGCAGCGGCCATCGCGGAGCTCAAAGCTGCTTCTGAATAAGCCCTGCAAGCGCAGGCACGACAGTTATCTTCGAGATGGGCGAGTCGATAGTGTCCGTCGCCACAAACTCGCCTTCGCCCGAAACCTTTGCGAGGCAGTCCTCGGCGAGCACTGGGTGCACGACACAGCTCACAACTTTAGTGGCTCCGTTTTCCTTGCAGAGCTTGATTGCCCCCGCTAGAGTGCCGCCGGTGTTTGCGATGTCGTCGACAACCACCACGTCCTTTCCCACCAATTCCTTCACGTCGTGCTTAGTGATTTCTGTCTCGCCGGTTTCCTTGTCCCGCGCTTTTTCCACGGAATTAACTTCACCCCCGAGCACCGCCTGGACTTCCTTGGCGGACTCGTTCGAAGTAAAGTCCGGCCCAATCACAACTGGCCCGGTGACTTTTCCCTTGAGGTATTCGGCGATTGCCTTGAACCCGCTTAGGGTATAACAAGGCATTTTGGTGTAGTAATCCATTTTCCCTTCCCCGCGGTCCATGTGGGCGGACACCGTGAAGAACGCCGTGGCACCACTCGTGTGGAGCATATCTAAAACGTATTCCGCGCTTTTGGGCTCGCCGTCCCTGAACGACTCGTCCTGCAGCGAGTAGGGAAACCACGGCCAAACCACAATCGGCTCCGCCCCCATTTCCTTCAGCTGCCTCACGGCCAACAGCGTCTCAATGACCAGCCGGTTGGGGTGGTGTTTTTCCTGTGAGCCGGTGCGGAGCACCACTAGTACTTTCTCGCCCTTCGCTTCGTTCATGACCCGTGGGTTTATCTCGGAGTTGGGGAACGTCCGCGTCTCCAGCTCGACGTGCTTCACTCCCAATTCCTTGGCCAGGCCTTCAGAGAAATCGTCTTTCCCAACAACTATCATAGCTCTTTCACCATATCTGCCACAAGCTTTTCCGGCTCCGGGCTTTTCACGATTGCGGACGCGACGAGCACCCCCTCGGCCCCGAGTGCGATTGCGCTCTTGACGTCTTCGGCAGTGCTTACCCCAGCGCCGCATAGCAGGGTGACCCCGCCCGCGTTCTTTACCGCGTCCTCAATCAGTTCGGGCTGGGATTGTGAAACGCTTATTCCGCTGCCGATTAGTTCCGGCGGCTCGATTGCAATCATGTCCGGCTCAAGCCGGACGGCCTCGGCGACACTCGCGACGTCGGGCACGCAAACAAGGCTCTGCAGGCCTGCTTCCCTGCACCGCTTCACGACTTCGCCGACTTTGTCGAGCCCGATTGTGTGCTCGGAGTGGTTGATGAGCGTGCCAACGGCACCCGCGGCCTTCACTGCCTCGGGCACTATCCATCCCGTGCGGCTCCCGAATGTTTTCGCGTCGACGTGCTGCGCGTATGCGGGGTTTCCGAGCCCCGCGATTTCCTTGATGTCAAAGTATTGTGGGCAAAGGATGACTTCGCTGCTGGCGCCAGCGATTTTGCGGGCGAGTTCGACGGCGCTGGCTCCAGTGCTTTCCTCGTAGGCCTTGAAGTTGACGACGAGCTTTTTCATATCTCTTTCACCCCTGTGTCATTCCCAACAATTATTTTCTTGATGTCGCGCGTGAACAAGCCGTTTTCCACGACACCTGGAATGGAGTTGATTTCTTTTTCCCACGCCACAGCGTCCGCTATTTTGCCGTGGCAGTCGAGTATGTAGTTCCCGTTGTCTGTGGTGAACTCCCTTTTTTCGACCCGCTCGAATCTTTCCTTGAGCTCGCGCTGAGTGCGTTCCCACGCGAATTGGATGACTTCAACGGGCAGGAAAAACGTTTCCCCAAGCTGCCCGACCACTTTCCGCTCTTCTGCGATGACGATGAATTCTTTGGCGCGGTAGTCAACGATTTTCTCGCGCGTCAGCGCCCCCCCGCCGCCTTTTATCAAATGCCTGTTCCCGTCGATTTCGTCGGCGCCGTCAATCGCGAGCTCCGGGTCGTGCTCGTTGATGCCGGCGGTCTTGATGCCAAGCTCTTTGCACTTGTTTTCCGTGTCCACGGACGTGCAAACCCCTGTCACATTCAATCCAAGCTCGGCTATCTTCTTTAGTGTGTAATACACGGTGCTGCCTGTCCCCAGGCCCAGGACCATGCCGTCCTTTACGTATTCACAGGCCTTTTCTCCCGCTAGCCTCTTTGGTTCGGACACAATTTACACCTCAACCAACCTACGAAGAGATGGTTAATAAAAGTAGGTGCTGCCATAAGGACTGCATGCCCCTCGTTGAAGGCGCGATATTTGGCTTCATGGCGATGCTGAGCCTTGGGGTTTGTGATTTCTTGGGGAAGAAGGCTGTCGACAAGTTCGGCGACTTCAGCAGCCTGCTTTTTACCCAGGCTATTGGCTTCATCCCTGCGCTGCTCTATATCATTGTCTTCGCCGAGCTCCCGCTCTTGTCACAGGAGTCTTTGCTCTTCATCATAGTCACCGCGTTTTTCAGCTTCATGGCCTGGGTCCTTTTCTACAGGGGCCTTGCCCAGGGGATGGCGTCTGTCATCGTGCCGATTGTCGGCTCGTGGGGTGCAGTCACGACGGTCCTCGCATTATTGGTCTTGGGCGAGCAGCCAACATCCATCCAGTTGCTGGGCATCCTCGTGATTTTCGCTGGCGTCTTCCTTACGGCCGTAGAATTCAAGTCATTCAAGCAAAAGGCTTTGAGCGCAGGGGCGATCCTCGCGTTCGCCGCGTTGTTGCTGTTCGGCGTCGTTGGCTTGCTCACGGACTTTGTTGTCGAGGGCGTGGGCCCCATCTTTTCGTTTTTTTCGCTGAGGCTTGTTAGCCTGGTTTTCCTTGCCAGTTACGCGCCGCTGAGGAAAATAAAGGTTGAGTGGCCGGCGCGCTCGCTTTGGCTTGTGCTTATTGGCGTGGCGATAGCCGAGCTGTTTGGCAATCTGTTCTTCATGATTGGCATCGATATTGGGATGGTCTCCATCGTGTCAGCAATCGTCGCCGCCTACACCCCGGTGACGGTCGTCCTTGCACACTTTTTCCTTCACGAAAGGATACTCACCAACCAAAAGCTCGGGATTGTCCTGACGGTGGTTGGGCTGATTGGCGTGTCTTTAGCATAACAGTATAGTGCCGGCGTTGGGGGATTGCCACAAACCTTTTTGAACCAGTGTTTCTTAACTGGGGGTCATGCGCCGAGTCCCTTATTCCCCCCCGAAGTGTACGGTTTGTTCCGGCTTCGCGACGTCTTTTTCGGAGGCGGGTGAGCCCCGGTGTGTCAGGCACCAGCGTGCGGCGCCAAAAACAAAGAAGTGTGGCCAGTGCGGCGCCTTGATGGCGGTGCGTGAAAACAAGAAAAACCATTCCTACTTCTGGGGCTGCACAAACTATCCCAAGTGCTTCAACGCAACAAGCATCTAAAAAAGTGTGGTGCCGGCCATGGGACTTGAACCCACGACTTCCAGATGTCTCCGGAAGAAAACCCAGAGGATTAATTCCCTATGAGTCTGGCGCTCTAACCAACTGAGCTAGGCCGGCGCACGGGGAAATTAGCGCCGCGTTCCTTTTTAATCGTTCACGTTTTTGGGCGTCAAATTAGTGATTTTCCTTAGCTCGTCCCAGTCCACTATTGTGTCCAGGCACCCGCTTTTCGCGAGCGGGACGACCATTGGCACGACCCCGGCGCGCACCGCCATTTCCGCGCCCATCTGGATTTCGTTCTCGCATCCCACGCCGATAATCCCCTTGGGCCTGTACTGCTTTATCATGCGCTTGACCATTGTCCCGCCGGGGGCAATGAAAAACCTGTACCCCTTACTCTCCGCTTCTTTTTTGTATTCCGCGATGCTGCACTTCCCGCAGCCCTTGCAGTGCAGCCCTTCTGCATCAGTGGGCGCGGGGCACGCTTGGTTGCGGAGGCACTGCGGCAGGAAAATCGCGCGCTCCTTGAACGGGATTGCCGCGAAGCGGTGCCTGTAAAGAATGTTGTTGATGCTTGACCGCACCAAGTGAAGTGTCCTGTCGTCGAGGTTGAACAGCCACAGCAGGTTCTTGATTGGAGTCTCCAGAAGGTTCAGCGTAATCATGATGAGCTTCGGGAAATGCGCCTTGCCTGTGCGGTTGAAGTAGTGAATCAGCAGCACGCCAACAATCGTGACGACTGCCAGGGCTAGCGCGCCAAACACTACAGCGTTGATAAACAAGCCACTCAGCTCAAAACCCAGGAAATCCATCTTACTCACTTTAGGCACTTTGTAATATAATAAGCCTCAGGAGGGAGTTGAACCCTCGACTTCTACCTTACCAAGGTAGCGCTCTACCACTGAGCTACTGAGGCAGTGGCTACTCTTTTTGACTGAATAGAATTTAAGTGTTTCTACCTGGCAATGAAGATTATGTACACCAGGACACCAATGGCAAGAAGCATTACCCACATGCCCCAGTTGGTTCCGCCTCCGCGGGGCATTGGCCTTCTGCTGCCTCCTCCCCCGCCGCCACGCCTGGCTAATTGCTGTGCCACCGCGTTCACGACTGTTGCCGCCTCGTTCTTCGGCAGGCCTGCCTGCACGAGCTCAGCAATGACTGCGTTTGGGCTCTTGCCCGCGCTCAGCTCCTGTGCAATCAAGTTGATTATCTGCTCTTCTTCGCTCGGCATGCAATTACTCCTATTCGGTTCGGCTATATAAAGATTTCTAGCAGCTTGAACTAAGCTGGCACGTTAGGCTTGAGGGGTGCAAATTGGCACCCCCAGAGACGGGCTCATTCCCGTCTCTGCCTCAACTAGCCCGCCGGGTTTCAGCCGAAACCTCAGCTGGCGCGGTAGACTAAGGCGGGGCACAAGGCCCAGCGATAGGCAGAACGGGCCCGCCGGGATTTGAACCCGGGCTCCAACCTCCGGAGGGTTGAGTCATATCCAAGCTAGACTACGAGCCCCGCTAAAACTTTTCCTTGTGAGTAATTTCCTTTAGTCCCCGAAGCTCTTTTTCCGTCAATTCCTCGCTTGGGTCTGGATACCCCAGAGTCAGCACGGCAACCAGCTCGATGTTTTCCGGCAACGCAAGTGCTTCCCGAAGTGCATCTCGCTCGGCCCCATGGTTGACATGATGCATGAACGTCGCGACGTAACAAGCGCCCAATCCCATTGAGTGCGCGGCGAGCAGCAAGTTCTGTATCGCCATCGCGACAGTGACCTCCCAGTTTTTGTAGTCCGGGTCACGATTCTTGTCCGCACAGCAGGCAATCAAAACAGGCGCCTTCGCGACCCACTGCCGGTCCTCATAGTGCAATGCCAATTTGTCTTTGGTCTTCTGCTCACGCACCACAATGAATTCCCATACCTGCGGCCCCTTCATTGGCGGTCCGCCGAACGGCGCGTGCCGCGCCGCGTCAATCAACTCATCAACAACACTGTCCGGGATGTCTTTGTCCAGAAACTTTCTCCTGGACCTTCTTGACTTGATGCATTCAATTGCTTCCACTTGCTCACCTAAAGTGCGGGGGAAGAGATTCGAACTCTTGAAGACACTAAGTCAGTGGATCTTAAGTCCACCGCATTTGGCCACTTTGCTACCCCCGCTTTTGAGTGGGGCCGCCGAGATTTGAACTCAGGTCAATGACTCCCAAAGCCACCAGGATACCAAACTACCCCACGGCCCCACGAAGCTAGTTATTAAACTAGCGTAATATAAATGCAGCCGCAGAAAGCGGCTTACTCTAACGATTTTTCCTCGAGGTACTTCTCGAAGAGCTTGGCGTTAATCACGAGTGGGAACCCCAGGGCGTCCAGCGTGGTCTGCAGCACGTACGCCTTCGCCAGTTCACGCGCCTTCTTTCCCTCGACGAGTTCGTTAATCATGCGCGTTGTCTTGGAGCCGCGTGCGGCGGCGAGGCACTTAGTGATTTTTTCTTCACTTGCCCTGCCGTGGAGCTTCCAGCCCTTCTTCTTTTTTTCGGCGTCGCAAATTTCCCCAACTATCTCGTCCAGCTTGTCCATGGGCATATCCACGTCCATGTAGTCACGGGTCTTGCGCACGAGGGTGTCCTGCACAGACGCCAAAAACCGTGCCACGAACATTGGCTCGGTGTTTTCCTCGACCTTCAGCTTTTTGACTGCCCTGAACTTGCCCGCATCAGCGAAAAACTCGATTTGGCCCATAACGCTCACTCCATCATAAGCTTGCCGTACGCCCGCTTCTTGTCCATTATGATGTAGGTCTTGCTTTTCTTGACGTACTTGTCTGTCAGCTCGGTCTGCAGGAACTGGTGCAGCTCGTCAGTGTGCTTGAACTTCACCCTGATGAATATGTCCACGTCCCCCGCAGTGTGGTAAATGCTGTTCACGTGGGGGTTCTTCGCCAGCTTTTCCTCGAGCTCCTCGTTTAGCCCCCTCGGCGTCTCGAGAGAGATTATTGCCGCTACTTCATAGCCGAGCTTGGAATAGTCAATAACCGGCCGGAATCCCTTGAGTATCCCCTTTTTCTCCAGCTTCTGCATCCTGTGCTGGACAGTGCCCACTGCCACGCCTATTTGGCTGGCTACCTCACGATAGGACGCACGGGCGTTCTTCATGAGCGCACGCAGTATGGCTAGGTCAGTTTTGTCAACATTTTTCATTGGATTACCTCGCACGCACTGTTTTGTTGGGCTCTTTTTTTAAAGCTACCGCTTTTTGTTGCCCATTTGTTCAAATAGCGCCTACCAAAAAGGCGATTAGGGCAGCCATTTGGAATACGCGGCAGTAATGTGCTTCCCTGGCGAAGTTTTTGGTCCTGAAGCTGTTCAAAATGATGTACAGGAACCCAGCGTCGACCAGCGATATAAGCAAAAGGTAATTTTCCCCGAAAATCCCCGCCCAGTAAGGGATGGGGCTAAGCATTATGGCGGTGACCATCGCGAACGCGGCTATCATAACGGACTTGCTGACGCCTATCCGCATCGGGAGCGTCTCGCGCGTGCCCTTGTCGTCTTTCATGTCCCGAATGCTGCCGTAAACCTCCCGCGCGAGGTTCGCGAAGAGCGCCATGCCCGCAAGGGCCATGACTTCGACCGAGACTATACTGCCGGCCACTGCCGCGCCGAACACGAACGTGAGGCCAGTGTTCAACGCCACCAAAAAGTTCCCTGTAAACGCTTTCTTGGAAAACTCTTTGGCATAGAGGAACAAAGTGACCGCGGCCAAGACAGCGATTACGAACGCCTCCATGTTCACGAAGAACGCCAGCCCGAGCCCAACCAAGAACAGTGCGGCGGCGTACATCCGCGCGGCCCCGAGCCCAACCCTCCCGGACGGGATGGGGCGATGCTTCTTGGTCTTCTTGTCAATGGGATAGTCGTAGTAGTCATTAATCACCATCCCAGCGGACAGAATCAAAAACGCAGACGCCATGGCGAGCGCAAGCCCCTGCGGCAACGCGAATTGCCCGCCAGCAACAAAGAACCCAACCGCGACGGCTACCATGGCCATCACTCCGTTCACCGGCCTAAGAATCTCTACGTACGCATTCATGGCTAACACCACTCACTTGGATTAAAAAAAGGTTAGTACTCCTTGGCGGAATTCGCCTGAAACTCAGGCGGCACGTCGGGACTGGACGTTGACTTGGGTCAACGTCG
>JBHOSQ010000007.1:0-61128 GCA_042584585.1 archaeon | reverse complement strand
GGCGACCGCTTACCTAGAAGTAGAGTGAGCTATTCGGTGTCTTCGATTTCTTTTTCGACCCAGCGGCGAGCCTTGCCTATGTCGATTGCGATGGTGATGTCGAGGGCGTTTTCGTTGTTGAGAACTATCTCGTCAATGACGCCTGTTTTGCTGATGATGAGTGGGTCCGGCAGGGAAGTCCCTTCCCTTACGCCCATAACTTTTTTGGCCATGCCGCGCATGAGCAAGGCTGCGCACTCGTCACAAATCTTGAACTTGTTGACGGGAGAATCAGCTCCGTGCTCCTGGATGAACCAGTTTTGCTTTGGCTCCTTGCCTAGTTTGCAAAGTCCGCAAAACACCATCTGAGTTTATAACGAAGCCAGGGTATTTAAGCCTATACCGCTTCGGCTTGGACATAGGTAAGCCTAACGCTGACGCCTTGCCCGAGGAACATTTCTATCCGGCTTTCCACCATTTCCTTGTACCCATCCGGCGGCGGCATCGTGGAAACTATTTTCACATCAACCAGGATGGGGTCGAACAGTATGTCCAGCCTCTCGACTTTTCCGCCCGCGAGCGCTGCCTCGGTGTTGACCGCCTCACGGATGATCACTTCCGCCTGCGAGTTCTGGTAGGACACGAGGCTTGTGTATGCGAAGGGAAGGCTGAGCATGAACAGCAGCACCACTGCAATCTTGAGGTGGGTGGACAAGAACTTCTTTTCCTGTTTCTTGGGCGCCACGCCGTAAGCGTAGAACACGACCGCGCTCCCAATGTCTATGCTGATGATGTTCACCATCAGCACGAGCAGCGTGGTCATGGCGACGCTGAAGTCGACTATTCCGAACATGGCGAAGAACACGTTGATGGACAACGCGGCCGCCGGAGGCATGAGCGACACCGAGATGGCGACGCCTGCGAGGGCTTCGTTGAGGTCTGTGAGCAGAGACACCGCCGCTATAATCCCGGAGATGAACGCAACTCCGAGCGTGAGCAGGCTAAGGTTGCTGATGGCCGCCAGCAGCTCTGAAGGCTGGCTCATGGGCAGCAGGAACATGGCGAAAAACACGATTATTCCCGACAGCAAAAGCCCTATCACCAGCGCGGACACCCCCCGCCAGAACATCAGCAGGTCACCGGTCACTGTCCCCAGCGACGACGTGGTAATCGGCCTCAATAGTGGCGCGATTATCATGGCTCCAATAACCACAATCGCGCTGTTCTGGAGCAAGCCCAGTGCCGCCAACAATCCTGACAGTATACACAATAACAGGTAAGTAATGTCAATCGACGAGGACTCGTACGCGTGCGCCTTCAGTTCCTCGAACGGAATGCGCCTTTCTTCTTTGCCTTCCTTCTCGACCTGCGCGAACGGCTCTTCGGCCTTCCAAATCCTGATGTCGGGCCTGATGCCTTTCTTGTCCTCGTATTCCGAGATGCTCTTGATTATCGCGTCCACGGCTTTTTCGTTGGCCGTAATCGTCACAAGCTCCCTGTTGGCCCCAGGGCCGTGGGACTCAAGAATAATAACGTCGTTGGCACCGGCCTTCTCGGCACGAAAGGCAATCCACTTGCCTTTTCCCTTGGGCACGGCTACCTCTATTTTCCGCATCAATCCAGAATACTCTAGCTTGGCTTAAAAAGGTATCGCCTTTGCTAGAACTGAATGGGTCCGCTCGGTGAGCCGGGCCCGGTCACTACGTCTCCAGAGATGCCGCTGCCAATCTGCGTAATCCCGCCGCCGGCACAAGTGTCCCAGACATACACGTTCCCGTCCTCGGTAACCGCCAGCACTTCGACCGCGAAGTCATCGTCCACGTCATACAGCACAACCGGGATGCCCCCGTCCTTGCCAGTAACTTTAGGCCAGCCGTCCACGTCAGTCCCGTCGTGGTGCCACGCGCTTACGCCTAATTTCCACCGGCCGTTTACCCACCGCGCCTGGTGCGAAAGCACTTCAAGGTCGCCGTCGCCGTCAATGTCGCCGGTCGAAACCGCATAAGGCTGGAAAACAGGCATCTGGTCTTTGTTCCACCCGCTCGCCACACTGCCGTTCCCGTGCCAGGCCAACAGATGGCCATTGGTGTACGTGATGGCCATTACCTCGGCCATCCCGTCGCCGTCAAGGTCAGCCACAACCGGGCCCACTTCCATCCACCAGCTTGTGTCCTTCGGCCAGCCAGTCACCCTACTGCCGTCAGGGTTCCACGCGTAAACTTGCCCGAAGTAGTCGGATTTCTGGAAAGGCGTTGTTTGGATAATCTTCGAGCTCCCGTCGCCCGCCAGCACTTCCAGGCCAGCGTCGCCGTCAATATTGGCAATCACCGGCTGGCTCCTTAGTGAGTAGCTTGTTGAGGAACTGCCGTACTTCGGCGGCCAGCCACTCATTTGGGTGCCGTTCGCGTGGATGGCGCCAATCCACAGAGTCGATGTCATGACGATCTCCACTTCGCCGTCGCCATCAAGGTCACCAATTGCCGGCGCCTTGTAGTTCGCGTTCGCAACATTATTGTTCGTTGGGTTATTTAGGCTGAATTGCTTGGGCCAGTTCGCCAGCGCCGTGCCAGTGTGGTGGTAAACCTCCACCCCGTCCGAGACAGACACCGCAATTTCCAAATCACCGTCGCCGTCAACGTCGCCAAGCACCGGCCAGTAATACGGCTTAATGCTCTTCGGCCACGCCGAAGAGAACTTGCTCCCATCGCCGTTCCATACGTACAGGCTCCCACTCCATGCCGCGTAAACAACTTCAAGGTCGCCGTCGTCATCAATGTCTCCCACGGCAGGCATAGTGTCGGAATTGTAGGAGCCATCGTGGGAATTCGACCAGTATTCCGTCCCGTTCAAATGGAACGCGTATACCTTACCCTCACCGTAAGCCGGGAGAATAATCTCAATCTCGCCGTCGCCGTCCAAGTCTCCAACCACGAAAGCCGCGCCCGGGTCGACCTGGAACTTGGAGTTACTTGCGCTGCCAGTGAACCCGGTCGCCCACGACTCTAGTTCCGTGTAAGCACAAACACACTCGTCGTTAACAGACTCATAACCCGTCTTGCACAAACAGCTCGTCGTGCAGAACGCCGTGCTGTCGCACTCCTCGGTCCCGTTGACAAAGCCATCGCCGCACACCGTGGCTTCGCTCCCGCAGTCAACCGCGCACGCGTAACCGACCGGTGTGTCAGTCCCGTCACACACTTCGCCCGGCTCCTGGAGATTGTTCCCGCAACTATAATTGTAACACTGCGTCTCGTTGTACCTGCATCCACTGCAGTCCAGTGTCCCGTTGTCGTGCCCAAGCAGCGTGCAGTTCTTTGGCGTGGTCCAGTCACACTCCTCTCCACCTTCCAGCGCCAGGTTCCCACAAATCCCCGGGACACACTGCGTCGTGTTGAACAGGCAGTCCGCACAGCCAAGTGCCCCGCCGCCAACGAACCCAATCGAAGTGCAGTTCTGCTCGTCCAAATTAGTGCCGTCGCACTCCTCAATGTCCTCAACAGTCCCGTCGCCGCAGTAGTTGCCAATTAGTGTCATGTTCGTGCAGTCCGCCTCACAGTACGTGCAGTCACTGTCGTACAAAGGCGTGCACGCGCTTTCCGGCGGGTCGCACTCTTCCCACGCGTCCACGATGCTGTCGGCGCACCCTGGCACGCAGTCGTAGTCAACGCACTTTTCCCCACCAGTGCAATTATCATTCGAAGTGCAGTTCAAGTCAGTCTTTTTCTTGCACGTCCCCGCGACGCACAAGTAGCCACTCGCACAATCCGTGTCAATCGTGCAGTCAGTCGGCGGCTCCGGAGTAGGAGTCACTGTGGGCGGCTTCACGGTGTAGCCACCGCCGCCTCCCCCGCCGCCTCCGCCCCAGGTCCAAACCCAGTGCGTGTTCCCGCTGGAGTCGGTCAATTCACCGATTTTAGTGGAGTCGTCCCCGAAGTCGTCTTCATAAAGATAAGTATTATCGCCCTGTACAATCGCCTGTGGCAGGGTCTTGGGGTCAGTTGGGTCGAACGGCTTGTCGTAGCCCCTTAAGTCAAAACCGGCCAAAGCAAAATTGGCCTTGTCCTGCTCCGAAATCGCTGATTCCGATGGCGCGCCAAGCATAGCATTGGCAATAAGCACCACAATAACTGCAATCGCCAAAATCGCCGCAAAAACCATTAAGTATTCGAGAGAGCCCTGTCCACGTCGCATGAACCTATTAATGGATTTATGTATTTAAGTATTGCTACCTGCAGCCATAGATTGAGCATTTGCTGCCAAGGCATGTGCCAGTTGGCCCCCATTCGAGCTTGCCGTCTTTGTTTGCGTCTTGGCATTGGTTGTACTCGCCTGGCTTGTTCAGGCTGCAGAAGTATTGGCCTTTGTTGTATGTTTCTCCGCAGCAGTCCTCTGGGCACCACATCCACTCTTCCTCACTGTCACAGTAGCCGTCCTTGTCGCACGGCCCGTCCGTGCAATAGTCCAAGAAGCACCCGCCAGCCTTTTGGTAGCAGTTGCTGCCGGTTCCGGCCATGTCGCCCAGTGAGCATATGTCGTTGCAGCTCGAGGTTATTGATGTGTCGCAGTTGTATTTCCCGGTACTGTAAAGGGACTGATACATCACCCCGCCCTGGTTATTGAAGCAGTCCAAACACCCCTTGGGCCTGCACCCGTTGATTGTGCATTCCTGGCCCGGTCCACACGACAGGGTCGGCCCATGGTCAAGCTTTCCATCGTTGTCACTGTCCAAGCACACGTTGTACTTTGGCGGGCTGTTCAGGTTGCACATATACTGCCCTTTGTTGTACGTTTCTCCGCAGCAGTCCTCTGGGCACCACATCGACTCTTCCTGGGCCTCGCACTTGCCGTCCTTGTCGCATGGGCCGTCTGTGCAGTAGTCAAGGTTGCACCCAGTGGCCTTTTGGTAGCAGTTGCTGCCGGTTCCGGCCATGTCGCCCAGTGAGCATATGTCGTTACAGCTTGACACAATTGTTGTGTCACAGTTGTACTCCCCGCTGTTGTAAAGCGAGTAATAAATCACGCCGCCCTGCAACATAAAGCACTTGTTGCATTGCCCGGGCGATGCCGGAGCCCCAAGCGGCGCCACGTCTTCTTCAATGTCAATTCCCGTCTCTTCTTCGTCCAGCACCCCATCCTCGTCAACGAACTCCTCAAGATCCCCCGCATCAAACGGCCCAATCTTGCTGGCGATAACGTCGTTAATGTCGTCTTTCTGTGCCCGTGTTATCTGTGTGCCGTCGACCGCCCCGCCGGTGACCACGGTTATCTGTGCCGGGGAAAGCCGCCCATCGTCTGTGAGCGACAGCTGTGACCCGCCGGACAAATACGCCGCCAAGTTGTCACGGTTGACGTAAAGCGTGTGAGAGTTTATCGTGCACGCAAGATCACCATAGGCCATGGGGTCCTCCTCAACAAAAAGCCCGTTGTTGTACTGCAGCCTTTGCTGGACTCCTTGGCTGTCCGTGAACGTAATTGCGCTCGGCCCCGTCTCTCCAATAGTTTCCGCGCCCTCGTACGCCGCGTTGTAGCCAATCAATTCAACGCCGGCAATCGCACACGCGTACCTGCTTTCCTGCAGCCCCGTTTGTGCCGCTGGCGCGCCAAGCAGCGAATTCGCCACCAAAACCACTACCACGCCAATCGCAAGAATAGCCGCGAGAATCAATAAGTATTCCAAAGAGCCCTGTGCGCGTTTCATGAAGTAATTAAGGGAGTATTCTTATTTATTGCTACTGGAAAAACTCGCCCACGCAATACGCAGGGTCCCTCGTAAGCACCAAATCCATGTCGTTCGGGAAGCATTTGGCGTAATTTGCCCACTTGAACCGCTCGTCCAGGAAAACAATGGCGCCGCGGTCGTCCTCGTTGCGGATAACCCTTCCCGCGGCCTGGATCGCCCGGTTCATCGCGGGATACAAATACCCGTAATTCCACCCCGAGCCGAACTTGTATTCATAATACTCAATCAATGCCTGCGTTTCCAGGCTCCACTCCGCCAACGGCACCCCAACCACCACTGCGGCCATCAAGTCCCTCCCCGGATAGTCAATCCCCTCGGCCAATGACCCGCCCGCAACCGCGCACAACACCGCGCCGAAGTGCCTGCTGTTCCTGAACTGCGACAACAACTGCGCCGTTTGCGTCGGCGTGCTCCGCTCCTTCTGCGAAAAAACGGGCTTGTTCGGCTTGAAATTAAACAGCACTTCTCTCATCACGCGGTACGACGGAAAAAACACGGCTATGTTGCCTGGAACGCTGTCCACAACTTTCGTGACCTCGCCCGCAATCTTTTGGTACTGCTCGTCGCTGCGCTTCGCGTACCGCGTCGTCACCGCGTCACTGATAATGTTAATCCTGTTTTCCCGCGGGAACGGCGACAAGTACTGCCGCAACTCCGTCCTCGTCTCGTCAAACCCGAGCAAGTCCTTGTACATTTCCAGCGGCGTGAGCGTCCCGCTCATCGCAATCACCGAATGCGCCTCGTTGATAATCCCGCTGGTCGCCACACTCGCGTCCATACAGTTGTGGTGCACGCCGCGGGAGTTGCTCATCCTCAAGTACTCCTGTGACTCCACGGGCCACATCGACAAAAACGCGTGAATGGACAAACAAGCTGACTTCATCCTGTTCGTCGTCTCCAAGTAATCAGTCCCCAGCGCCTTCAATTCCTCTAAATCGTCCTCGTCCCACGTCGGCAGGTCATTCTGCTTGATTACCTGCGCCTCTTTCTTCGCCAAGGCTTCTGTGTCCCGCTTCAGTTTCTCCAGCTTATTTTTCAATGGCGACTTCAGCAAATCCGCTTCCTTTATCGCGCGCTTCAATGTAAACGGCGCAAGCGAGTGGCTGAGAATACTGCGTATCCTTTCGCTGACGTTCTGTGCCTCGTCCACAATAACTATCGAGTCCTTCAGCGTCTTGTTCACGTTCTTGAGGAAACCTCCCGAGATGTACGGGTACAGCACGTGAAAATAGTCGCAGACAATGACGCTGCTTTGCTTCGCTATCTGCAAAGCAATTTCGTACGAGCAAAGCGGGTGTTTTTTCCCGGCGTACTTGAACTCGGCGCATTCCGCCGACAGTTCTGCATTGGTTTTTATCACGCCGTAGTTGTCGAGAACTTTTTGGAGCGCGAGTGACGCGGCGTCCTTCTGCCGCTTCGTGTTGCCTTTGGCGTTGTTGTGGTATTGGCACGTCTCTTGTTTCCGCCGCCGCGCACAAATTTCGTAAAAGCTGTGGTGCTCCGCCGACTCAAGAATGGGGTCGACGCAAGTGTACTTCCTTCCCACGACGTCCACGCCGGTGAACTGCAGTTTGTTCTTTTCTGCGAGCGCTTTTGTTTCTTCGACAGCGATTTTGTGTTGGCTGATTTTCGGCGTCAAAAAGAAAACGGCTTTGTTTTCCTCCAATGCATAAGTAATCGCTGGCGACAGCACGGCCGCGGTCTTTCCAATCCCCGTGGGCGCGTGTGCGAGCAAGTGCTTCCGCTCGCTGACGCATTTGTACACATCATCCACCATTTCTTTCTGGTGGGGCCTTGGCTTCTTGTGCGAGAAATACATCTGCTCCCCACTAACTATACGAAAACAGCATATAAAAGCCAGTAGCTACGGGTTGCCGAGGCAAACCCTTTTAAACCGAGATAGCAATAATTATTCAGGTGGTTTGATTGGCTGAAGCAAAGACTTACACTGAAAAAGAGGGGGAGAAGACTTACCTCACGGAACCGCTTGACAGTGCCGCAGGTATTAGGGATGCTGTGGCCAAGTCACACATTATGGACCTCGTGTACTCACAGAGTAAAGTGCGTGAAGGGCTCAGCGAAAAGCCGTGGGAGGCCCATGATTCAATTCTTAATGAGATGAAAGACATCATCAGCGTGGAGCCCGGCGTCGCCTCTAGCCACTTGTTGGGCGAGGCGTTGAATAGATCAAAAGCCAAGCTTTACAGTTACAGGGACTTGCTCTCAGAACCCGAAGTCAATGAGGAAGAGCTCAAGCCCGAGATGCGGGTTGTGTTCCAGGAACTTCAGGAAAGGAAAATCCAAGTCAAAGACATCGAGAAGGAAATCGAGAAGGTTGACAATATCCGGGGCGCGCATGAACAAGGAGTCAGCGTATTGTCCAAACTCGGTTCCACCAAAGAAGTCCAAGAGGTCTTGGACCAGAGGCTATTGAGGCTCGCCGAGGGAATCCAAAAAGACACTTCCCGCGATAGGACTATGCTCGAGATGGGCTTCAGGAACACGCTTTCGAAGCTCCATGAAAAAAACTTGTTCAATCACATGTTCGAGCGCGCTCACAGGCTTGACCACGCCCTTCTGGCGGTCGGTGGTTCGAGCTACGTGGATACGCCGATAATAAAGGTGGGGGGCTACGAAAAGGGGAGTTACGCGTTCATCGACAACCCTAAGGACGAGCGAATCGGCAAGGAAGCGTTCCACCAGCCCACGATGGAGCACTTGCGGCGCATGAACAGCGCGAAAAAGAAGTAATTAGGACAAGTACTTCCGCATTATCTCTCGTGAGCGGAAGCGGTGCAGCAACTCGCTCTGCTTCTCCCACACGCGGCTAGTGCTTCTGCGGCCGACTTCGTCAAGCATTTCAGCCAGTGTCTGGAACTTCACGGGCTGTTCTTTCATCGCCGCACGCACATTCTCGCGAATCTGCCACACACCGACCGGCGTCCAGTAATCCGGCGTAATCTCCCTGAACACAATCGCGCCCGCCTGGCGCTTAATCTTCTTCAGATATTCAAGCACCCCGAGCCGCGCCGAATAATACGCCCCCGTCACGCTGTCCGCGTACTTCTTCCTTCCCTCGTACGGCTCCCAATCCTTCGCGAACTCCGGGTCCGCCGTGCTGTCCAGCCAAATGTTCCCCGGCATCCACGCCTCCACGTTCTCGAAACACCAATTCCCCGGCACGAGAAGAACTTCAAAGTGATTCCCCAAATACGTATTGCTGAACAGCAAGTGCTCGTCCAAGTCCCGATAGTCCTTGATTTCCTCAATCATTTGCTTGCCAATCGTGTCGTCCGTCGCAGTGATGCTCCACCGCGTCGGCACCATCTTCTTTTCGATGCCCAACAACCCCACGGACATGATTCTTGATAATTGACTGACGGCGACGTCCTTGTCGTACATCTTCTGGATTTGGTCCGCCGCCTTCAATTCGTCGCTGACAACGGCGTCCACTTTTCGCGGGATCTTCGCGTTTTCCGTTGTCCGAAACTTTTCGAGCACGCCCGTTTGGCCAAAAGGCGCGTGGCTCGAGTCAAACGAAGGCATGGCGCTGACCCGAGAAAACTTTGCCTCCGTGTCAACGCTGCGCACGCTCATCGAAATGTCCTGCATCTCCTGCAAGTCCCGGGACGGGTTCGTCGCGAAAACAGAAAGAGGCTCCTTGGTCCGCACGAGCCGGTATCTCATCTCCATGATTTCTGTCAGTGGAGTGCCATACCACTCCTCTGGAGAATCGCTCGCCTCGCCGTACGGAGAAATCATTGGCCCTGCCTGCACGCGCGGGTACCCGTACCTTCCCACGAACACGCTGGGCGACTCGCCGCTAATCTCTTTTTTGACTGGCTTGTACTTGCCCAGTACCCTGGCCTTTTCCACGCGTGGGCACACGGGCTTGCCGCAGAGAAACCTAGTCCCCTTGCACTTAATGCATATGCTCTGCACACTATTCGTTAGGGAAAACTAAATAAAAAGGGGGTGGGGGTAAAGCCTGCCGAGGGGCCTTACCAGAATTGGTACCACGGCGTTGGCGCGATTGGCTGTGTGGTCGGCGCGATTGGCGCCAGCGTCGGCATCGCTGTGGGCTGGGCCGTGACTATCGGCACTCCAGCGCAGCAGTCGCACGCGACTGTCTCGCACGCGGCTGTGCCGCTCGATATGGTGCACATTCTGTTTCCGCCATTGATGCACACAAACAGGCACGTGCCTTCACAGCTTCCGGTGCCGCACGTCTGGGTGGCCAGCCACTCGGTGCACCCGTCGTTGTTCCAGTCCTTGCACGTCTCGACGCCGAGGCCGTTGGTTGTGCAGCGCTTGTCGCCGTTGATGCACTTGTTGGTGCAGGTTGGCTTGGTCCTGCAGGCCGGGTCGCACGTTGCGGTGTTCGGTGGCTCGCACTGCTCGCTTCCGCCGTTGGTGAACAAGAACCCATCTCCACAAACGGCCCACTTGCAGTTCACGCAGTCGTCGTTGGTCTGGAGGTTGCCGTCGTCACACTGCTCGGCGCCCTCTACTTTTGCGTCACCGCAGAAAGCCGGGATGGGCGTTGGTGTCGCCGATGGAGTTGGGGTCGGCGTCGCTGTCGGCGTTGGGGTCGCGGTTTCTTTCTTGCAGTACTGGTTGCACCCGTCGTTGTTGGCGGTGCCGCCATCGTCACACTCTTCGTAAATGTCCACTACTCCGTCGCCGCAGGCGGGGTTCGTACAGTCAGTCCTGCACCTGTTCGCGACAGTGTTGCTGTTCAAAGTGCCGTTGTCGCACTGCTCGACCCCGTACCACCTGAACCCGTCGCCGCACGTGCTGTTCTTGCACGTGCTGAGGCACCAGTCATTGCTGTTGTTGTTCCCGTCGTCACACTGCTCAAGCCCTTCAAGCACTCCATTGCCGCACACTGGTGGCGCAGGCGTTGGGGTAGGCGTCGCCGTTGGAGTCGGTGTGGGCGTCGCGGTTGGAGTTGGAGCTATTGGCGTCCCAAGCGTGAGCGTGATTTTGGCGTCCGATGTGCCCTCGACCGTGAAGTAGCTGTGTGGTCCGGTTATCTTGTTCACGTTGTCGGCCGTGGCGTAGTTCTTGTTCAGGTAGAGGTCGATGTAGTCAATGTACTCATTGCTGCTGCCGGAAAGCTGTATGTTGACCTTCCAGATGTGGGCAGCCGAAAAGTAGTCATTGTCAACCAGAGTGAGCCAGTTACTCCACCCCTGTTTCTTGATATTTAGGGTGTTGACGGTAATGTTGCCGACTGTGTAAGTCTCTCCCAAAAGCAGCATGGTAGTCGGATTGCTCGACGAATACGTCCAGTTGGAATACAACAAGTTGTCGATGAAGTCAAGATGGTACTTAATCATCTGACTCCCCGTGTTCGTGAAGTACGGGCCTGTAGTCCCGTTGTTCAAGATAACATTTGAGCCCACTGTGATTGTCTCCGACAGGCGATACGACGTGCCGTCGTTAAACGAACCCGTGCTGGCGTTCAACACCAGATACGCGGAAGCCACTTGCCCAAACTGCCTCTGCTGTGATACTGACGTGGCAGCCTCAACCTTGCAGGACTGGTCGCAACCGTCTCCGTTGGCGCGGCCGCCGTCGTCACACTCTTCACCGCCCGCCGGGTCCTTGACCCCATCGCCGCAGTAGTAGTTCACGCAGTTCAGCCTGCACGCGTTGGCAGTCGTGTTGCTGTTCGAAGTGCCGGTGTCACACGCTTCCCAGCCCTCGATAACGCCGTTGCCGCATATCGAAGAGCTGATGACCGTCATCAACGCCCAGCCCGGTGAAATGCCACCGGTCGCCGACGCGTTCGTCACGGTCACGTTGTGGTTGGAAATGGTCTTGGTTGTGCCAACAGGAATGCTGTAGTTTGCTATCCCATTCGTCACGAACGGCGCGGGGGGAGTCCCCTGCGCGACGTCCCAAAGCATTATTGACATGCTCGTGAACTGCGCAGTCTCGCCGTCCTTAATCAAGAAATTATTGCCAAGCCCCGGCGTCAGCACAGTCGTGCCACCAATCGGCTGCGGCGTTGCAGGGCACGTCACCTTTGTCGCGCCTTCAATGTATGCCACGTCGTTTGTGGTCGTGCTCATGAAGTCGCCGTTTGTCATGTGGGTGACGGCGGTGATTGCGCCGATGGGGCTGCTTAGCGACAGTGTGTCTTTGGTGACTGCGGCTCCGCTTGCCGCGCTGTTGAATCCTGTGTACGTCGTGCTGGTTGGGTTGGTGACTGCCACTGCATTGGACATTGTGTAGATTGTGGGTGTTATCGCGCTTGGCGTCTTCAGCTTAATGTAGCTCCCACGGTAGTTTGGCATGTCCGAGGATTTGAAGTATATGCTGTAGATTTCGAACGTATTGCCACCCAGCTTGAAGCAGTTTCCCGCCTCCAGCGCAGCCATTGCCGCCGGCGTGCCGGACGCTCCGCCGCCGCACGCGCCGTCATTGATGTACACGGCGTCAGTGTAGTCCAAGTGAATCTCGACAGCCACATTGACGGTGCTAATCACCGAGCCAGTGTCTATTTGCACGGCGCCCGTCTTCCCGCCGTAAGTCGTTATCCCGGTGTTGGCGTCGTCCGTGCCAGTGCTCCCAGAGCTGCTGGTGCCCAAGGTGCTGGCGTCCAGCGGAAGCGTGCCAAGCCCAGTCAACGAAGTGGTCTTCGCAGTCAACGGCACCGGCAGCGCAAACGTCTGCTTAATCGCCTGAATTGGGAACGCCGGGTTCGTGACGAACCCGTTGTAAACCGCTTCCGGGTTGGATACTGCCTGGTAGTTCGTGAAGTAATACTTTTTGCCGTCAATCTGCACAAAACTGGTCGCGGGAGCGTTCGAAATGAACGCAGCATCGTCAATCTTGAACGTGTTTCCGCTGGCGGTGAACGTCGCGGTCTTAAACAACGGAGTGAGCAAGCACCCGTCTGCCCCGCCGCTCATGGGCTTGGTCTCGGCGTCAAGCAGCCCAGTCTTTTCCACGAACGTCAAGTCAGAAACCAATGTAATGGAGTTTGCGTTGCTGTTGTCCCAGTCCCAGTTGTACGCAAGCCAGTCGTTGGCCAGCTCAATCTTGCAGTAAGCCTCGCCGGTACTGGTGTCGCACGAGGACCCGTCGGCGTACTGTGTGCTGCCACTCGTCGAGTCGACGTCAAAGCTGACGTACGCACTGCTCTTTGAGCTGGCCGGGTTAATCGCCTCGACTGTTACCTTGGCCCCGCTCCACGTGAACGACTCGCCCACGCTATACTTTTGGCCGTAAACAACGCTTGTGATTCCAGAAAAGTCCCCAATGCCGCTGGGGGTGGTTATGCCCGTGATTTTGCTTCCCTGAAGCGTGCCGTCCGCCGCAGTCGTGAGTGTGATTGGCTTGTCTACGCCGAATTGCTCTAGTTGGTCGATGGTGATGCCTTTGCTGGCTTCCGCGATTTTGATGGTTGCCGGCGCACCTGCTGCCGGGGCGACACCGATTTTTTCGGTTAACGAATTCATGAATCCCGTGCCGGTCTTGCCAGTGTCTACTCCCTCTTTCTCTGCAATGGCTCTTAAGGTGGCGTCCATTTGAACGAGGTCGTTTTTCGATAGGGTTAAGCCGTTAACGTCCGTTGCCGCGCTTACCTCAAGCCGGGAAATCCTTCCGCCGGGTGTGGCCGCTATCCACGACCCCTCGAGGTAAACCACTGGGTCCTCGTAGTTAACATAAATTTTGTATCCCTCTCTCCCACCTGTGGCGTCGGTACCGGGCAATGTACACGCGTATTCGGCGAATTCATTGATATCAAGTTCTCCGCCTTCTTCCTCTCCCTCGACCACGTAAGGGTCTGTGGGGAATGGTAGGTTCATTTCCACGCCGCTTGGGCTGGTGTACTTTATGGCTGATGGCCCGGTCTCCCCGATGGAGTCCACTCCGTGGTACACTGAGTTGTAGCCAACGAGCTCAAAACCCGCAATCGCGCACGCGTACTTGCCTTCCTGGACCCCGGTCTGTGCCGCTGGGCCAGCAATGACGGTGTTCGCGATGAGAATCACTACCACGCCAATCGCGAGGATTGCCGCGAGAATCAATAAGTATTCGAGAGAGCCTTGTGCCTTTTTCATAGAAAAACCACCTTGGCTATAGCTATTGCTTTGCAGATATTTAAAATAACCCCGTTAAACGGACAGGGTCACGTTAAACGTTGCCTTGGCAAGCCCAGTCGTCCCGTCAGCGCTCGCAGACATCACCCCGATGTCGTACCCGCCCGTCGAGTTAATGGCGCCGACGCCCGCGTGGATTGGCGGAATCGCGCCGTTCACGAAGTACTCGACAATATTGGGGGCCTTGGGGTCCCCGGTCTTGACAACCTTGGTGAACGACATGTTCATCGCAGGGGTCTCGGCCTTCATCATGCACTTGCTGTCCAGCTCGAACGTTTCCCCAAGCACAATCGAGTGCACCCGCGTTGCCTTGAACGTTGCGTCCGAATGCTTGCTCACGCCGCTGTAGCCGCCTTCAGTTATGGTCACGTCATACGCGCCAATCCGTTTTGTTCCGGTAACATCAAGGGTGTGGGTCGTGCCGGCGAAGTCGATTGTCGCGTTTCCCGGCTTTCCGGGTGTGTTAGATTTGGCGACGTTCAAGAGCTTTATGCTGCCCGCGAGAATGCGCGCGGTCTGGCCGTTCACCAACGCGAACTCGTCGCCGCACTCCGGCGCGATGCTGTTTGCGTTAGTGTCCATCACAGTGAACTCGGCAATGCTTAGCCCGGTTGTGCCCGCGTAGCCGCTGCTCTCAATCTTCACGGAGTAGCCTAAGTCATCAGTCCATTCCGCCAGCCCAGTCTTAGTAGACTTCGGCGTCTCGTCGAGAGTGTAGCTCACAATTGGTGACTGCCCAGGAGTGTCAACAGTGCCGCTCCGCGTGAGGACAATGTCCACTATACCCGTTGCCTCGGGCATGCACTTCGTGTCAAGTTCGAAAGTAACGTCTTTCGCGGCCTGGTGAATTCTAGTGACCGTGAAGGTCGCGGACGAAGGAGTCGTTCCCCCGTGACTGGTACTGGACACATGGAACCTGTGCGCGCCAAGCACCTCTTCTCCTGCGCTTAGGGTGTCGTTAGTTCCACCGTACTCAAGATAAATTATGTACGGGCTCGACGGGACGTAAGTGGAATTGACGCTCCAAAACTTCATGCTGAAGCCCGGGAAGTACGCGCTCTCCCCCTCGCTCAAAGTGAACGTGTCGCCGCACATCACCGGCCCGCCGGAAACCGGAGCGCCCGCGGCCATTGGCTTCAAGTCTTCTTCGATGTCCAGCCCGAGCTCTTCTTCCTCAAGGAGCCCGCTTTCGTCAGTGTAATCGTCTTCGATTGTTTTGGCGTCAAACGTGCCAATCTTGCCAGCAATCGCGTCGTTGATTGCTTTTGTTCCCTCACGCGTCAACTTCGTGCCGTCGATTTCGCCGTTGGTGACCACTGTTATTTGCATCGGCGACAATCGCCTGTACGGCGTGAGCGACAAGTACGACCCACCCGACAAATAAGCCGCGAGGTTGTCCCTGTTAACGTAAAGCGTGTGCTCCCCAATGTTGCACGCGACATCGCCATAGGCCAAGGGGTCCTCGTCAACAAAAAGCCCGTTGTTGTACTGCAGCCGCTGCTGCACGCCCATGCTGTCCGTGAACGTAATTGCGCTCGGCCCAGTCTCCCCGATTGTTGTCGCGCCCTGGTACACGGCATGGTACCCAATCAATTCAATGCCCGCGATGGCGCATTCGTACTTGCTTTCCTGCAGCCCAACCTGCCCGGAGGGGGCGGAAAGCATGCTGTTCGCCACAATAACGACGACCACGCCAATGGCCAAAATCGCCGCCAGTATTAGTAAATACTCAAGAGAGCCCTGTCCGCGCTTCATGCTCTCCTATACTAATAGAATGTATATAAATCCTGCCCATCATAACCCTCTTCGTGCCAAGAGTCGAGCAGCGCGGGAGAGAGCTCTGGGTCGTGATTCCCGAAGACGTAGCCAAGGCACTGTCCCTCGACCAAGGCGACGCCGTTTCCTTTGAATTACTGGACAAGGAACTGGCAGGGCTCCGCAAGTCCAGCGCCGTCTCAAGCGACGAGCTCGCGGTCCTCAAAAAGCTGAACGAAATCAAGTTCGCGCAGCGCACCAAAGACACCGTGCGCAACGCGCTGTCAGACCCCGAGCAAAAAACCCTTGGCCGCCTGGTGAAAAAAGGCGCCGTGCAGTTCTACGAGGGCGGCAAATACAAGGACAATGGCGTGTACTCGATTTCCCGGGACCACTATTCGTTCCTCGCGTCCGGCGAAAAGCCCGCCAAAAGCCCGCTCGGCCAGCAAAAATACTTGGCCATCGACTCGCTTGACCGCGCGAAGGACGTGTTGTCCAAGCTGGAGAACGAAGTAAAAAACGGCGAGGTGGTGAGCGTGCGCGGGTTCGACAAAAAAGTGTATATCACCACGAGCGACGCCGTGGAAACAGTGGGCGCAAAAATAACTTCGGCGCTCGACAAGGAAAAGACTTTGCCCGAAATAGTTTCGGCGTGCGGCGAGGAAGAAGGCCTTGTGCGGACGGTCATCGAAGTGCTCCGCGAGTCGGGCGACGTCATCGAAAAGCGCGAGGGCGTGTACGCGCTTGCCTAACGTTCTTATCCCTGTCATTACTGGCTTGGAGTGGAAAAAATCGTTTTTGTTGGAGGCTGCCGGGCAGGCCGACTTGACCGTCGTCGTTTACTTGATTGACCAGTCGTCCGGCCTAACGGCGGGGGAGATGCAGGCCAACTTGGACGACAAGGAAACAATGCTCAAAGAAATCGACGAAATGCTTCACTCGTTCGGCAAGCGCTCAAAGATTTACAACGAGTGGGGCAGCATCAAAGAAAAGATTCCCATGATTGCCAAGCGGGAAAAAGTAAAAGAAATTGTTGTGCTTAAGCGCGGCAAAATGGCTGAAAAAGAAATCGCGGAAATAAAGTCGCTCGGGATTCCAGTAAGGGAAATAGAGGCTTACTAGGCCTTAGTCCAAGTAGCCCAACATGCCCTTTTTCTGTTCCATCTGCTTCACTGGGCCCATCCACTCGATTACTCTTTTGTCGTTTGTGTCCAAGCTGTACCTGAACCCCTTCCCGCTCGAGAAGTATCGCTGAACCTTTTCCCCCACTCTAAACGTCCTCATGTTCTCCAGAATCTTTTTTGGGGTTATGGAAACTATCTCCCGTAGTGGAGTTGGAAACCCAGGGGGGAGCTTACCCCGTTCTTCCTTCTTTTCTTCAACTACCTTGGCCATGTACTAATTATTGCAACCCTTTCTTTAAAAAGCTTTTATTGTCGTGGCTTCAAAACAATGATTATGCCCAAAATGCCTGAAGAAAGAATTGGTGGGATAAACCGCCACGAGTTCAAGCACTTTGCGGACGAGATTGTCCATCCCACGGCGCCATTCGAGCAAAAGCTGCTTTCGTTGGCAATTCACATCCAAGAAAAAATGGAGTACGCCGACAAGGGCGTTGCACCCTTCTTGATTGACGCATACGACGACTTGGGCGCGGGCGACCCCTCCCAGCAGGCTGGGGCACTCGTTGGCCTGCTCCGCTCGCAAGGAATAACTGCCGAGCTCACGGAAAACCCGAAAAGCGGGCACGCGAGCGTCGAAGTCTCACACGAAAGCGGCAAAGTAACGATTGACTACTACAAGGACAACGAAATCGGAATCCGCACGCCTGACTTGTCGTGGAGAAGGAGCATCTACGGAAAAGTAACCGTCAAGAAGCGCGGCGAAAAAGAAGAAAAAGAAATCCGTTCCGTGGAAGCGGCTCACCCACTCGACCAATACCTAAAAGAATACTTCGGGAGGAAACACCAGTGAAGGACCTGGACTTCTTTTCAGGGGTAGGCAAGCTAAAGGAAGTGCCGCGCACGGGGTGGGCGCTCCGCGGCGTCGAGAACCCTGAGACCGTTACGGACCACGCGTACCGGGTTGCGTTGATGGCGCTTCACTACTGCAAAGAAAACACTTTGAGGTGCGTCGGCATGGCTCTCGTCCACGACTTGCCCGAAGTGATCACTGGCGACATTCCACTTGGCTCGATTCCCGGCGAAGAAAAAAAGGCCAAGGACAACGAGGCCGCCAAGAAACTATTCGCTTCCCAGCCCGAGTTGTTCGAGCTGTGGAAAGAATACGAAGCAAACCAAACCCCCGAAGCCAAATTGGTCCACGACCTGGACAAAGTGGAAATGGTTTTGCAGGCACTGGAGTACAAGCAAAGCAAACGCACGTGCGAGGACCTGGAAGAATTCTTTGGGTCAAGCGAGCAGTCGATCCAGACCGACAAAGGCAAAGAGCTCTGGAGCGAGATTCGGCGCAGGTATATAGAGATTTGCGAATAGCTTTTTAAACAAAACAAAGAAAAACTTTCTCCCGTGCCTCGGTAGCTCAGCTGGTAGAGCGTTCGCCTCGTAAGCGAAAGGTCGGGGATTCAAATTCCTCCCGAGGCTTTATGGCAGAGATGAAGATTTTATTTTTTTGAAATCGGTTGCATTAAACAAACAGCTGCACCCACTGGATCTGCAATCATGCAAACCCGTCCAACATCCGGGATGTCATGAGGTTTCACTAACATATTTCCTCCAAGAGCCTCTACTTTTGCAGCACATTCATCAATATCATTTACAGCTATGTATGCACTCCATCGGGGAGCGTCAATTGGACCGGTGGGATTCATCATTCCAGCAACATCTCTCCCCTTCTGTTGAAATGTAGTGTAAGTCCCCATTGGGCCTGCGTCTATTTCTTTTTTGGTCCAACCTATGAGTTTGCAGTAAAACTCTCCACACTTTTTTTGGTCTGGAGTGTCAAGTTCATTCCAAATAAATGTTCCATGACCTGTCATAGTATCCTCTCTTGGCTTTTCAACCATACTCCAATTAAACAGGATATACTATAAAACCCTTGAGGCTCCTGAGGACCTTTTCTCTCCCCCGCAGTGTTGTCTTAGCGCCTTGGCTTGGACCTGCGCTGCGGCGAATGCTTCGGGCTATAACTCCGGGTCTGGTCGTGCTTCCGTTTTGAGCCACTTGGTTTTCCCCGGCCCATTGGCCGACCACCTGGCCTTCCCCCATACCCCGACCTGCCGGTTGGCTTTAGCCTCTTCACGTCCGCCCTTTGCACTTCAGGTGCCTCAATCTCTTCAATCTTAACGTTGGTTTTGTTAACCACTCCGCGAAACTCTGTGTGCTCTTCCGCAATCAACAGGCTAATCGCTTTGCCTGCTTCACCAGCCCTAGCCGTCCGGCCAATCCGGTGAATGTAGTCGGTGGGGTCACGCGGAAGATTGTAGTTATAGATGTGCTCCACGCCCTTGATGTCCAGCCCCCGGGCAGCCACGTCGGTACACACCAAAACGTGGACCGTGTTCGAGTGAAAATCCTTAATCACTTTGCTCCGCTTGTTCTGGGGCATGCCCCCGTGCAAAGCATGCGCCTCCACCCCGTTGGCAGCCAAATTCTTTTGAACAAAATCAACGGTCCTCCGGGTGTTACAAAACACCATCACCAAACCGCGCTTTTCCGCTTTAATCAAGTGGACCAGCAAAGAAAACTTAAGCCCCTTGTCGACCTCGTAATACACTTGCTTCAATTTACTTGGGTCAACAAAGTTCTGCACACTAACCGTCACAGGCTTATGCATATGCTTTTCGGACAACCGCATGACCGCGTCGTTAATCGTCGCAGAAAAAAGCATTGTTTGCTTGTTGTACGGGCAATAGCCCATTATCTTTTCGACGTCCCGGATAAAGCCCATGTCAAACATCCTGTCGGCCTCGTCCAAAATAAGGACCTTGACAGAATTCAGCCGCATAGTCCTCCTCGTGAGGTGGTCCAACACCCTACCCGGCGTTCCAACCACAATGTCCGCGGTCTTAAGCTTACTGACCTGCGGGCCCATGGCCACGCCACCAATTATCTCGGCAACTTCCAACTTCTTGGACTTGGCAAAACCCCTGACCGCCCGAGCCACTTGCTCGGTCAACTCCCTAGTAGGAGTCAAAATCACGGCCTGAATGTCCCGCTCCCTATCAATATTGTGAATCAAAATCGTGGCAAAAACCAGGGTCTTTCCGGAACCAGTGGCTGACATAGCCACGATATCTTTCCCCTCCAAGCCCAACGGGATTGATTTCACTTGAATCTCTGTGGGCTCGACCAAGCCCTGTTTTTTGATTATCTTCAGTACAGGCGGGTCAATACCCAATTTCTCGAAATTATCCATCTATCTCTTCCTCTATTGCTTCGGGTTAACCACTCTTAATAAGCCTAGGCGTCATTTAGCCGCAAAAACCCGGTTTTATGCCCCAGAATCCAAAACCCAATGGGCTTCTTACCCAAACGCGGGCCCGTCCACATCGGCCTCGATGCACCAAAAGCACCCGCCCGCGAAAGTCGCCTTCAATTCAGCACCCAGAACCAATAGTTAAGGAGCGCCGCGAACGAAACCCACAGAATGTACGGCGCCATTAAGTACGCCGCGTGCTTGTCCACGCGGTAAAACTCTTTGGTTGTCAGCACGATTGCACCCCACAACAAAACAATTTCCGCGAGCGCGAGCGCAAGGTTGTGCATTCCGAAAAAGATTATTGACCACATTGTGTTCAGCACGAGCTGAAGCCCGAACAATTGCAGGGCGGCTTCGGGCTTTTTGCCTTTTTGCCACACCAAGTACGCGGCAATGCCCATCAAGAAGTATAGGGTTATCCACACCGGGCCGAACACCCAGTTCGGCGGAGCCAGCTCCGGCCTCACAAGGGCAGTGTACCAAGTGCCAACCGAGCCAACCGTGAAAACTGACCCGATGACGCCCGCCAGTTGGCTCAAGACAACGAAGCCAATCAAGTGTCTCCAGCTCTTCACCTTCATGCATGCAAAAAAGCGCTTGGGATTTAAATAGTAGTTCTTCGTTAGAGGAATTATGAAACGCTTTTTGACTTCCCTGCTGTTATTGCTCGTGCCGGCGCTCGCG
This sequence comes from archaeon, assembly GCA_042584585.1. Lineage (GTDB taxonomy): Archaea > B1Sed10-29 > B1Sed10-29 > WALL01 > WALL01 > WALL01. The sequence continues at coordinate 40,413 of JBHOSQ010000007.1, read as the reverse complement.
AACGTGCTCCCCACCCTCGGGGAAAGCATGTTCATGCCGTTCCTACTGTTCAACATCGTGGTCGAAATCGGCGTTTTCTACTTCTTGTACAAGAAAAAAGCGGTCATCAAGACTTATCTCTCTCTAATCGGCGCAAACATCCTTTCGTACCTCATCATCGGATTCCTGTTCTTCGAGGCAATCGTGTACGGCGGCGGAGAACTAAGCATGTGGCTACTCGAAATCCCAATCATTTTGTTTGAGGGCGGCGTGCTGCACCACTTCAACAAAAAAGCGTTTCCACTGAAGGAAGCAATGATGGCAAGCCTCAAAATGAACATGGCCACAATTGTCATTGGGTTCTTGATGGTTCTACTGATGATGCTATCGTACACCCCGGCACTCCCGCCGATGTAATGGCTCAGTAGCCGAACATAAGGAACGCTATAAAACTAACGAACGTCCAAAGCAAAAACAACCCGAAGATAAACGCGATTATCTTGATTATTGTGTTGCCTAATCCCCCACCACCACTCTTCGCCTTGCCCGCGTTTTCTTCCTTCAGCGCCTCGACCAATTCCTTGTCGTCCGGCTTTATTTTCTTCGCTTCCTCGAACAGCTGCATTGCTTCTTCTTCTTTTCCTTGGTTCCGCAAGTGCTGTCCCGCCTTTATCATCATCTTGTACTTCTTCTTGGTGCTGTTCGCGTCCATGATGGCGATAATCGTTTCCTGGAGAAAGGTGTCCCTGCTGGTGTTGTCAAAATAATTCAGTAAAAGCGCCCAGTCCTCTTCCTTGTTGGATTTTTTCGCGATAGTAATGGCCTTCATGAAATAAGTGTTGCTCCGCTTGGCATAAGACAATCCAACGCCCTCGCCATACGCCAAACCACCACAACTAGCCGCATAATTTATCCACGACGAAATGTTTTTCGGGTTAATCTCCAGCGCCTGCTTCATGTACCCAATTGCCTCTTGGAACTGGCCGGCGTCCATCGCCGTCTCGCCCAAGTCAATCAGCGTCGTCTCGTCCCCACTCTTGTCCATTTTGACGGAGTGCTTAATCACTTCGTCGTCCATCAAAATTTCTGTCCCACAAAAGTTACAGAAGCCCCGCCCCTCTTCTTTCGGGATTTTGACTTTCGCCCCGCACTTAGGGCACACTGACGCGACAAGCTTAACCATGTATTCACTTCTTCATCTTTTTCCCGCAGCCGCTGCAAAACTTCGCGCCCGGCGGGTTCGGCGTGTTGCAGTGCGGGCACGCCACCTTTTGTTCCATTGTGCCCTGCAGCATCTTGGCCGCGCTCATGCCCATGCCAAGCCCCATGCCCATGCCGATGGTGCCGCCTCCGCCAGTCCCTGGCGCGGTGCCGACCTTTTCCATGGTCTCGAACGCCTTGTACTGCGTGACGTCCATGCCCTTCATCAAGTAGAACAACCGCTCGCGGTACTCGGGCGTAGTGTCCACCCCGACAAAACGAAGGTTAATCAATGACAATCCAATGTTCTTCATGTCCTTGGCAAGGCCTTTTTCTGATTTGGACGACAATTCCCCGAGCTTCGTGAACACAGTGTCCAGGCCCTCTTTGGAAATTTCTTTCATGATGTGCTCGTTAACATAACCCTTGATGAACTCGTTCACGCCCTCGGTCGTGTAAGCGTTCTGCCCGCCCACCACGTCAAGCACGAACTTTTTGGCGTCGCCGACAGTGAACCAAAAGTTGCCGTGCACCTGCAGCGGAGCCAGGTCCTTGGTCTGCGCCGTAAGCCCGAAGTTACCCTGGAACTTCTTGACAGAAACGAAAAACAATTCCGACTTGAACGGCGACGCCTCGTCAAAAATCCCGATTTTCTTGATTATATTGTATAGCAGCGGCAGGTTCTTCGTGTTCATCGAGTGCCGCCCCGCCTCCAGGACGTCAAGGACTTTCCCGTCCTTGTAGAACACGGCCACCTGGTCCTCCCTGATGGTCAACTGGGACATCCACAAGAACTCCTGGTCCGGATACCTGTAAACGATTTCCCCCTCGTCCTGCTCTTTCCACTGGATTACTGACTCTTGTTTGCGCTCTGCCATTTTGAACACCTATCGAACCCAATAAACGAGAACCAACTATAAAAAAGCTTTGCAGCAGAATCCTTAAATACTCCCGGCGAGTTGCACAACGCATGAAGGCCACACCGGCCGACAAGCTCTTGTTTGGGTGAACTGAATGCCAAAAAAGAAAGCAACTAAACGCAAGCCGTCTTCGGCGAAGACTACGGCGAAGAAAACCAGCAAACCAACAGCAAAATCCAAGCTGACGACCAACCAAGCCTACGTACTAGGCATCATAGTGGTCGCCGCTATCGTGCTGATTGGTTGGTACGCCGTGAGTATGCAGTCCAGTACACCCACTCCAACCCCAGTGCCTACTCCATATCCCACTTTAGCCCCCACGGCAACTCCTGCTCCAACTGCCACCCCGGTGGCAACCCCTTACCCAACCGAGCTATACGAAGACGATTACGTGCGCGTCGAATTCCCCGCGTTTGAGGGAATGCCAATGACCGACGCGAACAACTTTTTCAGGATGAACGAGGAAGATGGCCAAAGCTACGCCCTTAACCGTTATGTATTCGACGAAGAAATCACCGACGACCCAGCCGAAACCTTCATCAACGTGATAGTCGTTGACTGCCTGCAGGCAGAGGACGCTTGCATCCCGTCAGAGCCACACGAGTACATGGGCTTCGGGGTGTTCTGCAAGGGGTATATCCTGTCCAACGACGAGCCAGCCATCAGCTGCCACGCTGCCGACACGTGTGGCGACCGCCTCGTGGTAATCAGCACGATACAGGAAATCAACAAGCGGGACATGCCCATCGAAGAGTGGGAAGCAGTCCTTTCCTCGTACGAGTGCAAGGCGTTCGAGATGCCTCCGCTGATTTGATTCCGCCGGAATCTTTTTATTCTGTGCAGCCGTCTTTAGCTCATGGCAAGCCCCCAGCCTCCCGTGAAGACAAAAGTGATGGACGTCACCCCCCACGACCCAACGGCAAAAACCAAGATTGAGGTCGACGCGTCACACAAAAAAGTCTACGTCACGGAGTACCACTCACTTCACAAGCGCACGAAAGGCGAAAAAGTCGCGGACCTCGTCGCGGAAGTCGGTGGCAGCTGGAGCTTCATCATGCTCTTCTTTTTCTATTTAGTGGTTTGGCTCGGCTTGAACATTTGGCTCGCCAGCGTCGGCGACGCGTTCGACCCGTACCCATTCATCCTGCTTAACCTAACCCTTTCCTGCCTCGCGGCCATCCAAGCGCCGGTAATCCTCATGAGCCAGAACCGCTCCGCGGCACGCGACCGCAAGAAAGAAGAGCGCGACCACTTAATCAACAAGAAGGCAGAGCACGAAATCGCGGACATGCAGACAGACCTCGAAGAAATCAAGGGCATGCTCCGCAAGATGTCGAAAACGAAGTGAGTAATATGGTTACCAAAAAGAAAAAAGAACAGACTTGGGACGAAATCGGCGAGTCAATCGGCCGAAAAATCGAGAAAGAGTTCAAGGGCAAGGACTTCAAGGGCAAGTGCTGTGAGCCCTGGTGGAAAGAGCACACAGTACTCCGCGAAGAAGGCGGGGGATTCGGCAGACTATTGTTCATCATTGGCATACTCCTCGCGCTGTCGACAATGGGATTGCTCCCGCAGCTCCCGTGGTGGAACTACGCCATCATAGTGGTTGGCTTCATGCTTATGAGGTTCTAGAGCCCCATGCCCACTGCTGCGCAGGTCCTCAAGCAGCTGAAGTCCAAGAGCGGCGACAAGAAGTGCCGCGAGGGAATGGCGCGCTACGGAATTAACGTCGACAAAGCATTCTGCGTTAGTGTCTACGAAATCAAGCGCATGGCCAAGGAACTAGGCACGGACCGAAAGCTCGCCGCCGGGCTTTGGAAGACCAAGAACCGCGAGGCACGCATTCTCGCGTGCCACATCGAGGACCCAGCCAAAGTCACTGAGGCCCAGATGGAGCGCTGGGTCAAGGGCTTCGATTCGTGGGACATTTGTGACGTCTGCTGCGGCTACTTGTTCGACAAGACCCCGTTCGCCTACAAAAAAGCCCGTGAGTGGGCGAGGCGCGACGAAGAGTTCGTGCGCCGGGCGGGCTTCGCGATGATGGCGGCACTCGCAGTCCACGACAAGGCAGCCAGCGACAAAAAGCTCGAGCAATTCTTTCCAATCATCAAGCGCTACTCCACGGACGAAAGAAACTACGTAAAAAAAGCGGTCAACTGGGCGCTCCGCCAAATCGGCAAAAGAAACCTCGCGCTCAACAAAAAAGCGATTCGCGCGGCCAAAGACATAAAGAAAATAGACTCTCGTTCCGCGCGGTGGATTGCCGCGGACGCGCTCCGTGAACTAACAGGCGAAAAAGTGCAAAAAAGATTGCGGAAAAAGCTTTAAATAACGTCGGCATCAATAGTCGCAGGGTGTTTCCCATGAAAAAAATACTGGTTACTGGAGCAGTTGGGCAAATCGGGTCCGAACTAGTCCCCCGCTTGAGGGAAAAATACGGCAACGACAACGTTGTGGCCGCCGGCCACCGCAAAGCGCCAACCGAAGAATTGAAGAACGCGGGACCGTTCGTCACAATCGACACCACCAACAAAGAACAAATCGAGGCCGTTGTCGACGAGCACGGAATCGACACGATTTATCACCTTGCCTCCCTCCTCTCGGCAGTCGGCGAACAAAAGCCGCAACTCGCGTACTTCGTGAACAACCAAAGCCTTTACAACATTCTCGAAATCGCCCGCGAAAAACAATTGGAGAGAATAATGTACCCCAGCTCCATCGCCGTGTTCGGCCCGGAGACACCGAGGGACAACACTCCCAACGAGACCGTTTTGAAGCCAACCACCATGTACGGCATTTCCAAGGTTCATGGTGAATTGATGGGCAACTACTACTTCCAAAAGTTCGGCGTCGACTCACGAAGCGTGCGCTACCCCGGTATCATCAGCAGCGGGACGGAGCCCGGCGGCGGCACGACTGACTACGCGGTCGACATTTTTTACCACGCCGTGAAGGGCGAGCCCTACAAGTGCTTCCTCAAGGAAGACGCGACGCTCCCCATGATGTACATGCCCGACGCGCTCAAGGCAATCATCGACTTGGCGGACGCTGACATAAACGCCTTGAGTCACCACGCGGACTTCAACCTCGCGGCCATGAGCTTCTCGCCCGCGGAACTCGCCGCGGAAATCCAGAAGGAATTGCCTGAGTTCAAGGTAACGTACGAGCCGGACTTCCGCCAGGCAATCGCCGAGTCGTGGCCAAAGTCCATCGACGACTCTGCCGCTCGTGAAGAGTGGGGCTGGAAGCCGGACTACGACATCACCTCGATGACCAAGGACATGATCAAAGAATTGTCGGCGCGGTTGTGATCACATGGCTATGCGCGGCTTGTTCATGATGCGGCGCCTCTTTGCCGGCGGCAAGAAAAAGAAAAAGAAAAAAGACGAAGAGAAAGAGGAAGGGTCCAAGCCAGAGGAAAAGCCCTTGACAAAGCTGCCCGCCCAAGCACTCAAAAAAGTCCACAAGAAAATCAAGGGCGACCAGACCTCCCAAATGGACGAGGCGTTCAGCATCGTTGGAAAGCACAAGCACAAGTTGAAATGGGAAGAGTAGCATGATGCTCGAAGTCCTAATAATCGCGTTTTTGTCCGGCTTGACCACGTTCATTGGCGTGTGGCTCGCCAAAGTGTTTACAAACCTAAAGAGGCTCGCGGCCATTGGCATTGGGTTCTCCAGCGGCGTGATGATGGCAATCAGCTTCTTTGAAATCATGCCCATGGTGAACGCACAGGTCCACGAGCTCTTGACCCTGTCCGTTTTCTCGATTGGGTTCCTCATCGTGTGGTCCTTCGACTTCCTGTACCCCCACATGCACTTCATCAAGGAGTCGTGCAAGGAAGACGAGTGCCTCAAGACCAGTTACATGGTCGCCCTCGGCTTGATTATACATGATTTCCCGGAGGGATTCGCCATGGCCGTTGCGTTCATGGTGAACCCGGCGGCAGGAATCGCAATCGCCATTGGAATAGCACTGCACAACATTCCCGAGGAATTCGCCTTGGGGGTGCCACTCATCATAGCACACAAGAAAAAAGAGCTCTTCAAGCTTGCCGCGCTCTCCGCACTCGCCGAGCCCGCGGGGGCCCTGTTGGGCCTCGCGTTCTTCGCTGCAATCCCCGGGCTGAACCCATTGATGCTTGCCTTCGCCGCGGGCGCAATGGTGTTCGTGGCACTTGACGAGCTCATTCCCCTCGCCAAAAAGCATGGCGGAATGCAGTTCGCTTCGCTGGGGCTGTTGTTTGGAATAGTCGCTTACTCAACCCTTTCTTTCCTGCTCGGCGTCTAGCGCTCAACCCAAATCATTGGGTCGCTGCTTGTTCTTACGTGAATGCTGTCCGCGTCGGCGAACGCCATCAAATAGCTCTCGTCGGACGCCTGCATCACAGACGGGTGCCTGTCGCTCATCGTCGCGTTCGGGAGCCACGACGCGCGGCTCCACAGCACGCCGTCCCTCGACGCCTTGACGAATATTTCGGTGCAGCCACTGTTGTCCGCGAACAGGAAGTAGCTGTCGTGGTTGTCCTGCATCAGTGCCGGGCCCGTGCACGCGTGGCTGTAGTCCTCGTCGCTGACCACCGCGGGCTGGCCCCACGTATTTGCGTCATCAGAGGAAGCGACTTCAATCGTGGTGTTGTCCGCGCCGACGTATGCTACCCAATACTTTCCGTTGCGGTCCTGCATCATTGAGACTTTTCCGGGGCTTGCCGAGTCGTTTACCACGATTTCCGTGTTCCAGCCCAATGCGTCTGTCGAGTTTCGCACCACAACGTCCGTGCCATCGATGTATGAGGCCCAGAACAAGTTGTTGTCGTCAAGTATGAACGCGAAGCCCCGCTTGTTCGTGGGGCTGTACCCGTATTCGTTGGGGTCGACATCCGTCACGGGAATGTTTGACTTTTCTGGTGTGGACCACGTTCCTTCTTCCGCGCTGGTGGAATAAGTGAGGGTCATGTTGTTGTCGCCGTACCACGACCTGTAAAGCACGTAGTAAGTCCCGTTGTAAGCGATTTGCGGCGAGTCCTCCTGTTCCATGACTCCCTGTACCGCGATTGCGTATGGATTGTTCCAGTTCCCGCCGTTGTCAGTCGAGTTCATTATCCAGATGTCGTGGCTGCCGATGGACTCGTTGGAAGTGAACACGAGCCACAGCACGCCGCTGTTGTCTTCGGTGACGCTCATGCTGGGCTCGAACCCCTCGGTCGAAAACACTTCGTACGCAGTGACTTCTCTTGTCTCGACGGCTGGAATCCCGAGCGTGGGCGCGGAGGTCCCGGCCTCGGGGTCGTAAATAGTGGCTCGGTCGTCGAACCCCATGTACCCATCGTTTTTGTCGTACCTGCCCCAGAACCAAAACACTCTTTGTTCGCCGGGCTTGATTTTTTGTGTTATCACGGTCTCGGCCATGTTTTCGGCGACTACGAAGCTGTTTCCTTGTGGCAGGGGCTGGCTGCCCAGGTTGGCTATCGCGACCTCGATGTATCCCGCGCTGGCGGACAGCACGTTTCCCACAATGGGCATTGGCGTGTTTGAGACTGGCTGGGTAGTGATTTGGCCGGCGAGCCAGTAGAACAATGTCACTGACGCGAGAAAAATAATGGCTATAAGCAATACTACCGCAAGGATTCCCGCAACCCCTTTACCCATACAAATGGCTATTCAAAAGGAGTATATAAGTGTTTCAGGGCTTAGCGCCCTTGGGTTTAACGTGAGTGTACTTTTTGGGTATCCGGAAGTGAGCAATAGTCCCCGGCATTCCCTCAAAATGTTCTCCAGCGTTTTTGATTGACAAGTGCCCGTCCTTCAGTACGTCCGTCCCAACATGGTGATGCATCTCAATTGCTTTCTTTACCAAACCCAGGCCAACCCCAGTGCCGCCAGCCTCTTTCCTTCCAGTGACTTTTTCTTTGAAGAGCTTGTCCTTGATCTCCTCGGGAAGCCCGGTTCCGTTGTCCTGAATTTGCACGCTGACGTAGCCCCCTTTCTCCCAGCAGCCAATAGTTATCTCAGGATTTTTTGTCTTGCTTTCCTTTAGGTTCTTCATCGCGTTGTCCACTAACTCTTCAACCGCGTCCGTAATCATCTTTCGGTCAAATTGTGCCTTCTGCGGCAGCTCGTCCAGATTAAGTGTTATCTTTATGTTGTCGTTCTTGTCGGCCACTACACCCTTAATCAATTCGTGCAAGTCGTTTTCCACGGGATTGAATTCTTCCCCCATACGCTCGAACATGCTGTCGATAAAGCCAAAGTGATTGTCGATAAGCTCGTAGTCTTCTTCATTGCCAATCCCGTCCACAAAGATGCTGAGCCCGTACGCCAAATACTGGGCAGAGTTTTTGGCCTTATGTATCAAGTGCCCCTCGTCGTAATCAAGGTCCTTTGAGCTGTAGTCCAATATTTTCTTGAGATTTTTGTGTGTTTGCATGGCCAAATCCACCGCGTCTTTGGCGGCTTTGGTGGATGGCTTGGTCTTGTAAGCCTCCCACGCATCCCGAATAACAGAGATTTCAGCCTTGATTTTGTTTAGGTCGGCCATAAAACAATTAGGGTAAGCTCGCTTAATAAATCGTAGCCCTTTATTCCCGCTTCGGCACCAATCCGTTCGGAGCCTTTCCCGGCGAAACCCTTACGTTCGCCCAATTCAAAATGTCCTTGACAATGCCGTTCGCGAGCTTCACCGCAGTCCTGTACCGAGTGTCCTTCATGCCCTCGTCGCCCAGCTCGGCCTTCGCGAACTCATGCGCCTCCATGAGCTCGTCCATGTACTGCGGCAGCACCTTCACGTCAATCTTTTCCCTCGCCTTGTTCAAGACCCGGGGATACGCCTCCGCAAGCCGCACAAACCTGTGCAACTCAAAAGACTCGTCCGCAGTCAACGGCTGCTTCTTCACCCGCTTGCCTGCCCTTTCCGCGTCCTTCTCCAGGCGCTTAACGTCCCTCAACCCCCGCTTCCCCTTCGTGAGAATCTGTATCTTTGCGTCCGCCACATCGTCCGTGGAATGGTCCGTGGGGCTAAGCATCACCTCGAAGTGCCTCGAGTGGACGCCCCTGTAGCTCGGCAAATCATACAAGTGAAGCGACATCTTGTCAATCAGGTGCCTCATGCCATACTCCTTGAGCGTCTCACGCGTCGCGTGCTGCTGGATTTTGGAGTCGATTATTTTGCCGCCAAGCCTTTCCTCAGCCGGCAGCGAAACAAACGCGTGCGTGGCCTCAAAGTCAGGCAGCCCCGCAAGCACCTTCAACACCTTTTCTTTTCCGACGCCGTGCTTTTCCGCAAACTTTTCCGCGAACTCGTCCTTCCCCCCAAGCTTCGCGATGTAAAGCAATGCGTCGAAGTCCGCGCACCCTCCCTTGCGCTTCTTCTTGGCCAATTTCATCAGCCCGCCGAACACTTGCTGCAGCCGGTCCTCGGAAACAATTTTGTAGCTCCCCTGCTCCACGTGGCCGTTCACGAACTCCTTGAGCATTTCGTTCTCGAGCAGCACGTCCTCCGGCGTAATCAATCCACCGCCAGGCGAGTTAATGTTGTCGAACAGAATCGTTTGCTGTCCCGCGTCGATTCCCTTGTTGTCGTTGAGGCCACCCGCGTGCAGCGCGTGCACAAACCCAATGATGTTGGACTCGCTCAAGTCCATGCGAATGTAATGGTCGGTCCACTCCCCGTTCAGCACCCTGTCGTCCAGCCCGGCCTCCTTGTGCTGCCGCATAACCGCCACGTTGACCTGCTTCATGATTTCTTCCACGTCTTTCGGCTCAAGCCTCTGCGCCGCATAAATCCTTTTCCTCAAGGTCGGCGACGCCGTCAACAAGCCATCGGCCTCAACGCTTTGGGTCAATATGTCCTTCCCCCCCTTCTGCGTCAAAATGTTCTTGGAAATCTTCGGAACATCTACGTAGCCAATCCCCCTAAGCTCTGTGTCGCCCGCCGTCTTGGGACTCTTGATGTTAAGCAAGACCCTCCGGTGCACGTTTGGTAGCGCCAAGTCCAGCTGGGCATTTACTTCCATGAACGCCTTCGCAAGCACGTGGTCCACAGGTGCCTTGCCCATGGGCGCCACTTCCGGAATCTCAACTGCCTTTGGCTTTGCCTTGGGCTTCTTCCCCACCATGCCAATAATTACTGCACAACTATATTTATAAGCACCAGACAAACGGCAGTTTCGTGGAATTTTAAAGGCTTTTATGAATAATAATCCGAAAGTCTTATATAGGGGTGAATGAATAATAATCCATAACTAGTAATGGATAATAATTTAAATGGAGGTGATGTAAAAATGCCATACGAAGACGGAACTGGCCCCTTCGGCAGGGGACAAATTACCGGCCGCGGTCGTGGCCGCTGCGCACGCAGGCAGTTCGGCCCGCTGTGCTGGCCGGCAGCCACCCTGTCCAATGAAGAAGAGGCCGAAATGCTCGAGAAGCAGAAGGCAGCCATCGACGCGCGCCTCAAGGAGCTGAAGTAAATGTCAAGGCCGAGGAAGCACAGGATGATTCACGGGGAGCCCGGCGCGGTGTATTTCAAGCCGCGCGGGGTCCCCCTCATTTCGCTGGAAGAAGTGGCGCTGGAGCTCGAGGAATTCGAGGCGCTGCGCCTCGCGGACGCAAAAGGGCTCCCGCAGTCGGAGTGCGCATCCAAAATGGGCGTCTCTCAGCCCACTTTCAACCGTATCATCGGCTCCGCGCGCGAAAAAGTCGCGGACGCCATGGTGAACGGGAAAGCCATTCGGATTGAGGGGAAATGCTAGGTGCCTGATGCAAATATATAGCCCCACTGGCTAACAACACCCATGGAAGTTTTATACTGGATATTGCTCGCCACGCTCGTGAACGGCCTAGTCGCGTTCGCCGGCGCGTTCACGCTCGGCCTAAAGCCAAAAACACTCAAAAAACTCCTTATGTTCCTAGTCGCGTTCTCGGCCGGCGCGCTCCTCGGCGGCGCGTTCTTCCACTTGATTGCTGAATCGCTCGACGCCATTGCCGTCGACACGGCCTTCCTCCTCGTCATCGCGGGCTTCTGCGTGTTCTTCATCATGGAGCGCTACCTGCACTGGCACCACTGCCACGAGCACGGCTGCAAAGTCCACCCCGTCTCGTACCTGATACTGTTCGGCGACGGAATCCACAACTTCATCGACGGCCTCGTGATTGCCGCAAGCTTCCTCGTGTCAATCCCCTTCGGGCTGATAACCACACTCATGATTATCGCGCACGAAATCCCTCAGGAACTAGGAGACTTCGGCATCCTCGTCTACGGCGGAATGGACAAAAACAAGGCGCTGCTCTACAACTTCCTGTCGCAGCTCGCGTGCGTCGTCGGTGGCCTCGTGGGGTTCTTCCTCGCCGCGTCGTTCGACCCCGCGCCCCTACTCCCTTTCGCCGCGGGTGGGTTCATCTACATCGCGACCTCTGACCTGGTCCCAGAGCTGCACAAGGAAAAAGACGACCAGAAGGCCGTGAAGCACTTTGCCTTGTTCCTCGCCGGGCTCGCGTTCATGCTCGCGATAAAATGGGTGGCCGGCGCGTGACGAAAAAAGAATCCCTTAAGGCCTTGCAGACGGCCATCAACATCGGCCCGGTTACCGCGGAAAGGCTTTACTCAATGGGCATCCGCACTCCCGCGCAGCTAAAGAAAACCAATCCCGAAAAGCTCTACGAAAAGCTGAAGAGAAAAATGGGCGGAAAGCTGGACCGCTGCGTGCTCTACCAGTTCCGCGGGGCAGTCAAAAACAAGCCGTGGCCGGAGTGCATGGGATGAACCTCAACATCGCTTTCTACGGCCCGTGGGTTCCGCTGGGGAAAAAGTCTTCCGAGACCGACGTATTGCTCGCGAGCCACTCCAGCAGCGAAGGCGTTTTCTCGTTTGCCGCGCCCTCGATGTACCCCGAAAAAATCCATTCACTCATAATGCCCGCGATGATGTCCAATGCCGCGGTCGTGCACTACACCCCCGCGCTCCAGGGCTCTACCCTGGGTGAGACAATTGTCCTCCTCGACTTGCTCGGCAAGCCCGGCTTCTTTGCAGTGTCCGAGGACGCTGACCTGGGCACGCTCGACGCAATCACAAAAACAACTTCGTTGTCGCAATGGGCACGAGTCCCGGACGACGAAGTGTCAATCCGCGAAGAAATCAAAAACTTTCCCATTTCTCCCCCCGACGGCCCGACCAAAGTCATTGTGGACGCCTCGTTCGACGTGAAAAGCGTTGGCACCGTTGTGCTTGGTTTGGTTCAAAGCGGAAGCCTTAACGTGTACGATAAATTAACGGCTTACCCGTCCGGCAAAGAAGCAACCGTGAAATCAATACAAAAGCAGGACAAGAACTTCAAGACCGCGGAGCCCAATGACCGCGTTGGCCTGTCGATGAAAGGCGTGTCCGTGGAGGACGTGCCGCGCGGCACTTTGTTGTCCGCCGAGCCAATCCCATCTGCCAAGGAATTCGAGGCCAAAGTAACGCTGTCGCCATTTGCGAAAGAACTGCCGCACGACTTGCACCTTTGCCTTGGCTTGCAGTGGGGTGGCGTGCACCTGGACGGGAACAAAATCACTTCCGAAAAAGAGTGGGCGCTTGACGGCACCGGGATAATCGCGCACAACGCGAAGCCCGGCGGGCTCAGGGTGCTCGGCAGGGTAGACCTTTTATAGCTGGTTTTCTTTTTTCTCTTTAATGCCCACGCGCGTCACGTACATCGTGAAGGAGTCCTTGAACTGGAACATCGTGCTGTTTCCCGGCGTCGTGTTCCACGAGTTAAGCCACTTCGTGATGAGCATTTTGATGGGCTCGCGCGTCACGGGCGGAAAGTTTTGGGGCGAAAAGCAGGCCGCGATCACGCACGAGCAAGTCCCCGGCATCCGCGGCTACTTGATTTCGTCGGCGCCGTTCCTGTTCGGCACGCTCGCGACAATCGCCTTCCTTTTCCTTGCCAAGACCGGCGCGGTGGGCCTAACTTACCGCTCGGCGTGGCAGGACTGGTTCCAAATCCTTGTGTTGTATTACTTGGCGCTGTCAATCGCGGCGCACTGCTTTCCTTCTTCCAAGGACGCGTCGAACGCCATGCACAACCTCTCTTCGTTTTATTCGCGCAAGGCGTCGATGCAGGACGGAGTGGTGCAGGGCGTGTTTTGGCTCGCCACCGTCCCGTTCATTTTCTTGCCCCTTTACCTCGGCGCCATGATTATGGGCGTGTTTTCGACGGTGCGAAACCTTGGGTTTTTATGGTTTGTCATGTTATTTTGGGTGGTGGCTGCGTACCTATGATGTCACGGAAAAAAATGGAGAAATTGGTCGACCAGGCGATTCCCCCGGCACTCGTGCTGCTCTTGATAATCATTATCGCCGAAATATTTTTCCACGACGAGGTAAAGCCGTACTCGCTTTACATCGAGATCGCGGACATGCTCGTCATCGCGCTGTTCGTGGTTGACCTTGCGTTCAAGTACCACCGCCTCCCGAAGCCAAGGCCTTTCGTCAAGAAGTATTGGCTCGACATCTTGGCGGTGTTCCCGTTTTACTTGGCGTTCCGCTTGATCGAAATCGTCGCGGCGTTCGGGAAAATGGAGCGGTACTTCCATTTGGTGCAGGACATTCTCCACGGCGGTGTCGAGACCGAGAGGATTGCGGCCCGGGGCGAGAAGTTCACGAAGTTTTTGAAGCCATTGATGCGGACTCCGCGTTTCCTGAAGGCCGCTGGGTTCTTCAAAGAGCCGTGAAGGCTTTATATACACCTTTCTGAATAATAGTCAGGGATTCCCATGACAATTAAGATATACAAGGTGGACTCGGCTAAAGTCAGCGCGATTCGCCAGGCAACGGCTGCGGACCACTGGGCCAGGAACGGATACACAATGCGTTCCGCAAGGGGCTTGGGGTTCGACATCGACCAGTACTTTTTGTACGTGGACGCGCCTGACGAGTTCTTTGACGAGCACGAGGCCGAGGTATTGATTGAGGGAGTGTCCCGGGTAGAAAGCAACGAGTTCGACAACGTCTCGAAGGCAGTCAAAAGCGAGGAAGAAAGCGTCGCGACTGGCATCGCATTATTCGATTAACATTTACGTGCGGGGGTGCCGGAGTCTGGTCAAACGGGATGGACTCAAGGGGTCTTGGAGACAAATGCCCGTCTCTTTTCCCGGGATATCCATTGGCTTAGTGCCTACTGGGGTTCAAATCCCTTCCCCCGCACTCTTTTTATTAAACAGTTGATTAAGCCCTAGCTATGGACATCCCCATGCTGATTAGGGCAGGCATCTTTTTCGTGGCGGGCGCGTTAGTGCTCGTTTTTCCAAAGCAAGTGCTGGAGTGGCAGCTCAGGACAATAGCACGCTTGGAAAAAATCTTCCCGCCGGTCAAACACCTGTCTGCCTACAGCATATTCCAGAAAAAATACTGGGGCAAAACCAACTGGGCTACAGGCATCGCTTTCTTGGTTATCTCGGCCATACTCCTCTTCTTTGGCCTGAGCTAGGGCTATATCCACTCCTTTTCCCTTTCATCCGCCCCTTTTATCTAATGCCTTTATATACCCTAGTAGTTCTCTAATAGCCCATATACCCTCTTAGAGGAATTTACATGAAAGGTACAGTAAAATGGTTTAACACCACGAAAGGCTTTGGCTTTATTGAAAAAGAAGACGGCAACGACATTTTCGTTCACATGAACGACCTTGAAGAAGGCACGACATTGAACGAAGGCGACGCGGTTGAATTCGAAGCCGAAGACAGCCCCAAGGGGCCCCGTGCAGTAAAAGTAAAGAAAGTTTAAACTCTTTCTTAGGCTATTTCTTCAGGGACTTGTAGCGCAAGCGCTACCACACCCCCTTTTATTTTATTAACGCGTTAGCGACAGCATGGCAAACGACATCCCCGAAGGCGCAGCAATCTTCATGTGGGTAATAGTCGCGCTGGCGATAATCGGGCTGCTCCTCCTGCTCAACGAGCAAGGCGCAATCCCGTGCATAACCTGTTTGATATAACCCCAGAAAGCACTTCAGGCCCGCGAATACTGGGGGGCATTGCCAAGCACCCACCCTTTTATACCCCGTCTGCTGCAATAACTCCTTATCCGGCTTTGGCCGGTTTAATTAAGAGGCGAATATAGATGTATAATGACAGAGGTGGCGGCTCCGGCGGCCACAGAGGCGGTGGCGGCTCCGGCGGCCACAGAGGCGGCGGTGGCGGTGGCTACGGCGGCGGAAGAGGCGGCGGTGGCGGTGGCTACGGCGGCGGAAGAGGCGGCGGTGGCGGCGGCGGTTACGGCGCCCCACGACAGACGTACAAAGCAGTTTGTGCCGATTGCGGCAAAGACTGTGACGTGCCCTTCAAGCCAACCGAAGGCAGGCCAGTTTATTGCAGGGACTGCTACGCAAAGCACAAGCCAAAACGTGACGACTAAGGCTTAAACCCGGGGGGGCAGTATCCCTCCCTCTCTTACTTTTTTTTAGTTTTTTCATTCAGCTTCTGGAAAGGTTTTATATGCCAGTAGGCACACAACTCCCCTTCACGCGAAGGTGAATATTATGGAAGCCGAGCAAGGAACAACTAACCTAAAGCGCGGATTTGCAAAAATGGTTAAGCGTGGTGTTGTGATGGACGTCACCAACGCCGAGCAAGCCAAAATCGCTGAAGAAGCAGGCGCAGTCGCGGTGATGGCCCTCGAGCGTGTCCCCGCGGACATACGTGCCAGCGGCGGAGTCGCAAGAATGGCGGACCCCGCAATAGTCGAGCAAATAGTCAACGCAGTCACAATCCCGGTCATGGCCAAGGCCCGAATCGGCCACCTCGCCGAGGCCCAAGTGCTGCAAACGCTTGGCGTCGACATGATTGACGAAAGCGAAGTCCTCTCACCGGTCGACGACGAGCACATCGACAAAGAAAAGTTCACCATTCCATTCGTATGCGGCGCACGAAACCTTGGCGAAGCACTGAGGCGAATCAACGAAGGAGCCGCAATGATCCGCACCAAAGGCGAGCCGGGAACCGGCGATGTCGCGGAAGCGGTCAGGCACATGAAGCTAATGAACAAGCAAATCGCCGAGCTGAAAAACAAGGACAAGGAATTCCTCAAGCAAAAGGCAGAGGAATACCGTGTGCCCGTCGAGCTCGTCGAAGAAGTCGCGGGGCTCCAGCGCCTGCCGGTCGTCAACTTTGCCGCCGGCGGAATCGCCACTCCATCGGACGCGGCACTCATGATGCTGCTCGGCGCTGATGGCATTTTTGTTGGCTCTGGAATCTTCAAGGCGGACAACCCCGAACAGCGCGCGAAGGCAATCGTGGAAGCGACCATGAACTACGAAAAGCCAGAGGTAGTCGCCAAAGTCTCGAGAAACCTGGGCGAGGCCATGAAAGGCATCGAGGCAAACAAAATCCCGGACTCGGAGAAGATGCAGTCTCGGGGTAATTGAGTTGGCTGTTGGGGTATTGGCGGTACAAGGCGCGGTAGTAGAGCATTTACACGCGATTAGCAGCGCCGGCGCGAAAGGCGTCGAGGTCAAAACCACTGAAGCCCTTGAATCGGCGGATGCGCTTATTATTCCCGGCGGCGAAAGCACCACAATCAGCAGGCTCATTTCCCAGTTCGGGCTCCGAGACGAAATAATCAAGCGCGCGAAAAGCGGCATGCCCGTGATGGGGACGTGCGCGGGAATGATTGTCCTCGCCAAGCAAGGGAACGAGCAAGTCAAAAAAACTGGCCAGGAGCTACTTGGCCTCATGGACACCACAGTAAACCGCAACGCGTTCGGCAGGCAGCGCGAGTCGTTCGAGGCAACGCTTGACGTCAAGCCCATCGGAAGCTTTCCCGGGGTATTTATCCGAGCGCCCGTAATCGAGCACGCCGAAGACGGCGTCGAAGTGCTGTGCGAGTTCGAAAACAAAATCGTTGCCGCGCGCCAAGACAACTTATTGGCCCTTTCCTTCCACCCCGAGCTGACGAGCGACACAAGAATGCACGAGTACTTCCTGGGAATGATATAAATACTCTGGCTGGTTTTGTTGCGTCGTGCCGTTCAAAAAGCTAATGAAGGAAAAATTGGCCAAGGCAAAGCAATCCTGGATAATCAAATGGATTCGCTCTGTCACGCCAAAGAAAAACGGCGTGTACATCCTGGCGCTGATAAACGTCGTGTGCACCACGCTCCTCGGGGCAGCCATCACTTACCCCATTTACCGGGTGCTTGGCATCAGGGGCGCTTTGCCCACCACTTTGCTCACCACAGCCGTTGTTCTGGTGATACTGGCGGCACTCATCAACCGAAGGCTCGGCACCCCCGTCGGCCGCAAGGCCCTCAAGGCCCTGCTCCCCCTGGCAATCTTCTTTTCGCTGCCGTTCGGAGTGCTCAGCCTGCCGCTGCTCAGGCGGATAGTCGTGGACTAGGTTTTTATACCCGAACCGAGTCGTGGTAATCATGGACAAGCTATACGACTCAGAGACTGGATGCTGCCAGCGCTTCGACCCCAAGCCGTGGGACGAAAAAGAGATAGTGTTCAAGAACAAGCTATTCATCAAAGACCACGTAATCAGCTTTCTGCATATCCCCCTAAACTTCGGGCAGGTAATGGTGAGAAACGTCGAAAAGATTGCTGCCGCCGGGGCAGTTCCCCCGAAGCCGCTCATGCTTTCGGACGAAAACTCTTTGTTCGGCAGTGACGTCTACATCCACGTCACCAAAGAAGTCCCAAACGCGAACATGACAAAAATCTCGGGCACGTTCCTCACCAAGGTCTTCGAGGGCGAGTACAAAAACATGGGCAACTGGGTCAAGGCCATGCAGGCGTGGGTAGGCAAAAAAGGCAAGACAAGCAAAAAAATGTATTTCTTTTACACGACGTGCCCGTCATGCGCAAAGCACTACGGGAAAAACTACGTCGTCATCCTAGCAGAGGTATGAAATGAAGCTGGCCCTACTCTTCGCACTGCTGCTTTTAGCAGGATGTGTCGAAATATCCGCAGGGCCGCCCCTACACCTGATTGGCATCGGGCCAACGCCCACGCCAGCACCAACCTTTGACGTGCCGGTGCCCACCCCGTTTCCAACCCCCACACCCACAGTAATCCCGACCGCTGTGCCCGCCCCGACCGCGTGGGCGTATTCCTGCGAAAAAGAATACGACTCACTCACCGCCGCGGAAATCTATTTGATGACCGACTGCTTCAGGCACGCCCAGCAGCACCACGCGTGCATCAAGTGGGGCATCGAGCGGGGGCTCGAAAACCAGGCGGAAAACTTCCCGTACGCAAAAGCGTACTTCGGCTCGGCCCAGCGGTGCGCCATTGGCCTGGGCTACACCGACACCTCAATTAAAATCGGGAAGTGGCTCGCCGCGTACGAAGCGTGCTGGCTCCCGAACCTAGCGCCCTACAACGCCTGCCTCGCCACGTACGAGACGGCGAACAAGGCTAATTGGGTTACGTCGGAAGACCTTGCGGCCATCGCCAACAGCTATTCCACGCAGGCACAGCAAGAGCTCTCCTAGTTACTGTTATAAACTCCTTCCCGTCTAACGATAGCTCTATGAGGAACAGGTCAGTCGGGCTCGTCCTTCTCGGCATCGTCGTGCTGATGGGGTTCATGACTTATTCGTTTAATTCTGCACTCACCAGCATCGTCAATGAGTCCTGTAGCCACGGCCCTAGCTGTCCGATGTGGGGAAGCATCCAGTTCCAGACCAATGTCAGCATTGCGCTCATAGGCCTAGTGATTGTGGTCGCGGGATATCTCATTTATTCCGACTCCGGCACAGCAGCCACCAAAAAGAAGCGCGCTCCGAAGGGCCTGCTGCCCGACGAGAAAAAAGTTTTCGACACAGTTACTTCTGCAGGCGGCACAATCTTCCAGTCAGAGCTCGTCGAAAAAACGGGGCTGACCAAAGTAAAGATGACCCGCATCCTCGACAAGCTGGAGGGCAAGGGCCTCGTCGAGAGAAAGCGCCGCGGCATGACCAACGTCGTCATACTACAAAACTAGTGCTGTAACTAGTTTCACTCGTTCTTATATAAGGCGTTTCACGGCTAGTTAGCCCATGGAACTAAGAGTCAGGACCAAGGGAATGCATTGCTCCAGCTGCGAAATGCTCGTCACGGACGCGCTGGAAGAGCTGCCGGGCGTGAATGATGTTGAAGCCGACTGGGAATCAGGCTTTGTCACCGTGGACGTCGACGAAAGCAAAGTAACCCCGGAGCAAATCAAGTCAGCCATTGAGCAAGAGGGCTACACCCTGGAGTAGATGGCATGAAGACAAAGCGATTCAAGGCAAGCGGCATGCACTGCCCGAGCTGTGAAAAACTGATAACCAAAGCCGCGCTGAAAATAAATGGAGTGAAAAAAGCTTCTGCCGACTACGCGACCGAAGAAGTGAGCGTCACCTTCGACCCGCGCCACACAAGCACCACAAAAATATTCAGCGCAATCGAGGCAAAAGGTTACGAATGCTCCGCACCCGACACGGACAAAGTGTCTGGCCTAGACGCCAAAGTGCTCGGCGCCGCAGCGGGCGCCACCGGTCTTGCGCTTGTCGCGTACTTCGTGCTCGCTATTGAAGAAACAATACAACTGCCGGCAATAAGCCACGACATGGGCCTCGGCCTCTTGTTTTTGGTGGGCTTATTGACGGGCATCCACTGCGTCGGCATGTGCGGCGGATTCGTCGTCAGCTACACCGCCAAAAGCGCGCGCGAAGGCAAAAAGCCGTACAAGCCACACTTCATGTACGGCCTGGGAAAAACAGTGTCGTACACCGTGATTGGCGCGGGCTTCGGGCTCTTGGGCTCGATAGTCGCGTTCACCCCCCTGATGCGCGGCGTCGCCGGCATTATCGCGGGCCTATTCCTAATCGTGTTCGGCGTCAACATGCTTTACCCCATCCCCGTCCTCCGAAGAATCCGGCTAAGCACCCCTGGCTTTGTCAGCAAATTCGTGGGCAAGGAAACAAAGCAGCACAGCAGCCCCCTAGTGATTGGGCTGCTGAACGGCCTCATGATTGCGTGTGGCCCGCTGCAGGCGATTTACATCATGGCCGCGGGAACGGGCAGCATGGTCGAGGGTGCGAAGCTCTTGTTCGTGTTCGGCCTCGGCACGCTTCCGGTTATGCTTGGGTTCGGGCTGTTCGCCAGTTTCATGTCCACAAAAATGACGCACAAAATCCTGAAGGCGTCGGGAGCGCTCGTAATCGTGTTCGGGCTTTTGATGGTAAACAATGGGCTTGCCTTGACCGGAACGGGCTTCGACACCAACTCACTCGTGACCTCCGCGTCAATATCAAAGGGCGACGCGCCCGAGGCGCCCATACAATTCGAGGGCGATTACCAAGTAATCCGGATGGAAGTCAACCGGTACGGCTGGAAGCCAGACAAGTTCGTGCTTAAGGCAGGCGTGCCAGTCAAGTGGATAATCGACGGCAAAGAAATCAACGGCTGCAACAACGCCATACAAGTCCCCAAGTACGGCCTGGAGTTTGACATAGTCCGCGGCGAGCAAACAATAGAGTTCACCCCAGACAAAGAAGGAGTCATTTCTTGGAGCTGCTGGATGGGCATGATCCCCGGAGTGTTTATAATCAAGGACGACATAGAGCTGATTGGCAACGAGGTGGAACCCGAAGCCGCAGAAGAAATAGTGGCTATTGTCCCAACGCCAAAGGCTGGTTCCTGTGGCGGAAGCTGCGGCTCCCCGACGTGCGGTGGAGGCACCCCCAGTGGATGCGGATGCGGTGGATAAAAAATGAAAAAGCTTGACGTTACTGTTGGCGGCATGCACTGCCAGAGCTGCGTAGTCCTAGTTGAAAAGCGGCTGGGGAAGCTCGGCGGCGTGGAAAGCGCGGTCGTCAACCTAGCGACCAACAAGGCCACGGTTTCTTTCGACCCCGCCAAGGCCACCGAAAAAAGCATTCTCGATACCATTATCGGCGCAGGCTACACAGCGTCAGTCATCACCGGCGCGCCAACACTCGACAAGGAAACGAAGCGCCGGGAAACAGAGCTGAAGCGCCTGAAGCATCGCTTCTTCTTCAGCCTCGCGTTTGCCGTGCCGGCGTTCATAATCGGCATGGTGTTCATGTGGCTCGGGATAGAAGTCCCGTACGAGGACTACATTTTGTGGGCGCTTGCCACCCCGGTACAGTTCATCGTGGGCTGGCAGTTCTACAAGGGCACGTGGGCTGCGCTGAAGAACCGCAGCGCGAACATGGACTCCTTGATTGCAATGGGCACGACCGCCGCGTACTTTTACAGCGTTTACCTGGTCCTGTTCTCGCCGGGGATGGGCCAATACTTCGAGGCATCAGCAATCCTAATCACGTTCATCGTCTTCGGCAAGCTGCTCGAAGAAATCGCCAAAGGAAAAACGTCCGAGGCAATCAAGCGCCTGATGGGCTTGTCGCCGAAAATCGCGACAGTTTTGCGGGGGGGCAAGGAAATGCGCATTCCCGTCGACGACGTTGTCGTTGGCGACATTGTGCTCGTGCGGCCCGGAGAAAAAGTCCCGGTCGGCGGCACCATAGTCGAGGGCCACTCCGCAGTCGACGAAAGCATGATTACCGGGGAAAGCATTCCCGTCGAAAAGGGAGTGGGCGACTTGGTGGTCGGCGCGACCATGAACAAGGTAGGCAGCTTCAGGTTTCGCGCAGAAAAAGTGGGCACGGACACGACACTCGCCCACATAATCCAATTAATCGAGGACGCACAGACCCGCAAGGCACCAATCCAGCGCTTTGCGGACGTCGTGTCGTCCTACTTCGTGCCGGCAGTTATTGCAATCGCGGTGCTGACCTTTTCCGCATGGTTCTTCGTGATGGGCAAGCCCTTCTCCTTTGCGTTGCTGGCGTCCGTCGCTGTTTTGGTCGTGGCGTGCCCGTGCGCGCTTGGCCTTGCCACGCCCACCGCCATTATGGTCGGCACCGGCAAAGGGGCGAAGAACGGAATCCTCATCAAGGGCGGCGACGCGCTTGAGACCGCGCACGAAATAAAATACGTTATTTTCGACAAGACAGGGACAATTACCGAAGGCGTGCCGGCAGTCACTGACGTCCTGGGCGACGAAAAGAAAGTGCTTCAGGCCGCGGCGAGCATCGAGCAATTGTCCGAGCACCCGCTGGCCGAGGCAATAGTCAACGAGGCCAAGCAGCGGAAGATTGTTTTGGGCAAGGCCACTAATTTTGAGGCAGTGCCCGGACACGGCGTTTCCGCCAAGCTTGGCAAGGCCGTGTACTTGTTCGGGAACGAAAAGCTCATGGAAAAGCATGGTATTGACACCGCGCCTGTGCGTGCAGACGTGCGCCGCCTGGAGGGAGAGGGGAAGACTGCGATGGTTCTGGCGAGCGGCAAGAGCGTGCTGGGCGCCGTGGCGGTCGCGGACACAATCAAAGCCACTTCAAGAAGGGCTGTGGAAGCGCTGCAGGCAATGAAGGTGGACGTATACTTGATTACTGGGGACAATGAGCGCACGGCGAATGCAATCGCCAAGCAGGCAGGCATCAAAAACGTGTTTGCCAGTGTCTTGCCCGGGGAAAAGGCGGGCTACGTCAAGAAGCTCCAGGCAAAAGGCAAGGTCGCGATGGTTGGCGACGGAATCAACGACGCCCCTGCGCTTGCGCAGGCGGACATCGGAATTGCGATGGGCAGCGGGACCGACGTGGCGATGGAGACCGGCAATATTGTGCTGATGAAGGACGACTTGCTGGACGTGCCGAAAGCAATCCGCTTGAGCCGAATGACGATGTCGAAAATCAGGCAGAACATGTTCTGGGCGCTTTTCTATAATTCAATTGGCATACCCGTTGCGGCACTGGGCATGCTGAACCCAATGCTTGCGGGGGCAGCCATGGCCCTGAGCTCAGTGTCAGTGGTCACGAACTCGCTGCTGCTCAAAGTGAAAAAGCTTTAGCTGTAGTCGCTCCAAGGCTTTACCTCAAGAGTGGTTTTGCTCACAAGCGCGGTAACGAACAGCTTCGCAATCTGGAGGTTCGTCACCAAGGGCACGGAAAAGTCTGCCGCGGTCCTCCTTAGTGAATAAGCGCTGTCAAAAGCATTCTGTTTCCTAGAGTCCGGGATAGACACCACCAGCTCAATCTTTCCGTTCTTGATGTAGTCCATGGTGTTCGGCGCCTTGTCCTCGTGCGCCTTGTACACCATCGTGTTCTCCACCCCGTGCTCGCTCAAGAACTCGCTCGTGTGCTCGGTCGCGAAGATGCTGAACCCCATTTTCTTCAGCCTCGCCGTATACTTCAGGAACCGGTGCTTGTTCTCCTCGCCCCCAAGGCTGATTAGCACGTTTTCCTTCGGCAGCTTGTACCCCGTCGACAGAATCGACTTCAGGAAAGCCTCGTAAACATTGTCCCCCAGGCACCCCACCTCACCGGTAGACGCCATTTCCACGCCAGTCACCGGGTCAGCCCCCTTAAGCCGCGAGAACGAAAACTGCGGCGCCTTCACCCCGACGTAGTCCATGTCAAGCGTCGACTTAGTGCTCTTCACGTTCCGGCCGACCATGGCCTTCGTCGCGAGCTCCACAAAGTTCACGCCAGACACCTTCGACACGAACGGGAACGACCTCGACGAGCGCAAGTTGCACTCAATCACCTTGATGTCGTTGTCCTTCGCGATGAACTGAATGTTAAACGGCCCCGTAATGCTCAGCGCCTTGGCAATCTTTTCGCCCGTTTTCCTGATGCGCCGCACGGTCTCAATGTAAGTCTTCTGCGGGGGCATAACCATCGTGGCATCGCCCGAGTGCACGCCCGCGTTCTCGATGTGCTCCACAATCGCGGACGTAACCACTTCGCCCTTGTTCGCCACCGCGTCCATCTCGATTTCCTTGGCGTTCAGAATGAACTTGCTGATTACCACGGGGTGGTCCGGCGAAACAGTCGACGCCTTGGCCAAGTACTTTTCCAGGTCATCGTCGTCAAGCACCACGGTCATCGCCGCGCCGCTCAACACATACGACGGCCTCACCAGCACGGGGTAACCAACCGCGTCGGCGAATCCCTTTGCCTCGCCCATGGTCTTCAATTCCTTCCACTGTGGCTGGTCCACGCCAAGCGTGTCCAAAAGCTTCGAAAACTTGTTTCGGTCCTCCGCGCGGTCAATGTCTTCGGGAGAAGTGCCAAGGACCTTTACACCTGCCTTGTGGCACTTCAGCGCAATATTGTTGGGGATTTGCCCACCCATCGACAGCAACACGCCCTTCGGGCTTTCTTTTTCGTAAATGTCCATCACGCGCTCGAAGCTGAGCTCGTCAAAATAAAGCTTGTCACAAATATCGTAATCAGTCGACACGGTCTCCGGGTTATAGTTTACCATCAGCGTCGTGTAGCCCAAGCGCTTCAAGGTCTCGACCGCGCTCACACAGCACCAGTCGAACTCCACCGACGACCCGATGCTGTACGGCCCGGATCCTAGGACCATGACCTTGTTTTCGCCGCCGAACTCGACGTCGTCCTCGATCCCGCTGTACGTCACGTACAAGTAATTGGTCTTCGCGGGATACTCCGCCGCCAAAGTGTCAATCTGCTTCACCACCGGCGTCACGCCAAGGAAAAGCCGCCGCTCCCTCGCCGCCAACTCGTCCGTCCCGGTAATGATTGCGATTTGCTTGTCCGAAAACCCTTTCTGCTTCGCATCAAGAAGCACGGCCCGCGTCAGCTCGTCCAATTTGTACTTCGACAGCTGCGCCTCCATGTCCACAATGCCCTTTATCTTGTAAAGGAACCACCGGTTGATCTTCGAGAGCCCGTGGATTTCCTCGATTGACCTGCCCTTCCGCATCGCCTCGGCCACGCCGAACAGCCTCTCGTCAGACGGGTATTCCAGCTCCTCCTCCAGGCTGGTGAAAGAATAATTCTCGTTGCACACCACACCATACATCCCGATGTGAAGCATCCTCGCCGCCTTCTGCAGCGCTTCCTCAAACGTCCTGCCAATCGCCATCACTTCGCCCACGGACTTCATCTCGGAGCCAATCCGTGTCGACACGCGCCTGAACTTCTTCAAGTCCCACCGCGGCATCTTGACCACGATGTAGTCCAGCGCGGGCTCAAAGCACGCCGCCGTGCTCTGCGTCACGGAGTTCGTGAGCTCGGGCAGCGTATACCCCAAACCCAGCTTCGCCGCGACAAACGCCAGCGGGTAGCCGGTCGCCTTGCTCGCCAGCGCAGAGCTCCGCGACAACCGGGCATTGACCTCAATAATCCTGTAATCCCCGTTCTCCGGGTTAAGCGCGAACTGAATGTTTCCCTCGCCGACAATCCCTATCCGCTGGATGGCCCTTATCGAAACTTCCCTAAGCATGTGGTACTCGTCGTTCGTCAGTGTCTGCGACGGCGCGACCACAATGCTTTCCCCAGTGTGGATTCCCATGGGGTCAAAGTTCTCCATGTTGCACACGGTAATGCAGTTGCCCTCACAGTCCCGCACCACCTCGTACTCAATCTCTTTCCATCCCCCCAAGTACTCCTCAATCAATATCTGCGGCGCGGACGTGAACGCCTGCTTTAGGCTCTCCCGCAACTCCTTTTCGTCGCGCGCGACCCCGCTCCCTTTTCCACCGAGCGCGTACGCAACCCGCGTCATGACCGGGTAGCCAATCTCGTTCGCCGCCTTGGCGCCGTCCTCCACATTTTTGACCGCAACCCCGCGCGCGGTCTTCAAGTCTACCTCGGCCAGCAACTGGTTGAACAATTCCCTGTCCTCGGTGTTTTCAATCGCTTCCACGGGAGTGCCCAAGACCTTCACGCCGTGCTTTTCCAGCACGCCGTTCTTCCACAAATCCACGCCGCAGTTCAGTGCGGTCTGTCCCCCGAACGACAGCAAAATCGAGTCAGGCTTTTCCTTCTCAATCACTTTCTCGACGAACTCCGGAGTCACCGGCAAAAAGTAAACCCGATCTGCCAGCCCTTTTGACGTCTGCACCGTCGCGATGTTCGGGTTGATGAGGACGACTTCAATGTCCTCTTCCTTCAAGGCCTTAATTGCCTGGCTGCCCGAGTAGTCAAACTCTCCGGCCTCACCGATCTTCAGCGCGCCGCTGCCGAGGAGCAAAACCTTTTTCATTTCACTCCCTCCAGGAACTTGTCGAACAAGAACTCAGTGTCCACCGGCCCGGGCCGTGCCTCGGGGTGGAACTGCACGCTCATCCACGGCTTGCTGCGGTGGATGTTTCCCTCGTTCGTCCCGTCGTTGGCGTTCGTGAACCAAATCCGCCAGTCCTTTGGCAGCGAGTCCACGTCAACCGCAAACCCATGGTTCTGGGTCGTGATGAACGCCCTCTTCGTGCCCGCCTCCAAACACGGCTGGTTTTGGCTGCGGTGCCCGAACTTAAGCTTGTAAGTGTCAGCCCCCGACGCCAACGCAAGTATTTGGTTGCCGAGGCAAATCCCGAACAGCGGCACTTCCTCGTCCATCAATCCCTTGACCGTGTTGATGGTGTCCCTGCATTGCTTGGGGTCGCCCGGCCCGTTCGAGACCATCACGCCACCGGGGTTGTGCGACATTATTTCCTTGCGCGTCGCGCTTGCCGGAACCCGAACGACCTTGGCCCCGCGCCGCACCAATGCATGCACAATGTTTTCCTTGGCGCCGCAATCGATTAACACAACGGTCTTGTCCCCGTCGCCGTACACTTTTGTCTCTTTCACAGTGACTTCCGCCACGAGGTTCCGCGTGTTGGGGTCGGGAATGTACTTCGCGTCTTCCTTCAGCGCTTCCACGTCCACACGGCCCTCGAACGTCTGGACTATCCCGCGCATGACTCCGTGCACGCGAAGCCGCTTCGTCAAGGCACGGGTGTCGATGCCGCTGATGCCAGGGACATTGTTTTCCTTGAGCCACGCGTCCAAAGTCTTTTCTGACGTGGAGTGCGACGGCTGGTTGCACAATTCACTGACGACGTGGCCCGTGATTTTCGGGCCATCGGACTCAAAGCCCTTGCTGGACACGCCGTAGTTGCCAATCAAGGGGTAGGTCTGGCACAGGATTTGGCCGTAGTAGGATGGGTCAGTGATTGACTCGGTGTAGCCGACCATGCCCGTGTTGAACACAACTTCTCCAGAAACCGTGGCGAGTGCGCCAAAGCCCTTGCCTTCCCAGACACTTCCGTCTTCCAGCACTAGTACTGCCTTAATGGTAAAAACCCTGGCTTTATTTGACAGAACCCGCTTAAAATAGTTTGGGTGCGGTCAGTTTTTTAAACCAGTGGCGAGTAGCCATCCCCATGAACTATTCCGCGCTGCTTTTGGCCGCCGCACTGGTGCTCGTCGCAGGATGCACCGCGATAGACGCAGGCCCCGCCGAAGCAGTGGCAGGCCCAAAAGACATCACGATTCCCACGACCACGCCCGAAATAGAGCCCCCGCTGCCGCCTGGCACGTGCGAGACCCGCGTGTGGCTCGACCACGACTCCACCGCGTGCAACACCAAAAAGTTCTGTGGCCCATACGGCTACCCTGGGCTAAAGACCTTTGATACCCTAAACGACTGCGAAGACGCGCTGTACGAAAAGCTTCAGGGCCTCTGACTTCTCTCGCCGCCTACCCGCCAGCCTTTTGCTTGCATTCTTCGGAGCAGTATTTGCCGCCGAAAGTCTCGCAGTTGAGGCATCCAGTGACCACACCACACCACGTGCAGTGCTTCAGCTGTCCTTCACTGACTTCTTTGTCGCACTTGGGGCACGTGGACATCCCCTATTTCACCCACAGTTTGTACGCGTAAAAGCACGCGATGAACAGCAGGGAAAAGCCACACACGCCAACAACAAGCGCGAACACGGGGTCCAGCAAGAGCGACGGGTTCAAGACCATGTTCACCACGAACCACGCGTACACAGCCACCGCAACAAACACCAGAATCGCCTCCCACACCCTGGGCACCATAGCTGGCTTGGTCTTTGTCTTCGACGAAGACCGTTTACGAGCCTTTTTCTTTGCCATGCAACGAATTATTCGCTTCATATAAAAAAGCCTTCCGCTCGGCAAGGACTAGGGGGGCGCCAATTGGCGCCCCCCCATAGGCCAGAAAACCTTATGCTTTTAAACCACTTCTTCGTATTAACGGCTCCATGAAGCGGCTTGCTGTCATACTGTTGCTTGTGTTACTCGCGGGATGTGTCGAAGAAGCGCCTGTCACGTACTTCAATTGCGGGACCGGAGAAACATGCACACAAAACTCGACTTACCTCGCCCAATGTCCCGAAGGCACGGAAAAGCTAGCCGTAACAAGTTCCACCGTAAAGTGCGTCCAGAACACAGAATCTGGGAGTGATGCCAGTACCGGCATCACTCCCCCAGATGGGCTAGCAGCAACACCCAGCCCTGATGACTTAGGTACAAGCGAATGGATTCCAGAAGGTGAACAAATGCCAAACAGATTTGCAGTTATTGAAACCAACATGGGCACGATGAAAATCGAGCTCTACGAGCAGCGCGCGCCACGGACAACGAAAAACTTTATTGACCTAATCGAAAAAGGGTTCTACAACGGGCTCGTGTTCCACCGCGTCATCGAGGGCTTCATGATACAGGGTGGCGACCCCAAGGGGGACGGCACCGGGGGGCCCGGCTACAACATTGACGACGAGTTCCACTCCGAACTAACGCACGACGCCAAAGGCATTTTGTCCATGGCCAACGCGGGGCCCAACACTGGCGGCTCACAGTTCTTTATCACGCTTGCCCCGACTCCGTGGCTAGACAACCACCACGCCGTGTTCGGCGCGGTCGTCGAGGGAATAGACGTGCTTGACGCCATTGGCGCAGTAAAAACAGGCGAAAGCGACCGGCCGGTCGAAGCCGTGACCATGACAAAAGTCACGATTGTGTGAACGGCGACCCGCCTTCCCGCATGTCAGGCGACCGAAACCCTTTTTTACAACCACGCAGTAGCGCTATTCATGCGCAAGGTTTTGATTGTCAAGGCGTCGGGCGAGGTCGAGGCATTCGACCCGTCAAAAGTCCACCACGCCTTGATGCGTGCGGGCGCGGGCGAAGACACCGCAGACAAAATAGTGAAAAACATCGCTTCCCGCGTCAAGCCAGGCATGAGCACCAAAAAGATTTTTGCGATGACGTTCAAGCAGCTGAACAAGGAGCGGCCCGCGCTTGCGTCCAGGTTCGACCTGAAGCGGGCAATGTTCCGGCTCGGCCCAGCGGGGTACGCGTTCGAGCAATACACCGCCGCGCTCTTCACCGTACTGGGCTACCAGTGCACGACCAGCCAAATTCTCCACGGTCGCTGCGTCAAGCACGAGGTCGACGTCGACGCCGCCAAGTCCGGCGAGCGCGCCATGATCGAGTGCAAGTTCCACAATCACCAAGGCGTGCGGTGCCACGTGCAGACCGGGTTGTACACGTTCGCCCGATTCCTTGACTTGACGGAGGGTCAGGAAAAGTTCACGGAGCCGTGGCTCGTCACCAACACAAAGTTCACAGGCGACTTGATTGACTACTCCCAATGCAGGGGCCTGAAGCTCCTCGGCTGGAACTACCCGGTGAAGGGAAGCCTCGAAGAATTAATCGACAGGCAAAAGCTTTACCCCGTGACCATACTCCAGTCGCTTGACGAGCGCAGCCGCGAGAACTTGCTGAAGGCAAACATTGTAACGATAAAGCAGTTGCGTGGGCTCAGCGAAGCCAAGCTCAAGGCACGCGCCAAGCTGTCCCCCAGAAAAGCAAAAGAACTGAAGCAAGAAGCGGCTAGGCTTTGATCTTGTTGGCGACAAGCATTTTCGGCGTGATATAGTCCGCCTTGTATTTTTTCCTGGCCTTGACCAGCCGCTCTTCCTGTTCGCCAAGTACTGTGAACAAGGTTTTTGGTGTGTCCTTCACTTCTTCCCGGTATTTTTTGCGGACTCGCCGGATTTTTGTGAGGGTTTCGTTGACCCGAATCGTGAACTGCTTTTCGTAGTCCGCTTTTTTGTAGTCCACGCCAAGCTCTTTCTTGAACAAGCGCTTCAAGTCTTCGTACTTTGGTATCCGCCCGGTCGGTGCAACTATTGCGCCGGCTTCCCCGTGGACGCGGGCCTCCGCCCAGCGCAGCCACACCAACTTGTCGTTTTTTGAGTTGAGCCACTTCTTGTCCTCCGGAGCATCTTCTGCGGCCTTGGGGTCTTGAAGGAAATAGTTGACGCCAAATATCTTTGGCGGGTTTTTCGTGATTCTCCCGATTCTCAAGTTGTTCTTGAGGTATCTCCCCAATGGAATGGGCAAGAAGTCAATCATTGACATCGGGTCAAACTTTATCCCTGTCTGGCCGAGGGTTGCGGTTGTGGCTTGTGACTCAAGCGCGGCCCCGTAAGCCATCATCCCATGCTCCCAGCCAAAAGACTCCTGCACAGGCACCGCGGCCTCGTAGTCTCTTCCCCCATAAAGAATCACGTCGAGTGGCACGCCACCCGGGTTCCGCAGCCCCTCCAAGTCCACGTTGTCCAAATCCTCCAGCCCAACGGTCACCCTCGCGTTTTTGTGTGAAGCCGGGATAAGCTTGCCGTCCCTGTCTTTTTTCGTGCTGTTCCACTCGCCATACAGGTTTGTCCCCTTGCGTGGAACCGGCTTCCCGCTTTTGTGCCAATACGGTTTTCCGCCCTCCGTCATCAGGACATTGGAAAAGATTACTTCGTTGTTTTTGTCGTGAATGGCTTTCCACATGATGGGGTCGTCTTTTTTGTTGACGCCCTCAATAATCCCAAACACCCCTATCTCGGTGTTTGCTCCGTGCAGCTTGCCGTCTTTTCCCGGCCAAAGTATTGCAATGTCGTCCCCAATTATTTTTCCACTCTCAACCATCGCAGTGGACGTCTTGCCGCACGCGGACGGGAACGCCCCCGCAAAATAAGTCTTTCGGCCGTTCTTTCCCGGCAAAGCCATCAAGAACATGTGCTCAATCAGCCAGTCTCCCTCCCTGTCCGCTTTGGATATGCCGAGCCGCATGGCCAGCTTTTTCAGGCCGATGGAGTTACCGCCGTACTGCGTGTTTACGCTCACGACCGTGTTGCGGGCGAGGTCGATGTATATACCGCGCTTGGAAATGTCCTTGCTAATTTTGTCGACAAGCCTCACCAGCCTTCCAGCGCTGTGGACAAGCTTGTTGAACGGCTTGCTCCTCCCCCTGAACGCCTCGTACCCTGAGTTGTACAACTTGTTTTCGTTGTGTAGGACATACGCAGAGTCAGTGATTTGCATGCAGGGCATGGCGTGCTTGCATCCCACCGGGCCAAGCAAGTGAAACTGGACGTACATAGTCTTGCCCTTCATTATCCCGTCCAGCCTATCGTGCGCCTCCCCCAATGCATCTTCTTCCTCCCGTGTCCTTATGAACGGAATCTTCATCCCCTTCTCCACGACTATCGCGGTCTGCTGTACCGCACGCGCCGGGTCCTGAGGCCCATCGTAGTGGACGGTGTGCTTCTTGCTCGCCAGCTGAAGCTCTTCTTCGTTTTTTATTGCCTTCCGCCGAATCCGCTCAATGTCTTCCGGAGAGCCATCGCTTATCACCACTCTCTTCGGCTTAAGCAACCGAATGTACCTCGCAACAACACGATTGACCCGCAGGTTGTTAAGCGCCTTCAATTTGTCAAAGCTCTCTTTGTCCAAGCGCCCTTTTTTAACACACTTTTTCAAAACACGATTCGCATAAAACTTGACGACTAAGCCAGGCTCGTTACTTCCTATTCCACTAAACAATGGATTGATGGCCCCCCTTAGTCTCTTTCGCATTTTTCCACCACTTATTTTATATGGAAAGCGAATTAAGCAATAGTCCTTAAAAAGGTGATGCTTGTGGACAAAAAAGAATACATTACACTCGCGCTCATCGCGCTGATGTTCGTGTCGGCAATTGTCTTATTGTCCGGCATGCCCGACAAAGTGCCGATGCACTGGAACGCCAAAGGAGAAGTGGACGGCTACGGCTCGCGCGAAACAATCTTCATGATGCCCATAATCGCGCTCGGCGTCTACGCTATGTTCCTCGCGATACCCAAACTCGCAGTCAAAAAACAAAACGTGTCCGACTTCTACAAAAAGCACGGGTTCGGCTTCAAGTTCTCGATGGTCCTGTTCTTTGGCGTGATGCACGCGGTCATTCTTCTTACGGCCATGGGCACCGAAGTCCCCATGGGAATAGTGATGCCGTTCCTAATCGGAGGGCTCATGGCATACATCGGCTACATCCTTCCCGACGTCAAGCGCAACTACTTCATCGGCATCCGCACGCCGTGGGCACTCTCTGACGACGCCGTGTGGAAAAAGACGCACGAGTTCGGGGGCAAGGCATTCATGCTCAGCGGCTTCGTATTCGCAGCCTGGGGCCTTCTGGGGGGCTCAATCCTGGTGCCAGTAGGTGTTTTACTGTTCCTCGTGCTGTCGTCAGTAGTATATTCTTATAAGGTGTACAAGGAAAAGCACAAGTGATGCCCAATGTGGGAATGGAATGACAGCGAAAAAGCCCTTTATTTCATGGGCGAGAAGGCGACGCCCGAGATACGCACACTCGAGCAGATGCGCCCGGTGCTCTACGACCCCGAGGCAACAGGACCTGAAGAAGTTTATTACATGTACCGCAGCATCAACCTTCCCGAACACACCGAGTTAATGGAGCAACACAAAGTCCGCTACGATATCACCGTGATTCCCGCGGCGAAGTACGGCCCAGAGTTCGTAAAAACAAAGGGGCACTACCACGCACTTCAGGGCGAACAAACTTACCCGGAAATTTACGAAGTCATCGAAGGCGAAGCGCACTACTTGTTCCAAAACAAAAACGAAGTCGTCGTCTACAAAGCAACTGAGGGAGACAAAGTAATTGTCCCGCCCGACTTTGGCCACGTAACGATAAATTCTTCGGACAAAACACTCGTCATGTCAAATTTTGTTTCACCCGAGTTTTCTTCCGACTACGGCCCGTTCATGGAAAAACAGGGCGCGGCCTACTACAAACTGGACACCGGATGGGTTGAAAACCCCCGCTACGAGGGCGTTTCCATGACACTTGCCGAGCCAGGGGAGAAAAACTGTCCGTTCCACACCAAAAACAAAACAATGTACGAAATGTTTTGTGAAAAACCGGAACTCTTCTATTTTGTGAATAATCCCGGTTTTTGCCCGAAAAGATAGGAACCTTTAAATACAAACGCCGGAATAATTGGGTTTAAGCAATAATTTTGATAGGAGGAATGTCATATGGCAGTTAAGAAAAAAGCTCGGAGGAAAACCGCAACCAAAAAGAAGACCACCAAGCGCAAGGTCACAAAGAAGAAGACCACGCGCAAGGTAACAAAGCGCAAGGTCACAAAGAGGAAGACCAAGCGCAAGGTCACTAAGAAGAAGACCACCAAGCGCAAGGTCACTAAGAAGAAGGTCACCAAGAAGAAGGCGACCAAGAGGAAGACCAAGCGCAAGGTCACAAAGAAAAAGACAACCAAGCGGAAGACCACCAAGCGAAAGACTACAAAGCGAAAGACCACGAAGAGGAAGACAACCCGAAGGAAGAAGTAATTCTTCCGTTGTTCTCCTTAGAACGGCCTTTTTGAACCCCCTTGTAAGGCGCTTTTTCTCTTTCTTTTATCTCCCTCCAGCAGCAGCAGGGCTAGACTGGGGGGTCCGTGGCTATGGCCTCAATGGCCTTTACAGTGCCTTTCACGTCGTTTATGTCCGCGATAGAAATAGTGGAGTGAATGTTCCTCACCGGAATGGAAATAACGATGGTCGGCATGCCGCCCTTGCTCAACGAAATGGCGAGCGCGTCCGTGGTGCCCGTGTCGCTCACCTCGATTTGGTATCCAATCTTCTTCTTTTTCAGCAGCCGCTCGACCTTTTTCATGAGCACCGTGTTCGCAATGAACTCTTCGTCCTTGTAAGTCAAGTACGGGCCGTTGCTCATTCCTTTTCCGGTCTTGCCGTGGTCCTGTGCCGGAGTCGTGTCGACATTGATTGCGAAGTCGCCCTCAAGCGCGAACGCGGAAACGCGCGCGCCGTACATCCCCATTTCTTCCTGCGCAGTGAACACGTACGAAATGTTCCTCTTCTTCTTCCGCATCTTTCTCGCGAGCTCGATTGCCGCGGCGCATCCGACGCGGTTGTCCATTGCCTTGCCCGACACAATGTTTTCCTTCCCAAGCGTCGCGAACGCGCGGCGCGGAACAACGTAGTCGCCGGCGCCAATCCCGAGCTTCTTGACTTCTTTCCTGCTGTTCAGCCCGATGTCAATGTACATTTGCTCGACGGACGGAAACTCTTCCGTCACCAATCCTTCGTGAAGGTTCTTCGAAGAAATCACGCCGTGCACAATTTTGTTTTTCGAGGCAACGATGTGCACCTGCTGCGCGAGCAAAGTCTCGGGCTCAATCCCCCCGATACGCGAAAAAATAATTCTTCCGTTGTCCTCAATCCCCTTGACCATCAAACCGATTTCGTCCATGTGCGCGAAGATCAAGACCCGCGGGCCCCTGCCGTTTTGCCTGGCAATCAAGTTGCCGAACGAGTCAACCGTGATCTTGTCCACAAATGGCCTTATCTCTTTCTTGATTAGCTTGCGCACGTGCTCTTCGCCGCCGCTCGGGCCGTAGACGCCTGCGAGCTTCCTGACGAGCTCGGTCATCCTGTCCATTACTTGAGCCCCAATAACTCATCAATCTTTGGCTGGTCGAACCCGACGATTATGGTTCCATCAATGTCGATTACAGGTACTCCACGCTGGCCGGACTTTTCAATCATTTCCTGGGCCTTTGCCTGGTCTGCGGCTACGTCGTAGTCCGTGAACTCGACGCCTTTTTCCGTGAAGTAGTCCTTGGCGCGGTGGCACCAGGGGCAGGTGGGGGTAGAATACACAATAACTGTTGCCATGCCGGTACTAAACCATCCGCCCTATATAAATCTTTAAATAAATTCCTTACGAAGCATTATGCGAGGTGTACTCAATGGACGCAATGAAGGCAATGAAAAAAGCATGGAAGGCATACCAGGCAAACGCGGCGAGGCTCATAATCGGCACAGCAATCCTCCTTGTGGCACTTGTGCTCCTGGTAATGTTCGCGTTCCTGCCGCTGCTCGGCTTGTTCGTGTTCACCGATTCCCTACTGGTGTTCATTTCGCTGTCGTTCTTTTCCCTGTTCACCATCGTGGCGCTCGGCGTCGCAGGAGTGTTCTGTGCGGGATACATCCGCTTCGTGTCCCAGGCCTACGGCATAAGCTACGACGAGGCCAGCAAGAAAAAGCACGTCCGCGCAGACGAAAGGCCGGACTTCATGACCATCTTCAGGTTCGCCAGCCGAGAAGGAAAAAACGCGGCGCTCCTCACGTACGCAATCACCCTCGCACTCGCAATCATTTTTGGCGTGCCATACTTTCTGACGTCGTCCGTCGGCGCATTACTCGTCGCGGCGCCGTTCGCACTTGTCCTACTGTTCTTCCTGATGGTGGCTCCGCCAATCACGGTGTTCAAGGCGACGCCCCCACTCGAGGCGTGGAAAGCGTCTTTTCAGTTCACGGTCAAGCACTTCTGGCAACTAATCGCACTCGTGTGCATGATGGGCGCCCTGTTCCTCGCGCTCCTCGCCATTCCCGTGGCGGGCCTCGTGGCAATCTTCGCGCTGCTGCCGTGGTTCGCACTGTCAAAAGTCGCTTTTTACCGAGGCAAGTGAAGGACTTAGGGGGCGTCAATCGACGCCCCCCTAGAGGCCAATTCTTAGTAAAGTAGTTATCCCGCCAGCGCAATCAACACCAGTGAAACCGATATTCCCAAAAGAAAGTACATCGGCCTGCCCTCTTGGTTGTCGGGCACTAAGTCCCTGATTACCACATAAAGCAACACACCCATGACGAGGCTGAACACCGCGTAGAACGCCACTGCCTTCAGCCCGAGCACGGTTGCCACGACGGCGCCGAACACAGTGGACAATGAAAGCATTAGCTCTTCCATTTTGTTGCTCTTGAAGTGCTCGTGGATGTGCCTCACCGAAATCGAGGACGACAGGGTGTGCAGCAGGAACGGGATGAACACAAGGTAGCCCAGCTTGCCGCCGGTCATTGGAATGCCGAAAAACATGACAAGCGCAAAACCCAGTATGAACGAGTCCGCGATGAACCCCGCGATGTGCAGGTGCGCCAAGTCCTTGAGGAGCCTCTTTTTGTTCTGCACGTGCTGGTAGACGTATTTTTCGGCGACGTGGAACGCAGTGAACCCAATCAGCAGCAGCAGGTAAACGTTTTCCCCGATGAAACTCGTGCCGAGGGTAAGTTCCGGCAGAACCTCAAGGATTATGTAAGTGATGAATATCCCGGCCGAAAAGCTCATGATTTCGTTGTGGAACTTTTTGACTCGGTTCGCAGTCCGCTCACTAAAGTAATGGACAAGCGTCAGCACCGCCGCCAGCACTATCGGGATAAGCGAAACCATAGGGATTACCAACAATCAACGAACTTATAAACATAACCGATATAAACCTCGTTTTTCTCAACCATAGTCATGGCAGACCAAAAAGTAGGTGTAGTAGACACCATGTTCGCCCGCGTCGACATGTACCCTTTCGTGGTGCAGGCAATCCAGGACGTCGGCTGGGAGCCAGAAGTAATTAGGCGCACAGTCCCAGGAGTCAAGGACATGCCCGTCGCGGCCCTGAACCTCATCGAAAAAGACGGGTGCGACATCGTGCTGACCCTCGGCATGGGCGGCGGAGAACCCGTGGACTACACCTGCGTCCACGAGGCATGCACCGGCCTGCAAGGCGTAATGCTCAAGACCGGGAAGCACGTCATCGACGTCATCATCCACCGCGACGAAGCCAAAGACGAGCTCAAGTTCTACCAAATCTGCAAGGACCGTGCGTACAAGCACGCAATCAACGCCTACTGGCTGCTCAACAAGCCCGAAGAATTAACAAAGCGCGCCGGCACAGGCGAGCGCCAAGGATTCGACAACGAAGGGCCGGTGAAAACAGAATGAAACTCGGAATCATCGTCGCAGAATTCAACAAAGACATGACGAGCCGCATGCTCGAAGTCGCCGAAAAAACCGCCAAAGAACTTGGAATCGAAACCACTGTTCAGTGGGTCCCCGGTGTATACGACATGCCCCTCCAAACCAAAAAAATGCTTCCGTCCGTCGACGCCATTGCATTGCTCGGCGTCGTGAAAAAAGGCCTCACCGCACACGACGTAATCGTCGCCGAAAACACCGCGCGCCTCGCCGCAGACCTGTCACTGGAGTTCAACAAGCCCGTGGCCCTCGGAATAATCGGCCCCGACGCATCGCTTGAGGTCGCGCAGGACCGTGTCGACGACTACGCGGAACGGGCAGTCCAGGCCGCCCACTTCCTGGTGAACCAATGACCGTACCGAAAGACCACCCCCGGTTCCAGTCCCTTGAGGACCGGCACAAAATCGAGGAAGGCATTGCCAAGGGATACACCACTCCGACCGGCATGATCGCCCACGGCCGGGGCGAAGCGTTCGACTACTTAATCGGCGAGCAGACCACGGAATACGCCCGCGCCGCGTGCGAGGCTGCGGCCGCCAAACTTTTGTCCACAACCTCCGTTTTGTCCGCGAACGGAAACGTCGCCGCCTTGTGCGCCGAAGAATACGTCGCGCTCAGCGAAGCGCTTAACATTCCAATCGAAATCAACTTGTTTTATCGCACCCCCGAGCGAATGAAAAAAATGGAAGAGCGCTTTTTGGAGGCGGGCGCAAAAGAAGTCCTTGGGGTGCGCGCGGACGCGGAAATCCCGTCCCTAACGAGCGAGCGCCGCAAGGTAGACTCCCGTGGCATCTATTCCCGCGACACCGTGCTTGTGCCCCTAGAGGACGGGGACCGCACCGAGCACTTGAAGAAAATGGGCAAGTTTGTCATCGCACTGGACCTGAACCCGCTGTCCCGCACGGCGCAGCAGGCCGACATCACTATAATAGATAATATAACGCGCGCCGTCCCCCTACTGATTGAGTTGGCAAAGAAAAAGCCGGTTTGGCGGGGATTCGACAACTCCGAGAACTTGCGGGGCTCGATGGAAACAATGTCGCGGAACCTCACAAAACCTATTTAAACAAGAACCGCTTTTCTATTGCTGGGTGTCCCAAATGACCATGGAAAGTGAAGTCAAGACGACTTATCAGATGCTGAAGACCAACAACTTCAAAGTAGCTGAAATCATTTTTGAGGGAGGCGTCAGCGTCAAGGACACGAATTCTCTCGCGTCGCTCCAGCAATGGGTCGACGGCGGAAAGGCTTTCGGCGTCGTTCACGTGATTTACTTCACTTCAGACGGCCAACAGCGCGTAATCGACATCACGGCGGGCAAGCCAGAGCCCACTGCACCCGAAAACACCGAAGTAACCGAGCCGTGAAACACTACATCAGCGTGGCAACCCATTCCCCAACGAAGTGAGTCACAACTATCACCACCACAGCAATAGCGAGGTGCTCCCCCACAACCCTTGTGGGGCTCGTGCCGTCCTGCTTCGCGATGAAATAGCTCAACACGGCCAGTGCCGACAGCCCCCACACAATGCTGGCGACTATCGCAGTGTACAATTCCAGCAGCAGCACGGGCACCAAAAACGTCAGCGCGAAAAACAGCTTTGCGGCAAACGTGGAGAGGGTCGCTTCCCACACCTCGCGGCTCTTGTGGCCCTCAGCCTCGGTCGAGACGTGCATCCCCAGCGCGTCAGACATGGCGTCCGCCACAGCAATCGTGAGTATACCGCCCAGCACCACGATTTGCGAGTGCGTTCCGGAGTGCAGGCCGACCATGAGCCCCAGTGTCGTGATTATTCCCGACGTCAACCCGAAAGTGACTCCAGCCTTCACACTCGTCTTCATGTGTCCAATGACTCCCGCCCCGAATAAAAGCGTTAGCTTTTTTAGCGTTGGGGTGGTATTCCCCCTATGGATACAGTTGAAGCCCTAAAGAGCGATTTGGGCAAAGAGCTCGCGGTAATCGACCTGTACAAACAGTACGTCGAGCAAATCAACGACCAAACAACGCGCCAAATCTTCATGCAGCTAATCAACGAAAGCATGGAGCACGCCAACTCGTTCCGCCGCCTTCTCCTGAAGAAGACCATGGGCGTCGAGACGCAGGACAAGGGCCTAAATGACATCGCGCTTGGCAACCTGCTTGAAATCGGCATGAAGGAAGAGCGTGGAGTCCGCAAAATCTACGAAGAACAGCTTGCGTTCATCGAGGACCCGGAATACGCCGAATTGCTCACCAAAATAATTGAGGACGAAAAGCGCCACGAGCAAATGCTCAAGGACGCGTTCGACCGCCTCAAGGGTTAATGCATATGCACTACCACGCCGAAAGCGCAAAAGCCGTGATGGCTTCACTCCACACGAGCCCCAAAGGCCTCAGCAAAGCCGAGGCAGCCAAGCGCCTCGCCCGGCACGGAAAAAACGAGTTCGCCAAGCACCGCCGTGCATCAATCACCGAAATCTTCTTCGGCCAGTTCAAGTCCTTTATTGTACTCATACTATTGGCGGCAGTGGTGCTCTCTTTTCTCCTAGGTGAAATAATTGACGCGGTCGTAATCTCCGCAATCGTAATCTTCAACGCAGCGTTCGGCACCATCCAGGAATACCGCGCCGAAAAAGCCATGGAAGCGCTCGAGTCCATGGCATCGCCGCACGCAGTCGTCATCCGCGGCGGCAAAGAAAAAATAATTCCCGCCAGCGAGCTAGTGCCCGGCGACATAATCGTGCTCGAAACCGGCGACTCAGTCCCCGCCGACGCCCGCGTAATAAGCGCGATGAACCTGCGGTGCCAGCAGTCTGCGCTCACCGGAGAGTCAGTATCCAAGCACAAGGACTCAAAGCACGTCCACAAAGAAGACCACATGGCCGACCGCACGTCCATGGTTTACATGCACACTATTGTCACGTACGGCCACGGCCACGCCGTCATAACCGGAACGGGAATGGACACCGAAATAGGAAAAATCGCGCACTTCATCCAAGGGATCCAGGACACCGAATCCCCAATGCAGACACGGCTCAATGAGCTCGGCAAAAAGCTCGGCCTGGTAATACTTGCCATATGCAGCCTCCTCTTCGCCCTCGAGATATTCGAGTCCCCACAAATAATCGGCTACCTATTGGCGTTCACCGGCGACTTCGGCCTCTTGTTCGCCCAACTCGCCACCACCGATGTCATAGAACTATTCCTCGTCGCCGTCAGCCTCGCGGTGTCCTCAATCCCCGAAGGCCTACCCGCAATCGTCACAATCACGCTCGCAATCGGCCTCCAGCGGATGGCCAAGCGCAACGCAGTCGTGCGCAAGCTCCCCGCCGTAGAAACATTGGGCAGCACCACTGCCGCCAATAGTATGAGTACAATAAAGG
>JBHOSQ010000006.1:0-64594 GCA_042584585.1 archaeon | reverse complement strand
GTCCTAGTCGTCCTCAAGCCAAAAAAGTATTACAGCCAGTTGGCGACCGCCATGGCGTTTTTTGCTGTGGTTGGATTAGTCGGCTACTTAAGCACGGGCTACACCCTTTCTTTTGACTTCAGCCCGCACTCTCTTCACGCGTTGGTTGGAACCATCACGTTCCTGCTCTCGATGTACGTCTACGCGTTCTTCAACGTGTTCCAGCTGCAAAAGAAAAAGAAGTACGCCAAGTACCGCCGGCTCCACGTCCACCTGGCCAAAGCCGCTGCCGTGTTCGCGGCGCTGGCACTGATTGGCGGGCTCTTGATGTTCCTTGGCACCGCCGCGCCCCCGGATTTGCCCAAGCAGCAAGTCCTTGAGTCCGTGCTCCCCGAAGTAGAGGCCACGGAGTACCTGGGCGTGGAACTGGATTCCTTGAGCGAGCAGGGAAACAACGCCATTAAAGGCACGCAATACATCGATAGGGAAAGCTATTCATTGGCGGTCACAGGCCTCGTGGACAACGAGCTATCCCTGTCCTATGACGAGCTCCTTGTGTTCCCTCGCTACTCGGAAGTGGCGTATATGCCCTGTGTGGAGGGCTGGGGCTTCACAGCGAAGTGGACGGGGCTCAGGGCCACTGATTTGCTGGATAGAGCGGGTGTAACCGGCCCGTATGTCATGTTTTACGCGTCTGACGGCTATTCCTCTGGGCTGCCAATGGAGTATTTGCGCGAAAACAGCGTTTTGTTGGCCTATGGCATCAATGACCTGACTTTGCCTGCCGACAGGGGATTTCCCCTCCAGCTCGTCGCCAAAAGCAAGTACGGCTACAAGTGGGTGAAGTGGATAACGCGAATAGAAGTCGTTTCCGGGGAAGAAGAAGGGTACTGGGAGACCCTGGGGTACAACAACGACGCCACTGCAGGCGGCCCCGCCTTTAAATAATCGGATTCCGGGCAATGCTTTTTAAAGACGCTGTTCATTAATGGAGGCGAGG
Source organism: archaeon (assembly GCA_042584585.1). Taxonomy (GTDB): domain Archaea; phylum B1Sed10-29; class B1Sed10-29; order WALL01; family WALL01; genus WALL01. The sequence continues at coordinate 63,615 of JBHOSQ010000006.1, read as the reverse complement.
TTGTACTATGGCAGACTTAATCCCCGGGCTCGGCGTCAACGCATTGATTAGCGCCATTCAAGTCCTTATCGTACTTATCGGCGGCTTTGTTGTGCTGAGGCTTTTCAGCATAGCCAGCGACGAATACAAAAAGAGGTCAGCCGCCGGAAGAGTGTTGATAAAAGCAGTCGACTACACCCTCATAATCGGCACGGTGTTCATGGCGGTCTACTCGCTGGACGCGTCACTGACGAGCGCGATGCTCGTGAACCTCGGGAACTACATGCCAATCCTCGTGTCCACAATACTACTACTCATACTCGGCATCATGCTCGTGAACCTCGTCATGGAACTCGTCGACCTGCTGTTCACAAGCATCAAGCTACAGATTTATTCCAAGCGGCTCGGCGTCGACGAGTCACTAATCAAAATACTTTTGCTTGGGCTGAGATTATTCCTTTACCTAATCGTCGTGCAGGCGTCGCTCACGCAACTCGGAATTCCCCAGAGCGTCGTCGAAAGCTCGATGTCCGCAATCAGCTACGCGTTCGCGTTCCTCCTCGCCGCGCTCGTGTTCTTCTCCAGCAAAGAACTGGTGAAGGATTGGCTCGCGGGGTTCTACCTGAAGTCGTCACGCTTCCTCAAGATGGGGCAGCGCGTGTTCGTCGACGACGCGGACGGCGAAGTCTCCGGCTTCTCGTCTTTCGCCACACTCCTCGACACGGGCAAGGGCTACTACTTGTCTGTCCCGCACCACCGGCTCGTCAGCAACGAAGTGCGGCTCAAGAAGTCCAGGTTTGAATTGAAGACCCTGGAGTCAATGCGCAGGCATTACATTGCACAAGAAAAGTCTTTGTGCGTGCCCGCAGTCCTCAACATGATACTCGACTTGTTCGGCTACCCAACAAAGGGCGGGCAAAAAGCCATCGCCAAGGAATGCAAGACCGTCGTCCCCGGCGGAACCACCGCAGCCAACGCCCTGAAGGCAATGGGCGCCCTCACCGAAAACAACGTGCAGGGCCTGCTTGTCCCACACAAGGACATCCTTAACCTGCGCGATGAAGTGAAGGCGTGGCTCGCCGAAGGCGCTTTGGTCGTCCTTAACTTTTACAAGGCCGCGCTGTTCCCAGGAGTCAAGCGCGACCAAAAGCACGCTGTGCTCTGCCTCGGCGTCGAAGGCGAAAGCCTGCTGATAATGGACCCCAATGCGCAAACAGGCGGCGTCTACGTCGTGAACCACAAGGAAATGGAGCGCGCGATGGGGCCGTTCGAGGGCGAGGAAAGGAGCTACATTGCGTACGCGCCGAAGGGGACCAAGGCGTTCTGGCGCATCAAGAACAAGCTGTACTATTCAGACCCGGTGCACTACAAGACACTGAGCAAGGCACTCGAGCGGAAGATGAAACAAATATTCCGCGAGGCCACGCGCGCGGGCGAGGAGGTGTTCCCCGAGTACGTGCGGGAATTCCTTGACGAGTTCCGCTCCGCCGAAAGCGAGCGCATAGAGAGGTTGTGGAAGCCATGAAGTTTGCCCTGTTGGCGGGTTCAACCAACTACAAGGCAGTAAACGAGAAACTGATAAAGGCATCCAGCAAGTTCTTCACAGAATCAATCACCACGCCGTTCCAAGAAGTAAAGGCAGTGGCAGACAGAAAAGGCAACGCAGTAATTTTCGAGGACACCAACTTGTGCGAGTTCGACGCAGTCTATCCCCGCACCTCGACTCCGGACATTGACTACGCGCCAATCATCGTTGACATGCTCGTTGACTCCGGTGTTTATTCGCCGGTGCAGCCCGACGCAATCTCAATCGCGAAGAACAAGTTCTACACCCAAAAAGTAATGGCCGAGGCCGGGCTCCCGACCCCGAAGTCAGTGCTTATCACGTCGCCGCGCATCGTCGAAAGCGTGGTGAAGGACTTTGAGTTTCCCGTTGTCGTGAAACTGCAGCAGGGAATGGCGGGCAAAGGAGTCATGCTTGTTTCTTCACAGAACGACTTCGCCCCGATTATTGACGCGATGGCCAAGCTGAACCAGACAGTCAACGTCGAGGAATTCGTCAAGAACCCGGGCGAGGACCACCGGCTCATCGTGGTCGGCGACGAAATCGCCGCGTCCATGAAGCGAAAAGCCGTTAAGGAAGGCGAGTTCCGCGCGAACATAACCATTGGCGGGGAGCCCAAGCCGTACAAGCCCACGCAGGAAGAAATAGAGATTGCCTTGAAGGCGGCAAACGTAATCGGCATGGAAATTTGCGGCGTCGACTTAATCCCAAGCGAAAACGGCCCCGTTTTGATTGAAGTGAACGACGGCCCGAGCTTCAAGGGAATCAGCACCGTGACTGACGTTGACTTGTACACAAAAGTAATGGGCTACATCCACAAGCAAGCTAAGGCTTGAACTCGGCTTCGCCGGGGCCCTTGTGCGTCTTCGAAACGTCTATCACAAAGTTCTTCAGTATTATGTCGCGGCCAATCAGTATTTTGCAGCGGGAGTGCGGGCGTGCAGTGATGTTCGCCTCGGCAGTGTAGCTCTTTTTTCCGATTGTTATCCTGGCTTTTTTGACTGCGCGCCGGTGGCCGGTTGATGACGCGCTCTTGACTTTTTTGTGGCGCAGCACTGGCCCGAGCCCCGCAGCCTTGGCCAACCCGGAGTCGATGCTCGTTGTTTTGGCGCCGGTGTCGAACTTGGCGAGTGCCTTGACTCTCTTCTTGCCGACCAAAACGACTTCCTTTGTGAGTCCCACCGTCTGCATACTGGGTTTATTGCGCCTTTGCTTAAAAACCTTTTTAACCTCTGGTGTGCAATAATTAGTCATGGCGATTCATGAGGAGCCAATCCAGAACCATGAAGAAAGACACAAGCCAGGCGTACTCATGGAGAACGACCTCGTGGACGCTCCCCTCAAGGTAAACAAGCGCCTGGACTTGATTGCAAAGCACTTGAACTTCAATGAGCGAATTAGCCCAGTTATAGATGAGATGAGGGACGACATGCCCTGGGCCAAGGGATTATTCCCGGATGGCCATGACGAGGTGTACAGGGTACTGAAGGAGTACAACCTGCCCGGTATTGAGAGTGAAGAAGATTCACTGGCTGCCGCGACCACCCGCGAGGCGGACCAAGAGGCTCACGAGATTCTTAACAGGCAGTTGCTCTGTGTTGACCAGGCTGGCGAGCAGCTAATGGATATCAGGAACGGCGTTGGGGCAAGGAAAGAACCCGCTGACAAACTGGTAGACTTTGATCTCGATGACTTGATTGAGAACCTTCGGGAGTACCAGGCCCACTTAGAAAACATCAAGAGCTTACTCCCACCCCAAGACAAAAAGGGGCGTATTATGGGGGCTCATACAAGTTTTAACACCCTAGTCACGAACATTAAAGACCTTAGCAAAAGTGTCAACGGGATAAAGCTTAGCGAAAACCACAGAATAATTTACAATGGGCTCCTGTCCCATCCCTTGCTCGGGATTGCGTCAGCGGACGAACGGCTGCAGGTGGTGGCGGACGACCTTAAGCAAGCGAAGGATCGCGCGCAGTCGGAAAAGATGGAACAGATTAGGCAAACGGTTGGCGGCAAGCCTGGTGCCGAAGAAGTAAAAGAACCCAGTTCTCGGGTTGCGCAACGCACTGCAATGGCGGAAACGATTAAGGAACAGTCCCGGCTGGTCAAAAAGCTTAGGGATCAGTTCTCGGAATTCGAAGAAATGGATGACTACCTAGAACACTTGAAGATTGTTGCCGCGATTGTCAAACCGAAATAATGCTGGTTGTTTCGCTCACGCCGCCGGCCCTGGCTTTTCCGGGTATTCCTCGAAAAACTCTATTATCTCTCGCTTTAGGCTGGCCAAGTTGTCGTGAATCACTTTTCTTTGCGGGCCCAGTTCCTTCGGCAAAAAGTTGGCCAGCTCTTCCAAATTGTAAATGCTTACCGGGCGCACGTGATGCTCGCGTATTATTCTTTGCACCGCTTCTTTGGACAAGGGCAGTGCGGTTATCAGTATGGACTTCTTGCTTTTTGGAGCGCCGTATTCGGCGAACGCCCCGCTCCACACTTCCTTCAACAGATTTCCCCCAATGTACCTCTTGGCCTGCGGGACGTCGTTCGCGTTGAACTTCTTTTTTGCCGCCTTGCTCGTGTAGTCATGCGCAAACTTTATTTCGATTGGTATGTAAGACGTCGGCGTGATTAAGTGAGCGTCGGGCGAAGAAAAAATGTCGATGCCGTCGCGCTTCTTGGTTTTTTGGAGCACGTAACGCACATCGGATTCTTTTTGGCCCAATACAGTCACTGGAGTGCCACGGAAAGCCGTGTGCAGCGCCGCCACAACCCTGTTCTCGAAGCCGAGCTCTACTTTTTGTTGGGGCGTGCCAACGCCTGGCGGGGTCAACGCTTTTTGAAGCCCTTTGTGGTGCTGTGCCCAAAACACATTTTCTTCTTCCACGCCCAAAAGCACGCAAAACAGCCATATAATAATAGGGGGTTGGCACAAGCGTAAACTTAATTAATGCCTCTATCGTTTTGTTTTGTGTGAGGCTATTGGCATGAAACTAACGAGCAGTGCTTTCGGCGAAATGCAGCCGATTCCCGCAAAATACACTTGTGACGGCGACGACGTGAACCCCCCACTCGACGTCAGCGACGTCCCCGAGGGAACAAAGTCACTCGCGCTTATTGTCGACGACCCCGACGCGCCGCTGGGCATTTGGGTGCACTGGGTCGTGTGGAACCTTCCCGTGAAAAACATGCCCGAAAACAAGCTTGAGTTCGGCGGAATCCAGGGAATGAACAGCTTCGGGAAGCTGGACTATGGCGGGCCGTGCCCCCCAAGCGGAAAGCACCGCTACTTCTTCAAGATGTACGCCCTCGACACAAAGCTTGACCTGGAAGACGGACTGTCAAAAGAAGAGCTCGAGAGGGCAATGGACAGCCACATCCTCGCCCAAGCACAATTGGTCGGAACGTACGAGCGCTAAGGCCTTGCCGGACGGCATCGGCTAGCCTTCTTCTTTTTCCCTTTGCTCGTACTCTTCTATCAAGTGGTTCGACATCTGCCGCAGCAGCCCCCGTATCCAAGGGCTGCCAGTCCTTTTTTCTTCCAAGTACGCAATCATTTTCTTGAGCTCGCCCGTCTTCACGGTGGGGCGGCACGCGTCTGGGAACTCCCATTCTTTCCCGTTGACCTTGAACTTAAAGTTCCTCACCAAGACCTTTTTTTCCAGCAGCAGCCCTCTTGGCTCGAGGTATGCGTGGCTGGAGGTATCGCGAAGGTTTTTCTGGCACCACTGCAGCAGCTCAAGGTTCCTCTTCAGCCCCTCGTAGTCGGTGAGCATGCTGGTCATGATGTGAAAGGTCGAGACGTTCACGCCTGACTTGTAGAGCTTCAGCAGCCTCTCCTTAATGTCCGCCGGGTACTCGTATCTTGACCCCTTCTTCGCACGTCTTAGCCCCTGTATTTCGTTTTCGTTGGCGAACTCCATCCCCACGGTAATGTTGATTCCGTTGCACTGACCGTTCATTTCGATAAGCTTTTCCATGTTTTCCGGGCTGAGCTGGTCTGGCCTCATCATAAACCCCATCTGCATTTTTTTGAGGTCAAGGCTGGGGGCTTCGCGGATTTCCTCCAGTATACCTTCCATGAGCCCAATGGGCATGGCGTCGTTGTGGAAACCAATCATGAACTTCTCGGGCTTTTTTCCCTTGCGCTTCCTGCGGAATGCCCCGACCGCGTTTTTGATGGCCTGCACGCAATCCTTTGGATTAGCTTGCGTCATGTTCCGCAAAGACTTTTTTTCAATCCTTTGCAGAGAGTGTGCGGGCTGGCAGTAAATACACGCCAATTCGGAAAGTGATTTTTCGCAAAGCGCCCTTTCGGCGAAAACAGCTATGACGCCCCATGGCTCTGGCATATACGCAAAATGCTGGCCCCCCCCAACCTCGTGCTTGTACGACGGTACGGGCAGCTCTGCGGGCGGCTCTCTCTCACCCGTCCAGTGCAGCTCGCCATTGTACTTGACGACAAGCCCAGGGATTTTCATCAATGCGTTGAACCCAGGTTTCGTGAGCTCGCCGTTCTTTACCGCGCTCTTCGGCAGCTTCTTTGCCAGCTCCTTCCCAGTCGCGATTGCCTCGCCGTGCACGCCCAGAACACCAATGTGCGCGCCCGTGTTCTTCATGAACTGCTCGGGATAAGTCGTGACCCCGTGGCCGCCAAGCATTATGAGCATGCCAGGCTTTTGCCCACGAACTTTTTCTATCGAGTCGACTAACTTCTCGGTCGCTTTTTTTTGCTCGGGCCTGTCCGCGCTGGGCCTGAACGTGCTGAATCCCACGATGTTGAACCGCTTTTTGTGCAAAAAATTCGGCAGCAGCTCCACCGGATTTTCGTAGGGATAGACCTTTGCGTGCATGGCGTCCGCAATCGCCATCGCGCCGAGTGCTGGCGACTCTATTGCCCGCTGTGCCCCGCCGCTTAGCGTGTGCGACACAATAAGCGTCCTTGCCTTTTCCACACTAGTTTAATGCAAAAATAGAATTAAAAAGGAGGGGGGTTAGGGCGGGGGCACCGGCTTGGGCCGGTGCCAACCTACCACTTTTCAGCAGCTGTACGCGTCATACTTGAACGGGTCGCACGAGCACTTGTAGAGCTGCCCCGGCACAATGCCTATGCAGTTGCCGGTCACGCACTCGCCTCCGTGGTTGCACGTCTCGCCGACCGCCTTGCCGGTGGTCTGTGCCGGCTGCGTGGGCTGGCACGGGTCCTCGACCACGTACTTGAACGGGTCACAGGAGCACTTGTACGTCCAGGGCGGTCCTTGGCCGACGCCAATACAGTTCCCGCTCTCGCATTCCCCGCCGTGGTCACACAGCGCGCCTGCCGCGCCCTTGGCCTGTGGTTCCGGTGAGCCAAACCAGCCCGCGATTGCCATGCTGATGTCCATGAAAAAAGTCTTTACCCCGGGTATAATCCCGAGCCCCTTGAACTTAATGTCCTTGCCCCATGCCTTCTGCAAGGCCTTGAGTGGGTCGCTTGAAGAAGCTATTTGCAGCAATGTGGCTTCGGTCACGCGAAGCTCCATCGACGGGCTCATGCCCTTTACTGCCCATGGGTCGTGGTTGCCGTCGCCGTTGGCGTCAACCCAGTTCGCGGCCTCGGTAATCATCGCGTCCTTGGTAATCGCCGCGTATTCGTGAGTGCTTCCGTCCGACGTCGTGTAATAAATGTGCAAGTTTTCGTTTCCGATAACACTCTTGACGAATTGGGGGAGCAAGTCAATGTTGCTGTTGTACGTGTTCTTGATATAATTCAAGTCGATTGGCTGCGCGAGCACGCCCGCCATCATAACCAACATTAAAAGGATTGCTTTGTAGTTCATTTGCCTCACCTGCTACCCAAAACACGCTCCACGTATAAAAAACTTTTTATACGAAGACGGGGTACTCATGCAGATGAGGAAAGGGATTTCACCAATCGTGTCCGTTGTTTTGCTGATAGCGATTTCAGTCATTTCGGCGGTCAGCCTGTACTTTTGGGTTGGGGGGCTCGCCACCAAGCAAGCAACTCCGGAAAGGCCAATCGTGATAAACGCACAAACCTATCGATGCACGCTCGCAGCGTCGGACTCAATGACTGTCCTCATCCAAAACCTTGATGCTTCAGCTACTTTGGATAACGTGTCACAGCCCCTAAGGCTCTTGGACGACAACCTCGAAATAATGATTGCCACAACCGCGCCGGACATCGGGCCCGGCGGACAAGAGGCATGGACCTTCGAGCAAAGCACGGCTGCCGCGGCTGAGCTTACGAAAGGAGTGACGTACATCATTTACGGCGCCGGCACGGGCCAGGCCACAGTCGTTTGTTAAGACTTGTAAAGCTTTTCGAGCGCCATTATCCCAAGCAACAGCGCGAGCACCACCGCGACCGTGAGGCCGATAACAATTCCCACGTTGAGCAGCGGGTTCGCCGAGAACTGCAGGTCCAACAGTTTGCTGGCGTACGCACTGGCCAGCGCAGCGACAATAATAATCACGAAGTCCTCGGACAGCTTCTTCCGCGACTTTTTCATGAGCTTTTTCATCTTGACCATGAGCCATTTCCCCTTTGGGGTCAGAGCTGCTTCTTTAAGCGGGCGAGGTCGTACTCAAGGTCCCCTCGCTTTTTCTTGTCCATGATGGGCATGAGAAGCTCTTGTTCTATCCTGGCAATCTTTTCCTTGAGCCCCTTAGCCCTTGCGTGAGTCTGTTTCTTGCTAATTCCCATCTTGAAAACCTCTGCTTATACGAAAGCGGCGCGGGAATATAACCCTTTCCAAATGATTTGCAGCTCGGCGAAGCAATGTAAACTTTATAAGCGGGCTTTACTTTATGTCGCGCAGGAGACACTGGGAGTCCAGCCATGAACCAGACACTTTCAACCGTCTTGTTGTTAGCTCTTATTGCGATAGTCGGAATGGCATTCTTCTTCTGGGCCGCAGAGGGCCTGTCTAGCAAGGGCATATCCGTGCCCATTGTCCCGATAACGGCCAATTTATTGTCGAATGACTACCTATCACTACAAGTTCTTGTCGCCAACATGGGGGAAAGAACTATTCCTGCAGGCACAGTCTTTGTGCTCGCCGAAAACGGCGCCATTGTAACGCTCGATAACGACCTGCTACCCGACCAGCAGGCACTCATAATGTTTGGGGGTGTTGAGAGCAACAACCCCATATTTTTTCCTGCTGGGAGCTACACCATCTACGGGACAAAAACGGGCTCCTCTGTAATCAGTGCGGTCCCAGTCTCAACCCTTGTGGTGCTTGGGAGTGTTCCTCTTGCATTAGACCCGTCTTCCATGCCCGCCAATCCTGTGCTCACAGAGGGAAGTGATGGCGAGTTATTTGTTTTTTGGGAGTCTGACGGAAACAACAAACGCCACGTTTTCGTTTCTGACGCGAGCCGGGGAGGTGGGTGGTCGCCCGAGACGCGTGTCAGTGATTCCCAAGAAAACACCAACCCCGCCGCCGCGTTTGGTGACGGCGAGTCCTGCGTGGCATGGACCATCACAAATCCGTCCGGGGTCGAACACGTTTTCGTGAAGCAATCGACTGACGGTGAAGTATGGGGCGAGAAGTACCAGGCAGAAAACGAAGCCAACAACAACCGGCAGCCGTCCATAATTGTTGATGACGCCGGCATTCACTGGATTGCGTGGTCGTCGGGTATTGATGGTGACTATGACTTGAGGATAAAAAACTCGACGGAGTGCACTACTTTTGACCCGGAGCCAGCCCGTGTTGTGACCGAGAATGATGCCTTGGATTCATTCCCCTCACTGATTCAGGACGCGAGCGGCACTTACTGGATTGCGTTTTACTCAAACCAGTCAGGAAGTGACGGCATTTGGATTACTTATTCTATTGATGGCATTGACTGGTCCGAGCCATGGCAATTGTCGACCAGGCCCAACGCAAAGACGCCGTCCCTGATATATGACAGTAATGGCGTTTACCAGCTTGCCTACGACGCCGAGGACGGCGAGTATTCACACATTTGGATAATGTGTTCTACTGACGGCATCTTGTGGTTGGAGAGCCAAAGAATAAGCGAGTTGGAGGTTGTTGAGCGCAAACCAGCTTTGACTCAAACAAGCAACGCCGTTTATTGGATTGCCTTCGAGGCACTGGAAAACGGAACCACCCAGATTTACGTCCGTGGCACGACTGACGCCACGGTTTGGGACCTTTAGTGGCATTAGCCCAACGCTTACTTCTTCCCCGCGTAAAGCCCATAACCGTAGTAATCCATTATATCAAACTGCAGTGGGAACATGCCCATCACGTATCCCCACACTTCTTTCCGGAACATCATTTTGAACAAAGCAATCCCTGCCTTGATGCTCGTCATTGGGTCGAGCCACGTTAACTCGCCAAGCATTAGCGACAGCATGCTTTCCTTGGGCGTGCGCGCCTGCACTTTTGTGAACCCCGCTTTTTCAAAAAGCGCTATCCACCCGCCCTTCGTCAGCGGCTCGATGCCCCCAATCGCGCGGTGGATATAGTCAACAATTCTCTGCGGCGGCTTCTTTTTCCATGTGACTTCGTTCAGCCCCACGCTCCCGCCTTTCTTCAGCACGCGCTTGATTTCCTTCATTGCTTTTTGTTTGTTGGGCACGAACACCATTACTGATTCCATTACCACGGCGTCGAACTCGCCCGTCTTGAAGGGTAGGGACTGCGCGTCCGCCACAACGAACTTCGTGCTTTTTTCCATTCCTTTGCGCTTCGCCCGGTCCTTGGCGTGCCGCACCATTTTTGGGTTGATATCAATCCCCGTGACGTGCATTCCTTTTTTCGCGAGATAAACAGAAGCCGTGCCGATGCCGCACCCGATGTTCAAGACCTTGTCGCCTTTCTTGATGTCGCACATATTCACGAGCGTGTCCGTGGCAACCTTGCCGCCCATGTGTTTCGTGATGCCCATCTCGGCCTGCATGCCGAAGTAAGTCATTTTCATTGCCAAAGCCACTACACCATTGGTTCGAGTGCCGGGCTGTAGTCGAGCATCATTAACAGCGCGAGCAAGAACCCAATGACTATTGTCGTCAGGTTCATTTTGAGGCTTGCCATCATTGCTTCCTTCAGTGGGAACATCTTCTTGTTGAAGTAATGGAGCACTCCTCCCTCAAAGAGTATTATCGGGATTTCGAGTATCCACACGCTCAGCAGCCCGCCGCCGTAAGCGATTTCTTCGAAGAACAATCCCGTGATTACTCCGTAAGAGACAATGTTGGCGCCGAGCACCGTGAGGTACTGCCTTTGCTTAGCCGTTTTCTTGTAAAGAAAGTAGAACACGCCGAGCTCAATCGCAATGGTCACCAACAACAGTGGCAGCACGGCCCCTTCACCAGGCGTCGGCAGCACGTCCGCGAACGCAGGCGCGATTAACAGCAAAAAGAACAGCAGCGGTTTCATGTTTACCACTAAAACGCTGGGGGTTTATATCTCTTTACTCCGGCCAGTCCTGTGATTTGTACGTACGTTTGCCGTCGCCGTAGGAAACGCTCAACAAGAGGCGGGTCTCGACACTTTTGGGCTTTTTGAGGTCTCCTTGTACGGTCACTCTTTCCCCGGCGGCTATGTCCTCTACGCTAATGGTTGTTTGGTCCCAAACTTTTCCTTCTGTGCGGGAGTCAAGCGCCATCCACAACTCAATGTCTTCTGCCGTGGCAGACCCGAGGTTTTCTATTTGGATGTTGTACTCGTATACCCAGTGGCCCCCCTCCGCCTTGGGCGGCCATTTGTACCACCAGGGGCTGGGGAGCTGGAGCAGCGGGCTTGGGTCAAGGTGGAACAGCCGTATTGGGTCAACCCCAACGTATTCGCTCGGAACTTGCCCGAATATCCACCCGGGGTTCGTGGTCTCAACGTAGCAGTAAGCGTCTCCCTCGTCGTCAATGTAGTGGTACCCATCGCTTGGGTGGCATTCCACGCCAATTGCCATGTGCCTGGGAACGTGCACGAGCACTACTTTGTACCCCATTTCGCTTAGCAGGGCCGCCAACAAAATCGCGGTGTCCTCGCAGTCGCCTTGCTCCAGGTACAGCGTCTCCAGCGGGAACCGGGGGTAGTCGTCGTAAGGCGTTGTCGCGTTGTCAAACGAATACTTCAGGTTTTGGACGAAAGCAGTGACGAAGTCCCGGGTCTCTGCCTTGGTGAAGTTGTACTCGTCTTGGTAATCGAGTATTGCGTTAGTAAAGTTTTGGATTATTTCGTCGTCGCGCTCGTCATACACGTAATAGCCGTATTCCGTCGGTATTGTCTTGACCCTTGGCTGCGTCTTGAAATACTTGTAGTCAGAATGGTTGTACATCGGGTTCCAGTTGAAGTGGTAGCCCTTGTAGCTCCACCGGTAGTACGCCTGCCCAAGGTCCGTCCAGCTCACGCCTTCCCTGGCGACGACCACTACACTGCTCACCCGTGTTTTTCCGCTCGAGTGCGTCGCCGTCAGCGTCGCGTTGTACTCCCCCGGCTCGTACCCGTGGTAAATAATCGGTCCTTCGATGGCTTGGCCCCAATGCCTTGGGTCAATTGCCTCCGGGCTACTGCCGTCCCCGAAGTCCAGCACACAGCTCTCCAAATTCACTTTCACGCCCTTGTAATTGCAGAAGGCAATGAAACTGACGTGGGAAAGAAGGACTTTGTCCGAGCCCTTGTTGGTGGTCAAAAACACTTCAAACCCCCCCGGGAACCCGAACGGGTCTCCCGAGTAAATGGCGTCAACCGACTTTGTCTCCCTCCCGTCACTGTAGTACGCCCTTGCCCAGATCGTATAATACCCCTCCGGGTACACGTGGGTCACCGTGTGTTTTTCGCCCGGAACCAAGTCTATTTGCTCCCCGTCCCCATAGTCCAGGACACACCGCTCCAACAGTGCGTGCTTCTCGCACTCCACTTCGAACTCGGCCTCGAACGGGGGGTCCCCCGACGTGCGGCGGATATCCAGCTCAGGGCTTTCCTTGTACGCGGACTCTCCCCCATCCATGCACCCGGCTAAAACAATCGCCGAAACAACCAGCAAAAGCAAGAACACTCTACGCATGAGACTACCTACCCCATTTTGGTTTAAAAAACTACACCACCGTGAACGTCCACTCAAGAGTCCGGGCGTGCTCCCCCGGAATCTTTACTGTCTTCTTGGTCTCCACACCTTGTTCCAGGCTAAACGTGACGTACACGCCCTCAAAGTCATACGGCGACTTTGCGTCGAACCCAACGTCGTAGTTAAGTGAGCTGCAGTGGTACTGCAGCATGTAATCCGGCGGGTCGCTGTTGTACAAAGTCACAGTGGCCTGGTTTTGCGTAATCGTTCCTTCCACGTCGTAACCCTCTACTTCAAACTCGGCCTCGCCACTACAATCGCCGCTCTTGTGATCCACCGCGGCATGCCCGAAGCCACTGCCCTCCAACTTGTTCCCCGAGGCAGTGATAGTGAACTCCCCGCCAAAGCCATACATCAAGTCATATTCATTGTATGGGCCGTTCCCCATGACCCTGATTTTCCATTCGGTCTTCTCCGGCTCCGGCGTTGCCGTTGCCGTTGCGGTGGGCGTTGCCGTTGCCGTTGCGGTGGCCGTCGGCGTCGGAGTGGCCTCTGCTTCCTTTACATAGAGAGTTGTCTGCCCGCACCCCTGTGCCCCACTCAAGTCCCTGGCACAAACAGTCATCGGGTAGTTGCCTGGCCGCGCGTTTTCGGGAATCGTCCCCTCCAGAATGCCGTTCAGCTTCATTATCAATCCCATTGGCTGCCCGCTTACGGTAAAGCTGTACGGCGGGTTCCCGCCGGCCGGGTTGGCTTGGTTTGTGTTTTTCCCGCAGTTCATTTGCCCCACGGGCTCGCAGAAATAGTCTTTGTACTTTTTCCCTTGTGTTCCGTCCTTTACTTTTTGCGGCGCCTGGTAGACGAATGGGTTTCCCGCCTCGACCGTGAGCGTCATGTCGAAGATTCTCCACTCCCCGTTGGCTTCAGTGATTTTCACGGTGAACGGGTAAATCGTTGTTTCTGCCACGGTGGGCGCGCTCCCCTCTATAACACAAGCGTCGCTTAGGCCCAGGTTCCCCGCTATCGTGCTGTTCATTAACTCGCACGTGTACGGGCTGGCCCCGCCCGCGGGCGTAATCGTTGCCTGGTAGCTCTGCCCGCTTTGCGCCACGGGCAGGAAATGGACTCCGCTGATGCTGGCTCCGCCCGACGAAGTCGCGGTCCCGGAGTTAAGGCATCCTGCGACTATCAATAGCGCAACGATTGGCAACAAACACCGCTTCATTTCTTTGCCTTTTTCTTTTTCTTCAGGAATTTCTTGATTTCTTTCTTGTGGTAAATTGCCAACACAACGAGTATGGCCAACACGTAAAGATTTGTGTTGAAGGCGCACGCGTACCCCATGTCATAGATGACGTACGGGAACTCGACAAGCGGAATGCAGTGCCAGTAATCGTCCACTATTCTGCCCTCGAACAGGCCCAAAAACCATATTATTCCTGCCAATGCCACGAGAACAATCGCTTCAAGTTTCGGATTGAGCTTCATACCACAAAAAAAGGGTTTAGGATTAATAAAGATTGGCTCAGCAGCTACTCTTCTAACGCCTAATAAGCCACTCATCAGCAAGTTCGAGCACAACTATTAATTCCCGGTGTTCAGCATCTTGCGCTTGAGTAGCTTATGTGAACAGCTCTTTGCTGATTACCAAGCCCGCAGCCATCATGATTGCCCCGCCGATTAAGACGTTTGCCGTCAGTGATTGCCCCAGCAGGATGAACCCGAAGATAATCGCAGTAATTGGGCTGGCGACCAACGCTATTACTTGCACAAGGTCTACTGTCTCATACTTCAGTGCGTATGTCTTGGTGAGGTAGGCGAAACCGTTGAACGCGCCGAGCAGCACCACCAAGCCAATAGAGTTCTCGAGGCCGCCGAACCCTGCTGTCGCGGCAAACGGGAAGAGGAACGCGGATGCAAACAATAGGTACCAAAACGCGATGCCGATGCTGTGGTCGCGCTCTTCCTTGCGGATTATTATAATCGCGATTGCGTAGGTGAGGGCGCTTGCAAGGATGAGTACTGTGCCGAACGCGTGCGTTGGTTCAAGTGGGTTGATTATAACGAGGCCTACAAAGGCAATGGCGCAGGCGATGACCTCCCTTCGCGTTACCTTTTCCTTCAGGAACATGTATGAGAGGCCGATGACCATGAATATGACTGAGTTGCTCAGGAGTGTCATCGTCCCCACTGGCGCGGAAATCATGGCTGTGTTGAACGCTGCCATGGACGCAGCCAGTGCGAACCCCACGGCCAAGTAAATCGGGATATCCCCCTTGGTTGGCTTCAGTGTTTTTGGGTCTGTGAACGCGACAAACGGCAGAAGGAGCAGTGCTGACACGAATGGCCGCAGAAAGTGCAGTGCCGCAAGTGAAGTGCCTGGGCTAAATAAGTTGAGCGTGATACTCACGCCGACGAAGAGTAAGGGTGCGAGAACAGCTGCTTTCGCTCCCTTCGTAAGATGCTTTTTCATCAGAACCGGTTTAACATCACTGCCATTTATACGTTTTTTGCTCGAAAAGCAGCTGAAACTCAGCTGGCACGTTAGGCTTGGGAACCTAACGGTTCCCAGAGACAGTAATTGGCTCAGCAGCTACTCTTCTAACGCCTAGTAAGCCACTCATCGGCGCTATTAGTGAGCAGCACATTTTTATAGCTCTCATACCTACTTGTGGGCAGTAATCATGTTCGAAGGACACGACTAACATGAAAAAAGGTTCTGGACTGGGTGTCTTTGAGAAGTACCTGCCGTTGTGGGTAGTGATTTGCATAATGCTAGGCACGGCAATAGGATACCTCTTTCCGGGGTTTGCCACTGCTCTTGGTGGATTCGAGGTCGCAAAAGTTTCCATTCCAGTCGCTGCAGTGCTGTTGGTGATGATGTATCCCATCATGCTTAACCTAGACTTTAAAAAAGTGTTAGAGGTAAGGGCTAAACCCAAACCGATTATTCTTACATCTATACTAAATTGGGCTATCAAGCCATTTACAATGGCGTTTATTGCATGGCTTTTCATGCATGTGTTGTTTGCGGGGTTTATACCCCCTGATTTACGAACAGAGTACATGGCCGGAATGATTCTTTTAGGATTAGCTCCGTGTACTGCAATGGTTTTGGTATGGACTCATCTGGCAAAAGCCAATATAAACTATGCGCTAGTCCAGGTGTCTATTGATGATTTAGTCCTCTTAGTGCTGTTCGCGCCACTTGGCGCGTTTCTCTTAAATTATACTGCAGATATACCTGTGCCATTTGACACCATATTCTTTTCAGTACTACTTTATGTGGCAGTGCCTTTGGTACTAGCCATACTGACGAGGTATTGGATAACAAAGAAAAAGGGTGTAACCTGGTTTGAAGAAAAAGTCATTAAGCCTATAGCGTGGGTGGCCCCTGCTGGGTTGCTGGTCACACTGGTGTTGCTTTTCATACTCCAAGGCGACAAAATCATCAAGTTCCCATTCCATATAGTATTGATCGCAATCCCATTGATGCTTCAAACCTACCTCATATTTTCCATAGGTTATTTCGCAACAAAGAAGTTGAGAATACCGTTCAGCGAAGCTGCTCCGGCAACATTCATAGGGGCCAGTAATTTCTTTGAGCTGGCTGTGGCAGTTGCTTTAATCCTATTTGGAATGAATTCCGGAGCTGTTCTGGCTACTGTGGTGGGGGTGCTAGTGGAAGTGCCTGTAATGCTCTCATTAGTCGAGATAATGAAACGGAACAAGAAAAAGTTTCAATGGAATTAGGGCAGTACACAACTAATCCTATGGTGAATGAAATAGAAAAAGACGGCAAAAAGCATTTCGCCTATGGGGTACTTATTATGGCTCAGCAGCGCCTGAAACTCAGGCGGCACGTTAGACTAAAGCGGAGGCAAGCCTCCGCAAACAGGCATGCATTGGCTCAGAAGCTACTCCGAATCTCATTGGCCTTCCCTCGCGAAGAGGGCGCCTCGACCTGGGGCGGTATCATCATTGCCGGTAGTGTTTTATTCAAGCGCTTTTTAATGGTTGTTGATGAATTCCTTCCTCTTCTTCCCTGGAATGATGCTGCACGAAATAGCGCACGCAGTGGCTTGTGTGCTGCTCGGCGTGGACATGACCAAAATAAAGCTCTGGGGAAAAAGCGGGGCCAGCGTCACGCACCGCCCCACCACGGGATGGAAAAACTTTGTGGTCGCCATCGCGCCGTTTTTCCTGAATACCCTCTTGGCTGTCGTCGCTTTGTGGGTGGGCCACATCGCGCTCATGAAAACCGCTTTCTTTGTCCCCGGAAAAATCGGGTACATCCTCCTGTTTTATTGGCTCGGCGCATCGTTCGCCTACTTCGCTTTTCCCAGCGAGACCGACTTGAAGAGCGGGTGGAAAGTGCTGTGGCGCCACTACAAAAGCCGGCTACTTCTCCAGAAAGGCGTCGTGTCAACGCTCCTGCACTGGCTTACCCTCCCCCTCCTCATACCTGCGCGCATTGTCCTGGGGCTGATGGGGTTCATGAACCAGCCCCGCGCAGGCACCGCGTGGGCAGTCGTCCTGTTTTTGTTCACCGCACTCGTGGCAGGGGTATAAGGTTTTTATTCCCTTGTTGAGTTATTGGCTCAATGATCCCTGGTGAAGAACCCGCCAAAGAGGCAATGAAAAAGACGTTTACCACATTCCTCCAGAAGCAAAAAGACGAGCTCCACGCAAAAAAGTATTCTCTTATAGACAGCATAGTAGCGAACATGTCGCCCGACAAGCGGCCTTCGCGATTCACTGAAGGCACCCCATTGGGCATCAGCCACCCCCTAGAATCACACTTCACTCCCGTCCGGGACTATTGGAGGGAATGCAAAGACAACCCTGCTTTTACCGAGATAGAAATTCAGAAACGGAACCAAACAATTGCCGACATGCTTAACACAGACGCGAACAGCCTCAACATCGACGAGTTAAACACGCGTTTCGGCTTGCTGGACGAAATTGACGACATACTGCGGCGTGAGCCGCAAGACGAAAGTGATTGGGGTGAAGTCCAACCCCATGTTGAGGCCCTCTTCAAAAAGATAGACCATGTCCTCACCGAAGCAAACGTTGACTTTAAATAGCCGTTTGGAGTATGTTGCCAAGTGGTAGACCCGATAATCTTTGCGCAAGAATTAGTCATGCAGTACCACTTATTTGGTGTGTTCATCTCGACCATGCTGTTCTACACCATAGTCCTGCCACTTCCCGCGGACCTAATCGTGTTCTTCGCGGGCTCACTCGGCGCAGAAAACTTTTTCCTCAACCCCCTGTTCGTTGGAATAGTCGCCGGCGTGGCCGCGACCATCGGGGGGCTCGTCGCGTACTCCATCGGCCTCGAGGCCGACAAGCACCTACTCAAGAAAAAGCACGGCAAAAAATACAAGCAGGCCACGGAATACCTTGAGAAATACGGGTTCTGGGCCATTGCCTTCTTTGCCTTGTCTCCCCTTCCAATGGACGTCATGGGGGTATTGGCCGGGGCGCTGCGCTACGACTGGAAAAAGTTTGTCCTGGCTTCGTTCGCCGGGCGGCTGCCGCGCTGTCTTATCCTTGCCTACGCGGGTTTCGGGGGCGTCCACGTAATCCTCACCCTGTTCCAGTGGTGGTGAGTCGGTCACTCGACCTTTACTTTCTTTCCCTTCTTTTTTACGGCCACTTTCTTCAGCGTCACGCTCAACACGCCGTTCTTGTACGTCGCCTTGATCTTGTTTTCGTCCACTTTCTCGGTCAAGTGCACTTGCTTGTGGAACTTTTTGGGCACAGAAATAACCAGGTCGCCGTTGTCGAACCGCAGGTCAATGTCCTTCTTTTCGACGCCCGGCAATTCGGCCAGCACGTCAATCTCTTTTTCGCGGTTCATTACGTCCACCAACGGCTCGCGGTGATCCTTCACCTCAAGGCGCTCTTCGGTGGGGCGTACGTTGCCGAAGTTCTGGATTTTGGGCTTGCCGTTGGGACCGATTTTCATGGAAAACCCGTACGTCATGGGCTTGCCCTCCATGGACTTGGAGTCCTTGAAGGCGCGGCTCATCATGTCGTCCATCATCTCGTCCATTTTATCGAATTCGGAAAACAAGTCAAAGAACGGGTTTTTCCTGCGCCACGGTTTTTTTCCTTCGTCCATTCAGAACCACTCAGCGATTATTTTGAGAACAATGTTTATAATATTTTCCCACCATTCTGGCTTTACGCACTTCCCCTGCACACAATTGCAGTTCAGGTCACTCATGCATTGTGCCCCATTGGGCCCAAGCATTCCGTTGAACTCTTCCTTCCACCCCTCGAACTCCTGCCACGTGACGCATATACCATACTTGCAGTAGTCAAGCCCCTCGCCATACGCCTCCCCGACTTTTTGCTCCCAGTACGAGTGCTGGCTGCTTTTTTCCTTCTGCACCTTGTGCCAAAACACTTTGGAGTCAAAGAAGTAGTGGCCCGCGACTCCGATTGCGTAGTCCCGCTCGCACCCCGTGCTGTTTTCGGCCGCCGCAACCCATTGTTCTGCGAAGTCCATCGCCACTTTGTCCGTTTCGTTCGGGCAAACCCACTCCCCGGGCGGGCAATCCCAAGTAGTATCATAATAATGATGCCTCGCCGTGTCGTGGAACACGAGGTCCGGCGCAGTGGAGCCGTTCCGCATTTCTTCGGGGCAACCGCACTGTATATGTTCGCATACCTCGGCGCCGAGCGCGCGATGCGTGTCCCCGTCCCACGCAACCGCAACGCTAAGCAATAACAGCACAACCACAAGCCCTCTCCCCATACACTTATATTGCTCCACTTGATATTTAATTCCATGGCAAAGAAAACATGCGTCGCCGCGGTTTGCCACTTCGAGGCGGCGGCAATGGTGCTCGTGCTGGTCTCGTGGCTCTATATCGTATTGATTTATCTCGATGCAAGCGCGTTCGGTGGGCCGTGGTTCGCGTGGTGGGGTGTGTTTACCGTCTCGCTCTACTACTTGTTTATCACGAGAAGAGACATGAAGGAAGCCCTTTCGCGCCTCTAGAACCAGTTTCCTTTAAAAAGAAAGCCTTTCTAATGCTTAGGCAAGGCACTCTTGGAGTGGATTCAAACATGAAAAAAGAAGAAAAACAAATTGAAGTTGCATTGCCGTTCGTTGCAGCAGGCGTTGTATTCGTCGCCGCGACCTGGCAGCCACTCGTGGCTTCTGGCATCGGCATAATTTGTCTAATGGGACTGGGCGCGTACCACTTCTTCATGAAGTAGATCGTGCGTGGGGGCTTTTTGTCCCCATCCCTCTATTTTTTAAGTGAGTTTTACGTTTTTGTGGCTAGATGCAGAAAGGCCTTTCCGCAACCGTGAGCATCGCGCTTGTGACTGCCGTGGTCATTGTGGGCGTGGTGGGTGTTTACTTCTTTAGTGGTGGGCTAGCGACGGCCAAATCCAGCCCCACTACCCCCACTGCCTTAACAGCCGTTTTGCTTGACCCGGCCACGGGCGAGGTCGCCGTGGCAAACCTCGGGAGCACCCCGGTCACGTACAGTTATTTGAACGGCACTGATGGAACCGCTTGCTTTTTCGACGGCGAGGTAACGATTGAGCCCGGGCACCAGGCAGTTTGCACCGTTCCGCCCCGGGACGGCACAGTCACTATTTACGCGCCTTCTGGCGGGGCGGTCACGTTCACGTTCCCGGGAAGTGCGATCCAGGAAGAGTCCTTGACTGCTTCCACTGTTACATTATCCACGTACACCCCAGCGTTCGACTCGGGAACAAAAACAAATACCTCCACTTCCACGGACCGATACAACCAGTCCGCCGGTACTTTGGAACTGGACTTCCCGTATGCTTCCAAGGACGACGACTTGTATACCTACTGGCGCTTGGAGGGTGACTTGGTTGACGAAACAGGGAACTATGACTTGGTTTCTTCGACGTTGAATCCCGTGACCGGATTTTTCGACGACGGTAGGCACGGCGACGGCACGGGCAACAATTATTCCGATGCCGCTAACATCGGGAACTTCAATGACAACTTTAGCTTTTCGGTGTGGGTTCAGCTGAACGACATAAGTTCGTCTAGCACCAATGCTATTTTGGATAAGGGCTCGCCGCACACGACTGGCTATGGGTGGACACTTACTTACCTCTCCAATAGATACAGGATGTACATTCGCAACCTCACGGGTGGCTGGATGACTACTGTCGAGGTCACTGAAACGGACAACAATTGGCACCACATTGTTGGGACGTATGACCACAACCGATTAATAATTTACAAGGACGGCGTGGTCGGCAACAACGTGTCCGAGACACGCAACATAAAGTACAACACGAACCCGTTTCGCATCGGGCGGTACTCGTACGGTGGCTACCCGACCCGGTGCCTAAACGGCACGGTCGACGAAGTCAAGCTCTACGAGCGCGCCTTGAGCGCGGACGAAGTGCTGGAAATGTACAACGAAGGCCACCGCATCAGCCCCAGCGGCACGTGGGAGGCAGCGGAGCAAGAAGTGGACACCGGAAAAATTGCGAACACAACCATTGCTTATTCCAACGCCGATACCAACAACTACATAGACAAAATCGAGTGGCTCGTCGACGACTCGGTGGAAGCGACTTACGCAACGGATTTGATTGGCGACCTGGACGGAACTACGCTGCGCGACGACTCAGGGCTTGTTTCTTACTGGAAGCTCAACGGCAACGCCAACGACGAACAGGGTACTAACAATGGCGTAGTTAATGGTGCAACATCCACTCCGTCAGGAATGTTCAATGGCGCGTACAGCTTTGACGGCAGTAATGACAGAGTTACCATCAGTGACCACGACAGCCTCACCCCCTCGTCTGCAATAAGCCTGTCCGCCTGGGTTTACGTGGCCTCTGTTTCCTGGAGTGACAGGACTGGGCTGTTGGCCAAGTACGACGGCACCGGCGGAGACAGGGCGTGGAGCCTGCAAGTCGGAAAAAACAACGACGCAGACGACTCCAGTATTTGCTTAACAGTGTCTTCGACAACAACACCGTACACCGGAAAACCGCAACTATGTGGTTCCACACAAGTTCAGGCAAGCAATTGGTATCATGTGGTCGCCACGTTCGAGCAAGACCACATACAAATATTTGTCAACGGAACCCGGGAACTCGATGACACGGACACTGCCATTGCCGATTCCATACCAAACAACGCACAGCCGGTCTATATCGGTTATCAGCCCGACGAAGACACTTATTTCAACGGCACAATCGACGACGTCGCGATTTTCAACCGCTCGCTTTCCTCCGACGAAGTCCTGCAGCTCTACAACGAGTCATCAAAGACAATCACCGCTCCCACCGCGGGCTCGTTCGACGACGTGGACGACGACTTCACCGTGAAGGTTTATCTCGCGGGCGACACAAACAACAGCGCGGCCGTTACTTCGGTTTCGTCGGTGTACCGCCCGCACGTCCGATTGACTTACACGGTCAACCAGGACACCGCGACGTGGGTTGCGCTGAACCAGACTTGTGGCGGTTCGACCACCACTCCGCACAACGGCACTACAAGTGACGGGTTTTACACAAATACTGTCGTCGAACCGTCGGATTGCACTTATCTGGTTTGGGGGCCCGAACTGCTGAATACGACGTCGTGGCCCTAGAAAAAACACCGTAAATCGATACCTTTATAAGGCACTTAAAACAAACTATAGCCTGCACCGTCTTGGTGCAATTATTTTTCAATCCCGGACCGGGATTGAGCTGAAATACCGGTGAAAACCCCGTTCAGGGCGATTTAGAGTTTGCCCGGGGTTGGATGGATGATTTGAATTGAGCTATGCTCATTCATGCTCATCGACCCTCGTTCGCGAGGGCTCAATGAGGACCCGAATAACGCTTCCCATCGCGGAGCGCTTGGGTCTGATGTGGGTAACTGCTTAAAACTAGTGAAAGGAGAAACGTGAAAAGTTCTCTTTTGCCAATTCAGGCAAAAAACAAGCTCCAATAATGCGAAAAAAGCCACTCAACACTCTTGTCGTTTGTTGTTTGGTTTGAACTCCAGTCGATCCTGCTGGAGAACGCTGCTTGTGGAATTCGACTAAGCCATGCGAGTCAGAGGTCCTAGAGGCCTCGGCAAACGGCTCAGTAACACGTGGCTAACCTACCCTGCAGTGGCGGATAACCTTGGGAAACTGAGGGTAATACGCCATAGGAAATTATTACTGGAACGTATTTTTTCTTAAAGCCCTCGGGCGCTGTAGGATGGGGCTGCGGCAGATTAGGCTGTTGGTGGGGTAATGGCCCACCAAACCTGTGATCTGTACGGGCTCTGAGAGGAGTAGCCCGGAGAAGGGTACTGAGACAAGGACCCTAGCCCTACGGGGTGCAGCAGGCGCGAAACCTTTACAATGCACGAAAGTGTGATAAGGGGATTCCACGTGCAAGCTTTGCTTGCTTTTCTCAAGTCTAAAATGCTTGGGGAATAAGAGCTGGGCAAGACCCGTGCCAGCCGCCGCGGTAACACGGGCAGCTCGAGTAGCGTTCGCGAATATTGGGCCTAAAGCGTGCGTAGCCGGCTGAGAAAGTTCTTTGTGAAAGCATGCGACTTAATCGTGTGAGTTGCAAGGAATACTACTTGGCTTGGGACCGGGAAGGGTCGGAGGTATTTCCGAGGTAGGGGTAAAATCCTGTGATCTCGGAAGGACCATCGGTGGCGAAGGCGTCCGACTGGAACGGGTCCGACGGTGAGGCACGAAAGCTAGGGGAGCGACCCGGATTAGATACCCGGTTAGTCCTAGCCGTAAATGATGCAGGTTTGGTATTGCACTCCTTACGAGGGATTGCAGTGCCGTAGGGAAGCCGTTAAACCTGCCGCCTGGGGAGTACGGCCGCAAGGCTGAAACTTAAAGGAATTGGCGGGGGAGTACTACAAGGGGTGGAGGCTGCGGTTTAATTGGATAAAACGCCGGACAACTCACCAGGGAAGACAGCACTATGATGGTCAGCCTAAAGGGCTTACTTGAGGCGCTGAGAGGTGGTGCATGGCCACCGCCAGCTCGTGCAGTGATGTGTCCTGTTAAGTCAGGCAACGAGCGAGACCCGCACTTCCAGTTGCTAATTCTCTTCTACGGAAGGGGGTGCACTCTGGAGGGACCGCCGTGGATAACGCGGAGGAAGGAGCGGGCGACGGTAGGTCAGTATGCCCCGAATTTCCTGGGCCACACGCGGCCTACAATGCGACAGACAATAGGATGCGACCCCGAAAGGGGGAGCTAAACCCGTAAACTATCGCTTAGTTTGGATCGAGGGCTGGGACTCGCCCTCGTGAAAATGGAATCCCTAGTAATCGTGTGTCATTATCGCACGGTGAATGCGTCCCTTCTCCTTGCACACACCGCCCGTCAAACCATCCGAGTGAGGCCTGGACGAGGCCTAATCCACTAAGGGTTAGTTCGAATCTGAGCTTTGTGAGGAGGGTTAAGTCGTAACAAGGTAACCGTAGGGGAACCTGCGGTTAGATCACCTCCTTAGATTCGGGGAGCAGCCATTGACGTTGACTTCGGTCAACGTCGGTCGGCTGCCTCCCCACCTAACTTACGAGTGTGCAGCTAATTGGAGCAAACTTTTTGCTTTATCCTATGACCACTCGTTTGAGGCAGTTACCCACATTTTTAACACTTAATTGAGCTGGGCTCGTGGCTCAGTTCGGAAGAGCACCCGCTTTGCAAGCGGGGGGTCGGGGGTTCAAATCCCCCCGAGTCCATTTCAAGTGAGTTCACATGCCCGAGATAATTGAGGAAAAGAAGGTGCTTTGTGCGTCTTGCCAGAAACAAAAAGTCCCGGCGATGCGAGTAGGAGACCATTTGTCGGTTTGCCACGACTGCAAAAACACGGTCAAGGCATTGGAAGAAGCAATCAAGAATTCGGAGCTCATCCTTCCCCGCCCGGTACGTCCGGAGGACTTGGAGGCGGGGCAGAAGGGCGCAGAGCCTTTTACCGATAAAGAAAAGGCCGCGATTAACGAGGAGTGGGACGCGCGCAACGCGTTCGTGAAGAGCCTCGAGGGCCGCATCAAGGTGCTGCGGAAAATCGAAGAAATCAAGGCAAAGTCGCGCGCGAAAAAAGAGGCGGCCGAGGACGACGCGCTGTTGAAACAGCTCGGCGTCAAGGAAAAGCTTCGGGCCATTGAAGAGCTCGAGGAAGAAAAAAAGAAGAAATAACGTTCATCCATTTAACAACCATTGTCCATGTATCGAAGGCAATGACGCCGGCTTCGGCCGGAGCTGAGTCGGGCATGGACCGATTACGAATGAACATCGCGAGTAATTTCGTGATGCGATGTAAGGAGACGGCGCTTTGGCAGGTGTTGTCGGTAAAACTTACGTGCATAGTCGTTGTAGAGGAAATGTAGGTTCCCGTGAAAGAAATATTTTTAGAATGGACTTCGCGAGATGCCATTTGGTGGATAGCTAGGCTCTGGGTCCGATGAAGGGCGTGGTAAGCTGCGATATGCCTTGGCGAGGCGCATACAGCCTTTGAACCAAGGATTCCCGAATAGTCCGGTAACGGACGGGCACGCGGGGAATTGAAACATCTTAGTACCCGCAGATAAGAGAAAGCAATTCGCAATTCCGTGATTAGTGGCGAACGAAAACGGAAGAGAGCAAACCGAATCCCATTGGGTAATCAATGGGAAATGTGGTGTTGTGGACTTGTTTCTTCCTGTGCTGCTTTTGCAAACTCCCCTGGAACGGGGGGCCAAAGAGGGTGATAGCCCCGTATCGAATAAAGCGCAGGTGGTCAGCAAGTATCCTGAGTAGTGTTGGTTGGTTCCAGCATGAATTGGAGCACTAACTCCGAACTCTAAATAGTACCAGAGACCGATAGTGAACTAGTACCGTGAGGGAAAGCTGAAAAGTACCCTTAGCAGGGGGTGAAATAGCCCTTGAAACCAGGTGGCTACATGAGACACGGCCTTAAAGGCATAAGGCCTGTGAAGGAACAGGGAGTAATCCCTTATTACGAAGCAGGCTTACCAGGGTCGTGTCATTCGTCTAGAAGCATGAGGCAGGGAGTTTACTGTCATGGTGAGGCTAACCTTCGGGGTAGCCGCAGGGAAACCGAATCCGCGCAGCTTTTGCGAGGCGGGGGGTCTGAAAGGGCTCTAAATCATGGCGGTCATATCGGAAGCCCGTACGATCTAGGCCTGAGTAGCTTGAAGTCGGCCGACTGGCTGATGGAGGAGCGAAGCGGTATTGAGCTCAACTCATTCGTGTAACTTGGGTCTAGGGGTGAAATTCTAATCGAGCCGGGCAATAGCCGATTCCTTCTGAGTCATCCCGCAGGATGGCCTCTCTCGAGGTAGTTGATGGGGTAGAGCACCAATTAAGCAGGCATGGGAAGAAATTCTCACCTTCTTTGTTGAACTCCGAATCTATTGACACTGTTGACTGAGGGAGTCGGGGCGTGGAGGTAAACCCCACGTCCGAAAGGGGAACAACCCAGCCTCGGGTTAAGGTCCTTAAGAACTGGCTAAGTGTTAACGGGTAAAATGCGTCTTCGTCCTAAAACAGCGAGCAGGTAAGCTTAGAAGCAGCTATCCTTTAAAAAGTTCGTAACAGATTACTCGTCTAGGTCGAGGGCAATGAAGATGGACGGGGCTAAAGCCAGTCACCGATACCCGGGACCACACTCCTTAAGGAGTGTGATGTGGTAAGAAGGCGTCCGGCGAGGACGGAAGCACGGCGGTAACGTCGCGTGGACCTCGTTGGAATGAAGATCCTGCCAGTAGTAACAGCGAAGTCGGGTGAGAATCCTGACCGCCGAAAGGATAAGGGTTTCTCGGCAATGCTTATCAGCCGAGAGTTAGTCGATCCTAAGTGTACTCCTAATTAGACGTACACGAATGGGAATCCGGTTAATATTCCGGAACCTTGTAAACATCTGCGGCAACGCGTGCCGTGGCCTAACACCTCGAGATATCTTGTGAGGGACTGTCGTCCCTTCCAAGCGTTATAGTTCCTTGGAGATGGGTAAGCCAGAGAAGGGGAATAAAGCGTTATGGGCAGCAATGTTCAGGTGAGTCTTGGGGTCCTTGAAAAGGGTCCACGGAAATGGTAGTTTACGAGTTCGTACCCAGAACTGACACAGGTATCCTGGCTTAGTAGGCCAAGGCGTAACGGGACAATCCTCGTTAGGGAAGTCGGCAAATTAGCCCCGTATCTTCGGTATAAGGGGTGCCCGCCATCTTCGAGAATTTCTTGAGGAATGGCGAGTCTCAGTAACTAGGGGAATCCGACTGTTTAACAAAAACACAGGTCTCTGATACTCGGTAACGATTTTCACAGAGGCTGACGTCTGCTCACTGCTGGTATGTTAAACCCGGGTCCAACCGGGCAAAGCACCAGTGAAGAGCGGGGGTAACTCTGACCCTCTTAAGGTAGCGTAATACCTCGCCGCTTAATTGGCGGCTTGCATGAAGGGCGTAACGAGATTCCCACTGTCCCAACGAGGAACCCGGTGAACCTACTACGTGGTGAAAATGCCACGAAATCCCAGTGGGGTGCGAAGACCCCATGGAGCTTTACAGCAGTTTGGTGTTGTATTACGGTTAATAGTATGAAGCGTAAGCAGGAGACTTCGATGTCGTGTCGTCAGGCACGATTGAGTCACCAATGGGACACTGCTTTCTATTCACTGTGATGCTTACTTGCTTGTCAAGGACATCGCCAAATGGGCTGTTGGACTGGGGCGGTACGCCTTTGAAAAGATAGCAAAGGCGCCCAATGATCAGCTCAGACGGGTCAGAAATCCGTCGTAGAAAGTTAAGGTTAAATGCTGGTTTGACTGTGTTTCTAATAGCACGATACACAGGGACGAAAGTCGGGCCTAGCGAACAACAGTGTCTCCTTTAGTGGGAGCCTGTTCTGACAGAAAAGCTACCCTGGGGGTAACAGGGTTGTCGCGGGCGAGAGCCCATATCGACCCCGCGGTTTGCCACATCGCCGTCGGCTCTTGCCATCCTGGTCGTGCAGAAGCGGCCAAGGGTGGGGTTGTTCATCCATCAAAGGCGAACGTGAGCTGGGTTCAGAACGATGCGAGTCAGTTTGGTGGCACCTACTGGGATTGTTGATTGCCTGAGGGGAAGACCCATCAAGTACGAGAGGAACGGTGGATCGGGGCCTCTAGTCTACCAGTTGTCCGACAGGGCATTGCTGGGCAGCCACGCCCCAAGCGATAAGAGCTGAAGGCATCTAAGCACGAAATGTACCTCAAAAATAGGCAGTCGTTCCGTTTTCGCGCCTCGGTCACCTGAGGTTGTGAAAGTGGACAAGAGCTCCCGTAGAACACGGGTTTGATAGGCCTGGGATGTAAGTATCAAGGCTTCGGCCGAGATATTCAGTCCGCAGGTACTAAACGCTCGAGGCGAATCCATTCTAAAACATGGAATTGCACAGAAACCTACACCTCATTCACAACGACTATGCACACGCCAACTACCCCAATTATTTGAGTTTGAGCTTATGCGGATTCATTTAACTAAAGGATATATAATGGCACATATGTACGTGCCACTCCTACTGGTTGAGTTCATAGTTATTTGTTGGAAGGCCAGCATTGGCGGTTAATCCGGCATATACAACGACTATGCACTGCCAACTATTTTTTTGGTTTAAAAGGTTAGCTGTAGCTCTAGTGGAAGTCAGGTAAGGCCCTATAAAGGTTATAAATACCCCTCCGCTGTATCTTACGCGATGCCCTCAGATGCCTACGCCATTGACCTATTTTGCGGTGCTGGGGGGTTAACCTATGGTTTGGAGCGAGAAGGCATTAAGGTCGTGGCGGGCATAGACAACGATCCCGCGTGCCGTTTCCCCTACGAGGAGAACACGGACGCAGTCTTTATTGAAGGGGATATCAAAAGAATGACCAGTCGAGACATTGAAGCTCTTTATCCCAAAAATGGCGTGCGGATACTGGCGGGGTGTGCGCCTTGTCAACCGTTCTCCCAGTTAGGGCATAAGCGCGACAAGAAAGATGATAGCGACAAGAAAAATGATAAGTGGAGGCTGTTGAACTCCTTCACTCGGTGCATTCGCAATATCACTCCTGATATAGTTACGATGGAGAATGTGCCCGGGCTGTGTAGGCACGAAGTGTTCCAGGATTTTTTGTCGGCACTTGACAAGTTGGAATATCAAACAGATTGGGCGATACGAGATTGCCGGGGTTATGGGGTGCCACAAAGTCGGCGTAGGTTAGTGCTTTTAGCTTCACGGCTTGGTAAGATAAATATGATCCCGCCGATTTGTGCTGATGAAACAGAATACTCCACAGTCAGAGGAGCGATAGGCGCTCTCTCACCTCTACATGCAGGTGAGCAAGATGCTAACGATTTTATACACGAAGCTTCACGCTTGAGCAGCAAAAACCTGGAAAGGATAAGAGCTTCTAAACCAGGTGGCACTTGGATGGACTGGCCACCACGCCTCAGGCTAGAATGCCACAAAAAACCTTCCGGTAAAAGTTATACGCCGGTGTATGGTCGGATGGAATGGGACAAACCGTCCCCCACAATCACAACACAATCATACATCTACGGAACTGGTCGTTTTGGACATCCCGAACAAGACAGGGCCATCTCTTTCAGGGAAGCGGCTTTGCTACAAACCTTTCCAGCAAACTATAGATTTGTTCCAGATGGTGCACGGGTATGTAAGGGTGAGTTAGGACGGCTAATTGGCAATGCAGTTCCTGTTAAATTGGCAGAGGCAATAGGGCGCTCCATACAAGAGCATTTGAAGCGATGTGCATAATACCTTGGCATTCACGAAGTAAAAAAGCTGCCCCTCAGGACATTATGTCGTTAAACAGTCCTGGCCATTTCCCATCCAACCGATTAAGATCAACATATTTCACTATTCGTTTGCTCCCGTACAAACTGAGTAAAAGAGCTATGAGGAGAGTTACAGGGCACTCTGCCATTAGGGGGATACGTGGCGCATGTTCGGGGATCCAATCAATAGGCTCTTGCAGATCTTCAGTTTGTGTGTCCCGCACAAATTCCTTTAATGCGCCCTCTACTGCGGTGACTTGCAAATGATAATAGTTATGTTTACTGTTTGAGGGGTGGGGTCCTTCAAGTCGGAAACAAACACACCTGCAACCATACTCTTCTGGTTTGGAATAATCACAAAGTGCTAATTTGATTTTGATATTATCGGTTTCCCTAGCGAAATCAAACTCTATACCTTGGATTATTGGTATGACTTTTTGGTCGTCATCAGCATAAGGCAGATACAATGGCTTTGTTTCCAAAAGAGAGAAATCCTTATCTTTAAACACCACCTCAAGCTCTTTCGTTGTTATGGGTTCAAGTTTTCGTGCTAGTCCGTTATACGACTCTTTCGCGCTATCTGGGATCCGCTCTCCTCGGTCGGTGTTATACATACTAGCTGAGTGATCGAGTAGTCCTTTGAACATTCCTAACATTGTGGAAAAAATCTGATCGGGTGAAGATCCATAACTCATTTTCAATTCCTACTCCGTATTTTTTTATTGGAATAACGCCAATTCAAATGCTGGAGAGTCTGCCGGGGTTCTCATACCTAAAATCGCCGCCCAGTTTTTTCACGTAACGCCGTCTATACGGGGAGGATATATCTGCCTCGAATTCCTTACATCGCTCTCTTTTGTGAAATCTAGATGTATCTTCACAGAATACGTTATCATTGAGCAACACTCTTTTTCCCCCTTTTTGTTTTAACCAGTCTATATTCTCAGAGAGTTCACTCCAAAACCACGCTGATCTGGATAACCAATAGTCCTTCTTGAATCTGAACTCTTCTATATCTTCATGTTTCAGCCCAAGTTTTTCCGCGTCTCCAAAACTAGCTGTCTTATTTAGATCCTCTACAGTTGGGTTGGTCTTTTTCAAGAGAGTTGGTAGCCTGGAGACGAGGTGGGGGGCATCCACAAGAATATCCTGATCGGGCAAGACAACCGTTTCAAGCCATCTGGACAACCGTGCCGCAGTTAACCTGGCTTGTTGATTTTTTGGGAGGTTATCGACGTAATCCCGGTCTTTGCCATCTAAGCCTTTCTCAGATCCTGTGAGGAAGTCTCTGAATGTCACTTTAAGTGGTTCACCACCCAAAAACTCACTTACGGACGGGGGGAGGTATTTAGCTATGCTAGTTGAGAAACCGAGTGTGTCGTATATCTCTTTGTCAAAGTTACTTTTCACATCTCGTACTCTCTTTTCAAAGGTCTCGGATAAGCGGTTTAAGTCAGGCCAGGACCATGGCCTGAACTCCTCTTCTCCTTCACCCCATAACCTCGCATTATCCACTTGAGCTCCACCAATCCGCAAGTCTAAATAATGCTCTGATTCGCTTTTGAGTGAGAGGTCGAAAACATTATCCCATAATGTGCTCACCCCGATTATCAAACCACACTTCGAAAAACAGCGTAGAAAGTATGCTACATCTTCGCCAGTCCGGATACCGAGTTGTTCAGCACCCCCAACAAGATCGTAATCTATAAGAAATATGGCATTTTCTTCGTCGAATATAGAGCCCTCTAACCTTATCTTTTTGGATCTTAACTTTTCTCGTCTATCTCGCAATATTCCAATCCCTTTTTTCGGATTTTCAAACTCTTCTTTTGTTATACGTTCGACTTTGAACTTCTTTGAAACAATCCCAAGGTGTTCTAATTTATTTTTGTATTGTGTTGCGCTTTCTGGTTCATCATCATACACAAATATCTTGCCCTTGCCCATGTCATATCTCCTCCCATTTTATGCTAAATGCAGTTTTGAATCCATCCTCTGGTTCTACGAATGCGACTTTACAGCCTATATTCCTCGCAATGAACCTCACTATCGTGAGTCCCATTCCGCCCCCACCATATCCCAGATCCCGTCGTGCGGAGGATAACTCCGCCCCCCGTTCGAAAAGTTCGAATAGTTTCTCCGAATTCTTGAGTTCAAGACCACAACCGGTGTCCTGTATTACAATCTCGCGCGATTTACCCTCCCTTCTTGAACTCACATCGATAATCTTTTTCTTAGAACTAAGCATGGCATTAAATGCGTTCAAGAACACATTTTGGAATATTGAGCCCCATTCCGCCATTGTTGCTTTGGGGAGGAGTATATCCTTATCCAATCTATCTGTATGAATAGTTGCCCCCTCCATAACTGGCCCTAATTGTCCCACGAGCTCTTTTACAACACTTAGGGCGCGGGATCTACTCGCTTTGCCCCTGTTACTTTCATCAGTCACATAAGCAAAGAGATTATTTACTGCTTCAGCTCGATGGAGCCAATCCGTTAACTTCCTTTTCAAGTTCTGTAATCTTGCTCTCTCTTCTTTATCTTTTATGTTGAGTTGGTCTATCTGGACAGTTATGTCCCTAATACCTTTAAACTGTCTCTTCAATTCGTGTTGCACTGCTAGAGACGAAATGCCAGCCGTGGCGAGAGCACCCATTAAAGACAGTCTCTTCGTTACTGCCTTCGATTCTGTTCCAATCTTGTCCATAACCCGTTCAATGTTCTCGTGGACTTCTTCATACACTTTTTTAGGAATCTGCGACTTGTGCTTTTCAAGAACTTCCTCCACTCTCTTAAATTCCTCATCTTTTTTCTTTATCTCGCCCCATCTTGCCCTCACCCGATTTTTCCTTCTCGTTTCTTCCACTGCATAGAAATGCATGGCAGTCTGGCAGATCAGTTTTAGATCCTGAAACGCTTGGGTGTCTTTTAGTCTATCTCTGGTTACAAGTATGTCTAAATCTGTTTCTTTTGATGTGTTCACATTTACAACACCCAAAACACGGGTTAGGGTAGGAATGTTATTCAGTGGGTGTTCAAAGTCCTTTTGCATATTGTCTGGCAACAGCTGAGACTTACTCAATCGATGTGCGTGTTGCATTTCTAGACCCAACCAATCTTCTTCAGGGCCGCTCCCATACTGTGGGAGATGGAAGCCAGTGTCATACACATGGACTCCCCCGTGGGTTCTTAAATAGTCACGGGCGTCATCCACCAGTATCCCTTCTGGCTGTTTTCCTTGTAATTTATACACTCGTATGTCGAAGTTTCCACCCTCAAGGGCAGCGTGGGGTATTCTAAATTCCCACGTTTTTGGTTCTCCCCCTCGGAACTCAAAGTGGATTTTAACGCGGCCTTTTTTGTTTTCGCCAACTATCCTTGCGTGCCATATCCCTCTAATCGCGTTAATTTTATCCTTAAATTCTTTCTCCAATTCTTTGTTAGGAGATTCAAGATCTATATCAAAAGCAATTCTTTGTTCTTTCTTTCCAAGCGACTTTCCACCAAAGGGGGGCTGTAAAACCCATATCTGCGTAGCCAAACCACCTATCTTTTCGTCATCCCACTTCTGTTTTAATCCATTGAGAGTAATCTTTGTCCCAGGCTTGAAGCCTTCTTTTGATTTTTTAGTCTCATACTCCGCTTCGGCGTTGGTCAGCTCACCTTGGTTAATCGCTTTTTTCCAATCAACACGTGAGATTATCTTTTTAGTCTTATCCTTTTTGGACACGGTCTCAAGTAGTAGGTTATTTGCTAAGAGTTGTACCGCCAGTCTCCCGACTCCCTTAGATCCCGTGATTGGCCTCTTAAATCCCGTTGAAAATTTCTGTCTTTCCTTATGCCTTGATCCTATGCGCATCCAAAAGTTCGTGAATTCAGTCTTATTCATGCCGTGTCCGTTATCCTCTATAGTTATTGAATCGTTTTGATCATCAAGTTTTATTGTTACCTTCGTGGCATCTGCGTCATAACTGTTTTTGATCAATTCGGCTAGGGCTACGTACGGTTTTCCTACCAAACGTTCACCAAGTTCTTCAAGGAGTTTGGCGTCAACCGTAAACTTGATGGTTTTCACGGGTTTTTTCATGGATTATCACTATGGGACTTCATGGAATAAAGATTATAGTGGTACACCCATTTTTAATATATTAGTATGCCTAGAAGCTCGGTTTGATGCTTGAGCGATGGATTGCTAAAGGGACGGAGGATATAGACGTGGCCTATGGTTGATGGACCGATAGGCATAAATTAAGCCACCCACTAAGGCAGTTATGGTGGAAACTCTCCTTCAACAGCGCATAAAAAAGACTAAAGGCAAGCTTGTTGAATACATTGAGTCATACAGTGATACAGACAAGAAAGTTTCTATTCACGGGCACGAAGGGACGATTCTAGTAAGTAAAGATTCTTTAATGAGAAGTTTTAGTCGTCTTAACAAAAAACCCGTTTTTTATGAACAAGAATTGCATTACACCTACGCTCAAATACGCCGTATGCTCCCATTAGTAAGTACGCCCCCAGCATTCATTCGTGCTTGGCAGATGCGGGATCGGGATTTAGATGTATTCACTGCAGATAAATTAGTTTCTTTAGGGGCTCAATTGTTACCCACAAACAAAAAATCACGGATACTCCGTCCAGAAGAACATGGTGTCTTACTCTCCAAAAATAAACTTACGCTGTTAGCATTCAGACATTCTTTTGGGAACTATAAAGACGAAATCTCGCCAGATGGTACTTTTGTATATCAACCTCCTTTAAATTGGGTGGGCATGCTCCGATATCGTTTCACTGAGTTACTCGCAAAAGAGTTGTATTATTCTGGGTTAGTTCTTGTGGTAATGTGGTTTGATTACAAGATAGATGAAGGGTTAAACCAAGTATTCATAATCTGCCCAGGTAAGATTAAGCCTACAAAAAGAAAAAGCCGGATACAGGATCCAGTTGAGGTGCAGTTACTAGGCAGAAACGATGCCATGGAAATCATAAATGGACTTTTTGCTTCAGAAATATCCCACGATATAAAACAACGGCGACCTCTTGATGAAGAAATGGCTATGGAATATAGTTTTGAGAATCTTAAGGGCCATAGATCAAAGAAGCTAAAGAGCTATGCACGGAAACATGCTAAGACCTGCCCGGGGACTGGTTGTGAACACAAGCCCTTTGCAGACATTCTGGATAAAGACCTGGCGTTTGGCCATATAATCCCCCAAAACTGGGCCAGTAAATTTACTTTTTTGCATACTAATGTAAACCATCCAGATAATCTTTACCTAACCTGCAAATGGTGTAATTCGTCTCTAGGTGACAATTTTCCAGATTCGGGATTAGTCAAGAAAATTGAGAAAAATGGTACTATCGGCGAATGGGTTAGGAAAGGAGTGTAGGAAGGCGATGAAGGGTTATTAGCCAAAGCTTTATCAATCGTGTGTTCCAAAGAAGCAATCAATGCCTACATCAACACCTGAACAAAAGCGACGTGAGTACTTACGAGAGTATATGCGGGAGTACTACAAAAAGGATGAACCCAAGACGCGTAGGGCAGAGTATGCTAAGGCGTATTTCCAGCGTCCAGACGTCAAGGAGCGTAGGCGAAAGTACATACGTGAGTATCAGCAGCGTCCTGAAGCTAAAGAACGGAAGCGCGAGTATGCTTATGAGTATAATCGGCGTCCCGAAGTGAAGAAACGGTTACGGAAACGAGACCAGACAACGAAAAGGAAGGCCTATCTGAAGGAATATCGCCAGAAGGCTAAAGCAAGGGAAAAAGAGAGACATTCTCGGCAAGTTACATAGGCGAAGCCTATTTAAACGAATTTTTGCTCACTTAGTTTATGGACTACCGTTTAATCCTCATCCTCTTAATTCTCGTCCTCGCCCTCCAATGGGACGACTTGACCTACGGAGGCCCGTTCGTGGGCAGTAAGAACTCGGACGTCTACCACCGGCCAGGCTGCATGTACGCTAATCGTATAAAGGTGGAGAACAGGGTTTGGTTTAGAGGCGCCGAGGAAGCGGAAGAAGGAGGGTATAGGATGGCGAGGGTTTGTTGACTACTTACGTACCCTTTTCAAGCTCTTCCAATTTGCTCTTTAACTCTATAACGTCCAAGGGACAATCTTTCCAATCATGTTGCCAGCATACTATGAGGTCGCATTGTTGGACAATATGCTTGTGTTGTTTGAAGTTACTGCTTTTGAACTCAAACTCTATCCTTACTTCCTCTAGTTTATTTTTGCCTATCGGCCGTATTGCCGTAGCATCAGGGAATCCTGCTTGTACTGCTTCGACATGAGAAAAACCTAGTTTCTTGAGGTAGTATCCAAAAAGGAATATAACGCCTTTCTCGTTTACTGGCTCGTAACTCATTCCAGCTAAACTAGTTCTTTTCCCGACTATGCGGCGAATCCTTGCTTGAGGCGTTTTTTGAACCTTTACTTTTTCTTTTTTTACTGCAACTGTTAATAGTGGTCTGGAAAGGAGTTTTTCCCCGGTTTTTGTGATAAAATAGTTACCCCCTTTTTTCTCAAGTGCGCCTAGACTTATCAACCAACGTGTTCTCCATAATGCTTGTGCGGTTCCCTTCCAACCCGTGCCATATTTATTTTTGAGAAATTTGTTTAACTCTTCTAAAGAGGACGATTTTCCTTTAACCCTTTGAAGCAGATCTCTAACACCCAAAAAGCTAGCATCTAACACATCAAAAACAAAAGAGTAAGACCGGGTCTTCACTGCAGTTTTTCCGAGGTCCGTCAGAATGTAAATTTTTCCTTCTTTCTTGATGAAACCCAGCTTTTTAATCAAGTAAATATAAGATCTTGCCACCCCCGGGCTTTTCAATTTGCCATATTCCTTCAGAAACCACTTTACAAACTCCTTCATTTTTGGTTTGTTTCTTTTTACATAACGCAATGCTGAAAATAATGTATCTACGTACTGTTTGGTTCCTCCTGGTAGTGGCCACAATCCCCTGTACTTTTCGCCCGCAGGGATATTGCGTCCCTTCCATTCAACAAGGCCGTATATCCCTGGTCCGAATCTCTGGAAAACCATATTTTTTCGATTCATCTGAGCGTTTAGTGTTTGCCAAGGGGTTTTGCCTTTTGTATCATGGCTCTTAAAGACATTTTTGGATAGTTCAGTGTAATGCATTGGTTGACCGTGTTTTTTAAGGACCTCAACTGCGGTTTCCCAGATACTCTTCGCCATAGGGGCCTAACGAAGGCCCCATTTTTGATCTTTTCGGTTCATCAGATCCTATCTCGCTACCGGTAGGCATAAATTCGTCAAATCAATAGCCTAGTCCGTGGATAAAGGAAATGCTAAACAACGAATTGAAGGGTTAATCACTAAGTTCCAGCGTATTGTTGACGAGGACAAGTTACGTGGTTATTCCGAGGAACGCACTAAAAATGAGTTCATTGAACCCTTATTCGAAGCGCTCGGTTGGGATATGCGCAACGAGCGCACAGATGATGAGGTTATTAAAGAGCAGCGCGTGCTTCGGGGTCGTGCGGATTATGCCTTCCGCTTAGATGGCGTCATAAGATTTTTCGTTGAAGCTAAAGGGGCAAAAGCAAACTTAGATAACAGCGAGTTCGCGAAACAGGCTATATCCTATGGTTTCAACAAAGGAGTGACCTGGGCCGTGCTTACTGATTTTGAGGGACTCAAGGTCTTTAATTGTGAGTGGAATGAGCAAAACATCTGGCGTAACCAAGTGTTTGAGCTCCGCTACACTCAATTTCTTAACGAATTCGACAAGCTCTGGTTACTTAGCAAGGAAGCGTTCGACAAAAATGCCATGGTTGACTACGCAATTACAGTTGGCAAGAGGACGCCACGCAAGAGCGTTTCCGAACTATTGCTGAAAGAACTATTAGTCTGGCGCGCAGCCTTGTCAAAAGACATAAAAAAGGCACACCCCGACAAGTACTCGCAAGAAGAAATCGATGAGATAGTTCAACGTATCATCGATCGTTTGATCTTTATTCGTGCTTGTGAGGACAGAAAGATTGAGGGCAACAAACTCAAAGAATCCATGAATGCTTATCGCGAAAAGGGTGGGAGTCTCTCGCGTGAACTCAAGGAGATTTTTGGTTATTATCGTGAAAACTACGACAGTAAGCTGTTCGGTCGCACCGCTGAAAAAGAGCACGAAGCGGACAAGGTTAAAGTAACAGATACGGTTCTTGATGGTGTCATAGATGCCTTGTATTACTCAAAGGATGGAAATGTCCGATATGACTTCGCGCTGATTGATGCAGACGTACTTGGGAATGTTTATGAGCAGTATTTAGGTTCTGTCCTGCGGACGACGGCTAAACGCGCTAAGCTTTCGGGGGGCAAATCACACCGTAAGGAGCAAGGCATTTACTACACACCAACTTACATTGTGGACTACATAGTGAAGAACACTTTGGGCGAACTAATAAAGAAAAAGAAGCCTGCGGATGTGGATAAAATCCGCGTACTTGATCCTGCATGTGGCTCAGGTTCATTTCTGATAAAAGCCTTTGACGTGCTTGATGAGTATTACATGAAGAACGATAAGCAGTATGCACAGTCGAAACTCGGAGATGATGGTGCTCGTATCACAAAGAAGATTGAGATATTGAAAAATAACATCCACGGTGTTGACCTTGATGAAAAAGCAGTAGAAATAGCTCAGCTGAATCTTTTACTGAAGATGACTGAGAAACGGCATCTTTTGCCCTCTTTGGAGGGCAGCATCAAGTGTGGTAATTCCCTTATTGATGACTCTGGAGTGGCGGGTGACAAGACTTTCGACTGGAATGATAACTTTGAGAATGTGATGAAGGAGGGTGGGTTTGACGTAATAATTGGGAACCCTCCGTATATCCGCTTACAAACTATGAATAAGAAGGATGTTAACTATTTTAGTTCTAATTATGAAGCCGCGACAAGAAACTATGACATGTATTGCCTTTTTGTTGAGAAAGGATTGAGTCTTCTGCGGGAAGGCGGGGTGTTGGGTTACATTTTACCCTCTAAGTTCTTTACGGCAGAGTATGGTAAAGGCTTGCGCAAAGTGATACACACAAAGAAAGCGCTCCACAAAATAGTTGATTTCAAACAATTCCAAGTTTTCTCAGGGGCCACAACATACACTTGTTTACTCTTCTTAAAAAAAGGAACGAAACAACCAATTGAATATACTGAGTTGAAGACAACACAAACAAAAAATGATCAGAGTCTAAACGAAACAAATCTGAGTAAATCTGTGATTCCGCGCCCAACAGAAGATGACCCCTGGATTTTAGCTTCAAGTAGTGAGCTTCCAATAATTAACAAGTTAAAAAAATCCCCAAAACTCGGCGATATAGCCCAATCAATTTTTGTGGGTGTACAAACTAGTGCAGACAAGGCACTGATACTTTCCGGAGTAGAATCCACTAAACTAGTTAGTGTTTCTTTGAAAGAAGAGGTTGCTCTTGAATCGCCTTTACTAAAGCCAGTTTTAAGCGGTGTTGATGTTAAACGTTACCAAGAACTAAAAACAAGACAGCACGTGGTTTTTCCATATGTGCTTTCCGAGGGGCGAGCTGTATTGTTACCATTTGATAGATTGCAGAAAACATACCCCAAATTAGCAAAATACCTAATCAAGAATAAATCAATGCTTGAAAATCGCGAAAAGGGTAAGATGAAAGGATCAAAGTGGTATGCATATGTTTATCCTAAAAATCTAGCAAAACAACACTTACCGAAGATTTGCATCCCGCGGTTAGCACACCGTATTAATGCTGTTTATGATTCTGAGGGGGAATTTTGCCTTGATAATGTGGATGTTAATGGAGTTATACTTGATAACAATGACGATTACGAGTATGTTACTGCCATACTAAATAGTAAGTTATTAACATTTTATTTAACTAAGATAAGCACGCCCTTCAGGGGGGGGTTCTATTCTTGTAATAAACAGTACTTAGAGCGGTTACCTATAGCGAACGCAAGTGAGAAAAATAAAACTAGTATTATTAAACTTGCAAAAGTCCTGATGCGCTTAACTTCCAAATGTGCTGAATTTGGAGATAAACAAACGGACGCGCGTGCTAAACTAGAAAAAGAAATCGTTGTTATTGATGCAAAGATTGATAAACTCGTTTATGATATCTACGGTTTAAGTGCCAAAGAACGGCGGATTGTGGAAGAAACTATTTCTTAACAACCCTCACAGACAAAGATTCTTTACTCTCCTCAAGCTTCTCCAGCTTCTTCTTCAGCTTTGGCTCCAACTCATCCAGCGCCTTAACCAAAGCCCCACTATCCAACCTACTAAACCTCTCCCACAACCCCTCTTTCTTCAGCAGCTTCTCAACCTTCGGGTCGAATGAGACCCTCTTCATCGTGCTTACCGACACAGCCGCCTTCGACCCAATGACTCTCGCAGTATCCTGCTGTTCGCTGTAAGCCAACACGTCCTTCCGCGCCTCGTTGGTCTTCAACCCCCACTCGTCCAGCTTCAGCTTTGTCTGCACAAACTTGTTCGCGACCTTCACACCCTCGTCCTTGCGGAACTCGCGTACCGTCATGCGCGTGGTCGCGCGCTCGTGCTTCTTCTTCGGACAAATCTCCTGGAACGAACACCAGTCACACAACTTACTGGTTTTGGCCGGGTAGTCTTCGCATTCCTCGATTTCTTGTATAATAGCAATGGTGTCGCGCTTCAGTTCCGCGAGCTGCGCCGGAGAACGATGCGAAACAATGGTCTTGTTGAAGTGAAGCATTTCCCACACCAAATCAACTTTCTTGGCGTCAAGAAACATTTGACGAACCCCCAACTCGTACAGCGCCAACTGCCTGTCGGAATCAAACTTTTCCTGGGGCGCCAGCCACTTATTCGTTTTGTAGTCAATGACCTTGTAATGGCCGGGACCAGCCTCGGCAATACGGTCAATATAGCCGATTAAGCTGTATTTGCCGAGCTTAAGGCGAATCATTCTCTCGAGGGCAACCGTCCGGTCCTCGATGAACGGCGAATGCCTGTTGTAAAAGTCGCCAAGGTACCGCACCCCAAGGCTTTTCCACGTCTTTTCGTCGTGGTTGGGGATAATGACGTCAGGGGTCCACATCTTGCCCCAGGATTGGGTATAATAGTCGATAGCGTCGTCCAGAGTGGGCTCCCCGCCCATGGACAGCTCTTTGTACAGCCACTCAAGCGCCTCGTGACAGCTCTTGCCCAGCACAAGAGCGATATTGTCCCCCAATACCTCCTCAACATCCGGCTTCTCGACGTAAGAATAAAAGAATTTAAGGGGACAGGACTCGTACGTCGAAATGCGGGAGTGGCTCCAGGTAGGCATCAACGGTTTTACGCGGTGGAGGGATAAAAGGGTTGCGGGGCACTAGAACTTGATTTGTATGTCTTTCAGCCCTTTGAACAAGGCCTTGATGAATTTTTTGCCTTTGGGCGTGAACTTGAAGAACTTTCTGCTGGAGCGGTATTCTTTTCTGCCGGTGTCTTTTATCAGGCCGTGTTCCTCGGCAAACGACTGTGCGGACCCGTAGTACGCGTACTCCTCGCCCTCAGCAAACATTCCTGGCTTGAACTCAAACTCCCGGCCCACACCCTTCTGAACAATCTTCTTGATTTCCTTTGCCTCCAACGAAGCCTCCACAGGATTCGTTGACAGCCGAGCCATGCCCTTCATCCCCGGAAACGCCTGCAAAACATACGACAACCCACTAACGTTCATCAACGGAACAAGCTTGTCAATCAAGTGCACGTCACTCAACTTCGTCTTCAACCCCACCTTTTCCAACTGCTCACGGTCCAGCGTGGCCTTCAGCGCAGCCCTCGAAATAATCTTGCGGCGAGCCGCACCACAATCACCTTCCATCGAGCCCTCCCAACACTTCTCGGAAATCTGGTCAAGCGCAGGAATGTCTTCCACGTCACCAGCCCGCCCCAAAATGTCCACGCCCAACGCAGACCATACGGTCCGCGTCTCGTGGCCACCATAAAACGGCTTGAAGTCCTTCAACTCAAGATTGGCGTAATCAAACGCGTGCGAATGAACCCATGCCTTCGAAATAAGCTTGGCCACCCTAAGGCTCCTGCGGCCAATGCCCCCCGGCATCTTGTACTCAGGCATACTCAAGTGCGCCTGGGCAACAGGCCAAAAATAACTGTACAGCGCGTCAAGCGGCTCGTCCTTGAGGTGCAACTGGCCCGCGATAAACATTGCTTGGGACTCAAGCTTGTACCTACCGACTTGTTCTTTTTTGTACTTCTTGCCGTAGTTCCCTACCCCAAACAACCGGTACTTAAGGTCAAACGCGCTGAGAGGGGTCTTCATCCGCTCCTCAACAAGCTTCTTCAACTCGGGGTCCAATGACTTGAGTTCCGGAGGCTTGGCGCTCATCAATTTCTTGACGTCCCTAGCAGACTTCTTGCCCATCTTCAACAAGAACTTGTCCCTGTCGAAAGGCGCCCGCTCCTCCAGCTCTTTTCCCGGCATTAACAAAGAATAGGCAGTGGAAGGATAAAAAGGTTTTTGCTGCCTCTGGGAGCCTTTAGGCTCCCAAGTCTAACGTGCCAGCTGAGTTTCAGCTGATTTACAACGACTATGCACTGCCAACTTATTTTTCGAATGTGCTTTTCACAATAGACAGCGTCTTTTTTTCTTTTTGGTAAAAGAAGTAGGATGACGCGACATAAACCAGAATCCAAATTATCAGGCTGCCAATAATCCCAAGCCAGCTAATTTCAACGGCACAAACGGGGTCTATTACACCACAAGTCTGGCTTATCATGGGGAAGGGGGCCAGTATCGAATAGCTCCGTCCCACAAAGGAGTACATTGTCAGAATTACTAAGACTACAAACAAGACGAGGAGGACCTTTAAACTGCCTTTTCGTGGCTTCAAGACTTGCTTTAGGTTCATATCCCCCACAACACTTTCCACCTATAAAAA
This sequence comes from archaeon, assembly GCA_042584585.1. Classification (GTDB taxonomy): domain Archaea; phylum B1Sed10-29; class B1Sed10-29; order WALL01; family WALL01; genus WALL01. The sequence goes on along the minus strand of JBHOSQ010000006.1, from coordinate 21,307 downwards.
GTGTTTAGTCCGCTGGCCCCGCAGGGGCCACGGACAACGTGCCAGCTTAGTTTAAGCTGAGTGGGACCAGGTAGGCATTAGACGCCCTCCACTGATTTGAATCCAATGAAGCAGTCTTCCTTGGTTTTTCGGCAATAGGCCATAATCCTGCCTTGTATTGTTTTCTTTGCTGTTAGCGTGCTTGGCTGGCAGTCGAAAGTATCTTCTGGGAACTCAAACCCACTGCATTTTTCTTCTTGAGTGAATTGGCAACAAAAAGACACGCTGCCGTTAGCCAATCCAACCGCTTCACTGGCAGCCGCGTCCGCAGCATAAATCCCGCCTTCAATGAATTCGGCAGACAAATCCGATATGGTGACTGCCCCACCCTTCTTGATTAAATTAAGCCCCTGCCCCATCATGACAATCGGGCTGTGGTTAGTTGAAAGCGGGGTCAAGCAACCCACCAGCATGGCCAGAACAACAATGAAAAGCAAGGCGTTGGATATCATGAAACCACCTTAATGCCAACCAAAAAGTAGCGTGTTCCTTGTTCTTGAGAGCCGGCGTAGGCCATTATGTTGCCTTGTGTTTCTGTTTTTACCACGACTTTTTCTGGGGTGCAGTCAAATTCACTGCTCGGGAATTCGTAACCAGCGCATTTTTCTTCTGGCGAGTCAACACAACAAAACAACACTTGTTCTCCTTCACGATTGGCTTCAAACGCCACTTGTTCTGTAGTGTATGTGTCACCCTCACCAAATACAATAATCACGGAACTGATACTTTTTTGATTGACGTCTACTTGCTGCACTTCATTACCCATGTAGGCAGCTGTCGACGCACAACATGTAGTCTCTAAGCATCCCGCCAGCACGACAAGAGTCACGATTGCGAGCAAAGCGATTCGTTTCATTTCTTCACCATGTAAACACTAAGGGGCTACCCATCACCGCAATACGGAAAAACGGGGTGATTACTGAGATTAGGGTGACACAAAACCACACTATCAAAAGGAGCAGTATCCCGAGTTGTATGGGCGTCATCTTTTTGAGGAGATTTATTTTTCCTTTGGAAACACGAAAGTAAGCATAAATCAAAACCACGAAAGGCAAAACCAACCCCAAGAGCGATACAGCTGAGACAGTTATTGGTGTTGTGTCCCCTGGAATGAGCACCATTATCAACTCTCAAAGCGCCCGGAGAATAAAAAACCTTAGTCCGCTGGCCCCGCAAGCCGGCACGGACAACGTGCCAGCTTAGTTTAAGCTGCGGGGGATAGATTTAAGTGTTTTGGAAGCGTTTTTCGAGGCATGGCCAAGAAGAAAGGCTACCGCATACTCCCTCCTGATGTGCATGGGGCACTGTGGAGAAAGGCCTACGGCGACAAGCAAATCACGTTCCTGGCCCTCGCCATATTCCTGTTCTGGGGCGTGTCCATCCTCGCGGAATACTTCACGGGATACGTCGAACACATAGCCATACTCGCATTGTTCCTGTTCATAGTCAACTCATTGTTGGGCAACGTAATCGCCAAAAAATGGGGCTTCATGCGAATGGGCCTCGCGATGCTGTACTACTTCGACGCCTGGGTCGCCGCAATGATGTTGCCCTTCCCCGGCCAGCCCCCCGGCGGCCTCGCACTCACCTCGCTCCCCGGAATGGGACAACTCTTCCTCATCGCGGCCTCCGCCAGGTGGATAGTCGACATGATAGGCCTCAACGTAGAAGCAATCCACGAATACCGCCCGGCAATGAACAAATTCATTCGCGTAATGGACGTAACAATGCTAATCGCAGTGGCCTGGGCATACCTCGCTTAAATACCACAAGCGCTTAGCCAAAAACCATGGGACTCCTTGACTTCCTGAAGCCAAAGCCGGCAGCCGCGCCCTCGTCAACACTAGAAGACGCGTTTGGCCAAGCAGTCACCGCAAGCAAGGCCGGCACCAAAACACTATTCATCAGTGACTTCGGCGGGACGCAGGAACTCTGGCCACTCATCAAGAAAAACAATTGGCCGGTCGGTCAGCTCCAAGAAAACGGCTTGTTGAGAATACTCCACAACAAAAAGAGCGCAACACAAGAAGAGCTCTCCCTGATTACTCAAGACGCAATAGACCAAGGAATACAACTAATCGTGTTCCATACCCAACAAAATCCCGGCCAACCAACAGGAATACAAACAAAATACGTTGCGCCCTAAAGCCTTTTCCCTGCCTCTGGGAGCCTTTAGGCTCCCAAGCCTAACGTGCCAGCTTAGTTTAAGCTGAAGTTGAGGGGACAGGACTCGTACGTGGATATGCAGGAGTGGCTCCAAGTGGGCATCACTGGCAATAAGCAGGCGGTAGATTTAAGTGTTTTGGGCGAGTGTTTGGGGGTATGGACTGGGAAGGCATCAACGCAATCATTAACAAACTAGCCCTTGTAGTCGTGGGGGTGTTCGTGGCATTCTTCATAAGCGGAGGCCTTAGTACAAGTGTTTGGCTGGACATGGAAGCGGCCTTAATGCTAGACGCGGCATACATCGCTATCGCAATAGTCCTGCTCGTCGCACTTAAAATAGCGGAAAGAGTTCTCCACAAGCCCATGGATGCCCACATCAAACGCTTGTCAATCATAGTGATCACCATGCTTCTCTCAACAGTTGTATTCGCTGCCATATTCCCATCATCCTCCTCTTTTTATGACCAAGACCCAATCAACGTAATAAAGCAAGAACTAAACCACGTGGGTGAAGGGGGATTGGGTTCGTTGTCTCCCCAAGTGGTTCTCTTCAGTGAAGCCGAGGAGTACACCGCAGACGTAGCGGCCCATATAGTTGGGCTTAAGCCAGGTTACGTGCAGTTCTGCTGCGCGGGAGTGAACGACGTGGACGGCAAGTGCGAGGGATACTACTTCCCACAAGACTCGTTCCAATGCACGCCCCAAGAACTAGAAGTAACCAATGATACAGATGGAAAGATATGGGCTTACTGCCCCATAAACACAACCAGCCCGTGTGTCATTGGGTTCAAGCCCGCAAGATAACGAGGGGGCAGGACTCGTACGTTGAAATGCGGGAGTGGCTCCAGGTAGGCATTGGTAAGGGTAATGCGGGGGATGGATAAAAGGGTTTACTTCTTGAGCTTGTCTTTGTGAGTCTTGAGGAAGCGGTTGTACTCCCTTTCGATTGTGACATCGGGAATTCTTTGCTTGTAGCCACGAGGCCTCGGCTTGCCCGCCCAGCGCGCGAAACGTACCCCCACAAAAATGGGCGAGCCAAAGTGCTCGTTCAGCATCTCTTCGTAGTTCAAGCCCCCTCCCGTGCCAATCCGGTCACGCGCGAGCTTGTACACGTGGTACCCCAACAACTTTTTCTTCAGCGAAGTCCCAGAAAAAATCTTGTCCAAGTGCCTGTCAATAACCGCCTTAACCAACACGCCCTTTTTGTACCCCGGCGGCTTCCGCTCCCCACGCCACTCCTTAACGGTCCTCCGTTCCGGCTTCAGATTGTTACCGCTGTACTCCTGCAAAACGTCGTATGCGTCATCGTTGCCACACCCAAAATCCTGTTTCAAGCGCTTGACCAGCTCAAACACCACAATCGAGTTCCCAAGGTCAAGAGACATTTTCTCGCGCAACGCAGTGGCCGCACTCGCAACGTCTTTCTTGGGGTGCAGCACGTCCTGCTTCACACTGGAATGAATCCTCTTAAACTCAAGGCCCGTGTACTTCTTCAGAATGGTCTGGGTGCGTGTGGACCCCCAGCCAAACTTATCAATCAAGTGGTGATAAAGCTGGTACGCCATTATACTGTCACTCGACTGGTGCAGCTTCATTATCCCCTTCTTTTTTCCGATGCCAGTCTTCTCCACGACCTTGGCATATTCTCCACGGGCTTCAGCGTCAGTGATGCGGTCAGCGTACCCCGGGGGGTTCTTGAAGCTACGGCTCACGCTGTGTACGCTGAAGTTTCCCTCCCCAAAATGCTCGGCCAATACCTCGGCAATCCGCCCAGGCCCTAGCCCCTGCTTGTCCCTGAGCAACAAAGAAACCTTGTAAGCCACTCCCAGCATGTGCACTCTTTCAAGAGGGTCCCCGGACCGGGGTGCCCACGCCCTCCCTTTTTTGATTTCTCCCTTGCCAATGAATCGGCTTGGGGTGAAGCGGGCGAGGGCCTTGTTGTACTCAGCCTCGGCTTCTTCGCCACTCACTTTTTGGACGTAACGCGGCGGATCATTCAAGAATTGCTTTAAGCTACGAGCATCGAAGTGCAGCGCCTTGAAGTGCTTATTCAGCATTTCACTGACTTCACCGACTTCCAGGCCGTCATTATGCCTGAACAACAATGCGACCCAGTAAGCCAATGCCTTCTGCTGTCTCTGGGCTATTTCTTTCTGCATTACTAGGAATAACACAGGCAACGGATAAAAAGGTTCTTGCTGCCTCTGCGGGGCCTTGCGCCCCGCAAGTCTAACGTGCCGCCTTAGTTTAAGGCGATAAAAGGGTTTTTATGCTAAGAGTGAGTGTGATGTATTATGGACACTGATGTTGATTGGTTGGCTGCGTGGTGCCACTTTCCAGTGCCGCTTGGGCCAATCCTCCCATTGGCCGTGTGGCTCACAAAAAAAGACACGCGAGCCGGGCTGGAGGCAAGACAAGCGTTTTATTGGCAAATGATCACGGCAGGTGTCCTCACCACCGTGTTTTCAGCGGCGCTCGTTATCTCTTCGCTAAGTATGCTTCTGTCGCTCGGCGGCGGGCTTCTCCTCGAGGGCATTGAAGAAGGCGGCTTGGCCCTGCTGTTCATGTTCTCCTGGATTCTCTTCGCAGGTGCGGTTAATCTCATATCTACTGCAATAGTCTTCGTGGGGGGGCCGCTGGCACTCGTGTACCAAGTGTACATGGCGTACCACAGCATTACCAATAAGCCAGTCAACTACTTTTTCATCGCAAAACAATTTGAAGAAGGCAACACACGCCGCCTCAACATTTTGCTAGGCGCCTCAGTCCTTGCCATAATCGGCTTTGCCGCCTTCGTAGTGTATAGCCTAACCCTGGGATAAAAAGCGCTTTTATCCCACGTACTTTGTTTGGAATAAGTACGTAGCGTACCGGTTTTCTTGGCCCCAGATGTTCATGTCCGCCAAGTCCGGCTGTGTTGAGAGCCATTCGTTGAACGACATTGCTCCGCTTGTGTCGGCATACAGTTCTTCGAGGCAACTTCGTACGTTTTCGTCGTCATGCGGAACCGCGGGACCACACCCAAACGCAGCAGCCCACTCGAACTTGTCCGCGTAAGCGCCCACAATTGCAACCGGCGTGGGCACAAGAGTTGGTTCTGGCGTGGGGTTGGAAGCTGGAGTAATCGAGCGGGCCATGAAACTAAGGACAAACGGCAGGGCAAAAGCTATGATTACAAGCGCTCCCACGCCAAGGACAACCACTTTCGCCAATGTGTTATACGTCTTGGAGTCAGTCTTTTTCTTGATGAAATCCGCAACCTCTCTCACCACCAACAGAGTCAGCACAGTCGGCAAAAGAAGAAAGAACCATACTGGCGCCCCAATAACCGCTATCGCAGTGAAATTGTTTTGGGTGAGGCCCCCAGTTAGCATAAGGATAGGGGCATACAACAAAATGCCCAAAAACGGAGAAAGCATGCTTGGCAACGCAAAACCGTGGGGCAAAAGGGTTTTTTCTTGAATCCCCAGCGTGGCGTAAGTGGCAAACAAGCCGGCAAACGCCGCTACAATAAGCGCGCCAAACTCATCCGTCTCAACAAGCGCGAGTAAAAACAAGAAAGTGACCAAGCCCCCAACAACAAACGCCCGCACGCGCGGGTTCGACGAAATAGATTCCCATGAAAGCTCCATGCCCCCCACTAAAGCACTGGGGAGATAAAAGCCTTTTCCCGGGGGGGCTATGCCCTTTTGTGTTCAAACAAGTGGCTTGCCCCGTCAACAACGGTCTTGACCGCGATTAACACGAGCACAGGAACGAGGTTCGCGAAAGGAATCAATCCGCCGACCAGCAACGTCAAAAAGCCCGCCGGCACCATCAAGAAAAACGCGGCAATTATCGTGACGTGCATCACGACCACACGCTTGTACGGCGCCAGCATAAGATCTCCAGGCGTAAGCCTGTCCCGCTCACCACCATCAAGATAATTCACTTTGAAAGAATACCCGTGGCTCACAAGCAAACTCACGAGACCAATGGCCATGGCAACCGCCGCGCCCCCCAGCGTCGCGCCAAGCATACTCGCAAGAAAACCAACAAACACCAAGTGACCCAACGAAAACATGCCGAAGTGCACGATGAAAAACGGGACAATAAAAAACTTGGCGTTTTTGTTAAGCGGCGTTATTTTCGCCCTGCTGAAAACCATCTTCAAAACGTTGTAAAACCCAATCGCTATGTTCTCTGTCCAATACAAAAGCAAAACATGCCCCGCGTTCCACCCAAGAAAAAGCACGCCAAGAACAGGCACCATGTTGGCCACAACAATGGCCGCCAACGACCCCTGGTAGTCCTTCCACTCCGCGATTAGCATACAAACACCACTAAGGCGGTGGAGAGATAAAAGGGTTTTTATTCCTGAAACGTGTTTTGGTGTGTGTGAAACACTGGGCTTTGTTGATGGTGATTGCATTGGTCTTGTTAGGGGGGTGTGTCCAGCAAGCCGAGCCAGCAGCCACGCCCACCCCCCAAGCAACTCTTACTCCCACGCCGGTACCAACAACCACGCCCACAACAACCCCTCTTCCCACGGTGACTCCAGTGCCAACACAAGAGACATTCACAATCATATACCCTGTTAACGCCCCAGTAAAACAACCAGAAAACATGACAATAACTGATGTCAGCATCCCCCTCACTGACGAAGAAGCAATACAAATAGCCGTCGAAGCGTGCCAAATCAAAAAAGATGCGGCAGAAGTGAACCGGGGCCAAAGGATAATCGTTTTAGAGTCAACCACCCACCCAAACCTGATTCCAATGGCAGTCATCAACGAACAAGAAATGACGATAGCGTGTGAACTGATAGTGGCGGATTAGGCCACCTTTAGCGCGGAGAGGGATAAAAGCCTTTTCCTGCCTCTGGGCTGCCTTATGCAGCCCAAGCCTAACGTGCCAGCTTAGTTTAAGCTGAAGTTGAGGGGGCAGTGTTCATAGCACGACAAGCGGGAGTGGCTCCAAGTGGACATTTTAATCACATTAGAAAAATGTTATGGCGATTATGAATACTACCAGCGAAACCATGAAAACCACTGCCAGTATTTTCAGGAGCAGTTTTGTTTGGCGGTCTGGCTCCCGCTTTTTTATGTTTTCGTTCCAGAGCCTACTGGCTGCCAAAACAAAAATGGCGAACCCACAAAACAGCGCGGTTAAAAAGCTTATTGGGCGGAGCATTCTGAGGAATTCATCCACCCCCACAACCAATGGGTTCCAATATCTCCCACAATTTTCGTATTCTTCTGTGAATATGTATTCGTCTCCGCATTTCATGACGACGATTGGGCCCTGCCCGAGAACGTCTTCTTCGGGGTAGTACGCAGGTGTTTGAAAAACCAATTGTTCCCTGGTCACTCCTGAAACAGCAGTGATTTCGTCCACTGCAACCGTGTCGTCCTCGCGGTACGGCGCGCAGTACCCGCCAGGGTTCTTCGTGTTGCAGTCAAAGACTGAGAACCCATCTGCGTGAGAACAGTTGAATAGTGCCCAGTTGTTTGAAGCGTTTTGACTGTCATAAGTGGCGTTTACGCATTCTGGTTGAGCGATTATGTACTTTGTTTTTTCTGCGTTTGCCATCAAAAGATATTCATCAGTTTCCTTAACGATTTCCAGGACTGATGACCAGGCCCAATCTGTTTCGGCGCACGTATTGTCCGGCATTTCTTTGAGCACGGAAATCATTTCCGGCACAAAATCCAGTTCGTATACTGGAGCCATACAAGCAAAGCCAACCGACAACAACAACAAAAGCAACACAACGCGCTTCATAGCCACCACTAAAACAGGCGATAGATTTAAGTGTTTCTTTCGTGTTTGCCTCTTCATGTGGTTCGGGTTTACTGTATGGGAAGTCGTTTCCATGTCCCTCGGCCTTTTCCTTATTATTCTAGGGGTTGTCTACAAGCTTTTGTGCGGAAACCCACTCAAGAAACTGGCCAAGAGCCTGGGGTTCACGTACGCAGTCGAGCGCAAAGGCATGGGACTGCTCAGGCAAATGACTGACTTCACCGGCGGCAATCACGTGACCGAAGCAAGGACAATAACGGGCACGTACAGAGGAATGGCCGTGAAAATCAGGTGGTACACCCTCTCCACACAATTCGCCGAAAGGTTCCTGGGAATCCAGTGGCTTGACTTCACGGACTTCATAATCACCACCAAGCCAACAACACAAAAAACCGTGGTGGGCTACTCATCGTTTGTTGAAAAAGAAGGAAAAGAACTTGAACAACCCGACGCCGGCCTCGCCCCAGAATTCAAGGTGGCAACCAACCAACAACAAAAAGCACTGAAGGTTCTGGACGACCCACAGCAACTAAACAAGCTGTTCGAGCACATAAGCATGCCACACCGGCTTGAGCACAGGGGCCTCTGGCAAAAAAACCAGGGAATAACCATTCAAAACAACGAACTCAAGCTCACAGTAGCAGGCGTAAGGCTGTTCGACCAAGAAAGAGTAATTCCCGTCCTCGACATGCTCACAAGCATAGCCAAAAAAGTAGGATAAAAGGGTTTCTGGCGTAAAGAATAAATCAACCAAAAACAAGTAAAAAAGTATGTTCCGCAAACTGCTTGACAAAATTGATCCCACAGCAAAAAAGCGCGAGGAAGAAGCAAAAAAAGCCCGCGAAAAGAGCCAAGCCAAGCTCCTAGACGCTGTGGAAGAGACCCGTAAGTGCATAGAACAATCAATCAAGAAAGGCGGGGTCATAGCACTCGGAACCAGCTACGACGACGGAATAACAATACCTGGGTATCTCCTCCACAACTACACGGTCCAGCCGGAGTTGGCAATCACCCTCAACAGGCTCGTCCAGGACATCAAGGCCAGCAAAACAAAGTTTACTGTGGTCGTCACCGCCGGCCCACACGACATATTCACTGCCACTGCACTGGCCAAAACACTTGGCGTCCCAGTAAAGACAATCCCGGAAGTCAACAGTAAAGACACCGCCCTATTAGTCCTCTCGTCAAACGACGCCGACGGCACCTTCATAAAAAAATACGATGAACTCCGCAAAAAAACCAAGAAAGCCCTGTGCTTCGTGCTGCTTTACTTCAGAATGGACGCGGCGCCAAAAGAAAACAGGTTCCTCCCCCACGTCCTCGGCATCACAGTCGGCGACGGGTGGCACATAGGCGACGGCGCCACCACAATCGACCAGAAAGCCCTCACAGAAGTCCTCAACAACATCCAGCACATGCAAAAAGAAGCCGAGAAAAAGTGGGAAAAACACGTCAAGTACAACAAAGGCAAAATCAAGAAACTGCTCGGCACGCCCCTCCCCGCGCTAAAGCTCCACGACAAAAGAATCGCGTGAAAAATGGATAAAAGGGTTTTTATTCCAGAAGCGCGTTTTTTGAGTCATGAAAAAACAAACCTGGTTTGACGGGCCTTACCCCTGGCTGGTTTCCACCATAGCGTTCCTGTTGCCCAGCATAAACTATTTCATCAAAGGCGATACGACCGGAGGAACAATCTTCTTTATATCCGCAGTCATGTTCTTCGTCAACTTCGTGGGCCGAATACAACAAAAATAAGTGTTCTGCCTCTGGGAACCGTTAGGTTCCCAAGCCAAACGTGCCAACTTAGTTTAAGCTGGAATCGTACGTGCTGATTCTTGAGTGGGACCAAGTAGGCATCGCTAAGGGTAATGCGTTGGAGGGATAAAAGGTTTTTCCCTGCCTATGGGCACCCCGGAGGTTGACGTTGACTTGGGTCAACGTCCAGGGCCAAGCCCAAGCCTAACGTGCCGCCTGAGTTTCAGGCGATAAAACGGTTTCTTGTCCGTATATCGGGAAAGCGAAAAGCTTAAATACCCGATACTGCATAATATCGGGTAGTTAATAAAACGAGGTATCCGATAATGTTGTTGAATGAGCGTCTGCGCGAAAGAATCAAGGCAAAGAAGGCCTTGCTGGACAGCCTCCGGCCCCTCCCGCGAGACGCGGTGGAGCGCTTGAGGCACCAAATGAACATCGAGCTTACCTATAACTCCAACGCGATTGAAGGAAACACGCTCACGCTCCAGGAAACCCGGCTTATTCTGGAAGAAGGAATAACCGTCGGCGGCAAGCCACTCAACGAATACCTCGAGGCACAAAACCACGAAAAAGCGCTGGAGTGGACAGAGTCAATAGCCAAAGGCACCAAAAAAATCACTGAAGAAACCATTCTCGAGACCCACGAAATCCTCATGAAAGGGACCAGCGAATACGCGGGCAGGTACAGGGACAAAAGAATCAGGATTACGGGGGCATCGTTCACCCCGCCGGCGCCACAGAAGCTCCTGCGGCTCATGCGAGAACTCGTCAAGTGGATGCAGGCGACAAAACAAGACCCAATCGAAAAAGCCGCCCTCGCCCACCACAAGCTCGTGTGGATACACCCGTTCTTCGACGGCAACGGCAGGACCGCAAGGCTCTTGATGAACCTAATGCTGTTCAGGGAAGGCTACCCCCCAACAGTGCTAAGGCTCGTCGACAGAAAAAAGTACTACCGCGCACTAAAAGAAGCAGACAAGGGCAACCCCGCCCCCCTCGTGAACTTCATTGCCCGCGCAGTAGAGCAGTCCCTGAACATATACCTCGAAGCACTCCAAAAGCCAGGGAAAAAAACGGGGCTCGTCCCACTCTCCGAGGCAGCCAAGCACTCGCCGTACAGCCAGGAATACCTAAGCCTCCTCTCGCGGCGAGGCCTCCTCGGCGCCACCAAAATAGGCAGGAAATGGCACGTGTCCCTCAAAGAACTCGATGAATACACTTCAAAACACGGGAAAAAGAAATGAATTGGATTATTCCGGCTTCTCGACGTAACTATAAAAGAATTTGAGAGGACAGGACTCGTAGGTACTGATTCTGGAGTGGGACCAGGGGGGCATTGGTAAGGGTAATGCGGGGGATAGATTTAAGCCTTTTCATGCCTCTGCGGGGCCCCGGAGGTTGACGTTGCGTGTCTGGACGTTGACCCAAGTCAACGTCAAGGGGACCGACGTCCAGGGCCAAGCCCAAGTCTAACGTGCCAGCTGAGTTTCAGCTGTTGTGATGCGGGAGTGGGACCAAGTAGGCATTGATGGCAGTAATGTAGGCAGTAGATTTAAGTGTTTTGGAGTGCATAAGTAGCATTCGTCGAAAACAAGTGAAGGAGTGGTTAACGTGTTGGACAAGCTAAAAAAACTAGTCCCGGGAAAGCCGGGCAAGCCCCGGAAAGAAGGCGGGCAAGGCAACCACTGGTTCGTTTTTTTTGGGGGAGACAAGGACAAACTACTAAACATGGTTGATGATACAATCAAGAACGCGTCTTCCACCGAAAAACAAAAAGTCGATGTTTTGGGCAAAGACCACGACCTAGACGTTTATGATTCCTCCGGAAAAATCTTTACTCGAATGCTCGTTGTTGACAAGACGGTCTACAGCGGATTTCCAGTTGGGCCCACCACATTAAGCCTCAATGGCACAATACAGGGCGTTGACGAATGGATGAACGAAGTTGAAGGAGAAGTCGTGGTGAACGTGGGGAGTATGGACGGCAGTACAGCTTTAACTTTCTTTGACGTCGAATACTACAAGAAAAAACAGTTTTATAACGTTGGAGACGAGGTCACAGTAAGCCTTTGTGGGTTGGCTTACTACGTCGAAAAAGCCAAAGAAAAAAAGTTCAAGGCAAAAGGCATGGGGGAAGTCAGCACAAAAACAATGGCTTGCCTGGTTCCAGCCAGTTTTACGAGCGCTAACGCAAACAGCGACGACTACTTTTTTCAGGGGCAAGTAAAGAAAATGACGTCGTTCAAGTGCTACGACCAGCAAATGTTTGAATTGACTGTTGGTGTCCTCAGGCTGGACGGCTCGTACGAAAACGAGGCTGATTTAGTTATCTACACCCCAAAATGCATGTGCAAAAAATTCAAGAAAGGCGACTACGTGAGCGGGAACCTGTGGCTGCAGGGCACCGTTACTCTAGGGTAGCCTCACACATAAACCATTTTATGCTTCTTGCCCCCAATAACCGTATGGACATTATGGACGAAGACGTACACACCTGCAGGGAATGTGGGAACATGTTCAAGTCAAAAAAACGGGTGGGTCTGAAGTGCAGCGAATGTGGGTCAACAAACGTTATGCACACCCCTAGGAAAGAAGTAAGCGTTTACCCAAGTGAGTAAGCCCCAGGCAAGCCGAATGGATGGATTAGTCCGCTGGCTCCGTATGGGTCACGGACAACGTGCCATGACGTGAATCCCAACGGATTCTCGTCTGGGCTGAGTTTCAGCTGCTGTGTGGGTGTTAGGTAAAGCTTTTATCAGGGAATGGAGAATCTAATAGAGTTGTATGTCTAACCCAAAGCCAATATACGAGGATGTTCTAGTAAAAGTGCAAAACTGGTTAATCTTAATCCTCTTGCTGTTTTTGGTGGCTGGGTCTGCATTTATAGTGTGGCCAATGTACGGAAGCCAAATAATTGGAACCGTAAACCAGTTTCTTGCTACACCAACTCCACAGCCAATTCCTACGCCTCTTCCACCCATCCCAGTGGTTACTATAGTTCCTATAGCCACGCCAATTCCAACGCCAGAACCAACACCAACCCCCACTCCGCCACCGCCAGCGTGGCATGACCTCCCGAAGTACTGTTCTTACTACGAGTACGGCACCCAAGAAACAAAAGACACCGTCGAAGCTTCCTGCAGAGACTTGTGCCTAACACAAGACAAAACACATTTCTCGCTGGCTTGTAACGAGATAAAGAATCAGTTGGAATGCGTCTGTCTCTAGGGGCCTGAAGGCCCCTAAGCCTAACGTGCCAGCTGAGTTTAAGCTGATAAAAGGGTTTTTATTTCCAAAGCACGTTTCTAGCGTCATGAAGTTGGTTTTGTTCGCGATCATGGCGCTTGTCATACTGGCGGGGTGTATTGACGACACACCCGCGACAGTTGAGCTAGCAATACTGGCCATCAATGACACAATCGGGCCCGCGCCCCTCAACGTGCACATTGAAGTGGACTGCGTGAATTCAGAACAATCAACGGGCTGTGTTGTTGACCTCGACGACGGAAAAACAACAAGCCTTAGTCCAGGCGAAAAGCTTATCGAAGACAAGCAGTACCCAGAAGGAGTACACAACATCAAGGTGACTGCGACAGACACTAATGGCATCACACAATACTTCTCCGACAATATCTATTCCACTAACTACACACGCACTCCAACCACAACGCCCACCCCCGAACCAACGGTTGAGCCAACCCCCGAACCCACGCCAACGCCGGAGCCAACCGCAGAACCAACCCCCGAACCCACGCCGGTTGTGCAATACATCTCTGTATCAACACCAATAAGCAAGAACTGGGACAGTGATTCGGAAGATGACGGGCTTGAGTTTGACTTAAGGGCATATGACGCGCAGGACAACATGATGGAGGTGGATGGCACAGTAGATGTTTTGGCTATAACAGAAGCCACTAAATTTGACGCCAACTCCAACCCGTACACGGTAACAGACACGGTTATTGACGCCAAAGGCATACAACTAAACCCAGAAAAGTATAGCACTCTATTTGGATACGGGGTAAGGGCTCCATACGACAAACAACCCACCGGTGTTTTTCCAATGGGAACAATCACCGTAAAACTACATCACAACGGCCAAGTATACTCCGAGGAACGCGGTACGCTGTTTTGACACCGTTAAGAAGAATTTCAGGGGGCAGGACTCGTAAGTCGAAATGCGGGAGTGGCTCCAGGTAGGCATTTAAAGCTCTGCCCTCGTGACCCGGTTCAGCCAATTCAACGCCGCTCCAGCAAGTTAGGGATTATCCCCTTTTTAACGGCTAACAAGGCACCTAGTCCTATAGCCAAAACTAACGCAACCAAAACGTAGTTGGTTTTATCGCCAGAGGTGCTATTCTCCCCCGAATCCTCTTCGGTGCAGTCAGGGTCCCAGCCCTCCGTTGTTTTGGCACAATCGGGATCGCAAACCCCGTCCTCAACAGGTAAGCATAAAAAATCCTCTGAACCGCCTGCACAATCCTGCGGGCAGTTGATTGCCTGTTCCCCTTCCTCAAACTCGCAAACTCCGTTGGCGTTGCAGCTTATTTCGATACGAATGGAATTCGACTCGTAAGTCTCGCCGCCAACATAAGCAACAGCAGACCCAACAACATAAGAATTGTAGGCATGGTCCAGCCGCTCCCTGAAAAAAACCTTTGAGTTATCGCCAGGAGCGAGTGTGAATTCCCACTGGTAATAGAGGGGTGTGACAAAGCCTTCAATGCCCAGGTCCTGCGGCTCGGGCTCGAGGGGGGTGTATCCTACCATCTGCTCAAGAACTACATCAACTATTTCATTACCGACATTCTCAACGACTATGTCCACGGTTATGGCTTCACCAGTTGTAGCTGTAGCAGGTGCGCTCTGTGTAACAACCAACTGGGCAGAACAAAGCCCTAAAAACAGTATCAACAAAAATGCGGTTTTCATTTAAACCACCCCCCTAATGTCTGCACAACCCCAAACTGAATTTATTGCTGGACAGCTTAGGCTGTACCCCCCGTCATTCTCACATTCTGCGTAGGGATAAGTGCCACAGTAATCGAAGGAAGCGCCCGGCAGACCCCCCCTTTTGAACGGGGTTGGTATATTCCCGGTGGTGTCCACAAAAGTCCACTTGTAGTCAACTGGGAATTTAACTATATTCCAAACGTGGTCGCCCTGGTGGACCGAATAAACTTCATCAGCTGAATAACCTGCCATTCTGAGAAGGGTTGTGAGCACGAGGGAATAATCATAACACGTGCCGGTATTCAAATCAAACACGCTTGCATGCGCCGGCAGCGGGGAAAGCACGCAGCTGTTTTTGGACATGTCCGTATTATCTGCCCACCCCAGTGGATTGGTGAATTCGCCGTCATCGCCCCTGTGCTCCCTTTCACAAACCATCTCCACCGCATTCGGGAATGATTTTTGGGGGCTTTTGCCGCAATCCCAACTCGTGCCATAGCCAGTGGTGCCCTTTGCACAGTTTACTTCAGGAGTGTAGTAGCCCCTCATTGTCTGTTTTTCCCGGCCCAGCCCATCTATCAAATAATACCCGGCACAAGTCTTGAGGGTTATATTCGCCTTGAACTCATCGGCAGCAGAATTAGCCCTGTTGTCAGCACAACTGCTTTGACAGTGCGGTCCACATCCATTGAGGCAACAGTCCAGTGCCTCGTCCACGATGCCCTGCAGGGCGCTATCCTTTACTTCGTAGAGGTCACAGCCGTGGACGTGGTTCGGGGGGTAGCCAAAATCAAATACATTAATCTTTACGTGCTTCGTCGAGCCCTGGTGCGCAGGCCATCCCGCTGTGCACGGGCTCTCCAGTTTATAGTCCCAATAGCACGCGAGCTCGCTTGAGGTGCACTCCTGCTTCTGCTCGCACCAAAACTCAGGAGCTGTGCAGTTGTCTTCGATTGTTTCGTTAAGCTCAACTGTTTCGTTAAGCTCAACTGTTTTGTTAAGCTTTGCCACATTTCCTTCGGGCTCATGGCAGAACCCGTCCTCACCGCAGAGCAATTCGCTCGGGCAGTCAAGACCACTTGTGCATGGGAGTGCCGGAGCCATACGGAGCAAGTGCACGGTACGCCTAAAACTTAGTGGCTCATGGTCGAATTCTTCAGGAATTTCCTCTGACTGCCATAATGGATGCGAATACAAACAATATTCTTGCCCGTAACAATCCGCACAGTCGAAGGTCTTAAACACTTTTCGTGTTTTGTCAAGATACCCCTCCTTAACCCCTTTTACAGTGATGTCGCCTTTTGAGCAATCGGGGAGGCCTGTACCCAAAACACCGGATTGGTCAGTAACTCCAACCAACTTGCCGTCAATGGCAACAACAACATCAGAAAGCCGTTTGCCAGTGTTGGCGTCAATAGCAATCAAAGTGACATCTTTTTTAGCCCATTCAGGGAAATCAGAAAGAGATTTTGCTGATGACTTGGCGAAATTGTTTGGGAACTGGCTCTCAAAAAGCCCTTTACTCGCTTTAGGGCATACTGAACCCATCGAACTCGACCAGTGGGTACCACTAATCATAAACTTATTTGCTGCTGGGCAATAAACCGAATAAGTAATTTCTCCGCTCGAACCGGTAGTGCCCACAAAACGTTCATCCACAAATAATTTTGAGCCCACTACCGGAGACAAATCCCATTTGTCTATGTACACCTCCTTCAAACTGTTTTTGGCTTGGCTCACCCCATTCTTAATTAAAGTAAGTTCGTTGCGGCTGTACCTCTCGTCCCTGAAGCAGCGGATGAGGACATCGCGCTCATAATCTTGGTAACCTGATGACTTGAAGACAATTCGGTGTACACCTCCACAAAACTTTTGGAGTTTTTCGGTGGGAAAATCATCCCAGTAGCCGTCCGCACTTGCTATCAACTCTCCGTCTATGTACAGCTTGCCCGAGGTGACTGCGACCGGGCTTCTCGCGCTATTTCCAGACTGGGAGCTAAAGTCAAGGTCACACTGATTCTCATCGGTCTGGGAATCAGCAACATGCCACTCGTAATAAGTTTCTCCCTCTTGCTCACCATAATCGGCCCAATCCATTGTGCTCGGGCTAATAGCAAAAACACTCATCAAAAAAACAAGTAGAAACACTGACCAAGGTTTCATACATAACTCTCTGTATTTTCTGGTTTAAATCCATATAGTAACATTTTAGGATAATGCCGTGTGCGCCCGCCCAAGAAAATCAATGGCGGGTCCCCAGCATTCGCTTCCTTAAGTCGTGGCGCCTGTCCTTTTTCACGATGGATACTGCGGCGGAGGGATAAAAGCCTTTTCCTGTCCCGGGGGGATAGATTTAAGCCTTTTCATGCCTCTGCGGGGCCTTGTGCCCCGCGTGGCCCGACGTTGACCCAAGTCAACGTCCAGTCCCGACGTGCCGCCTGAGTTTCAGGCGATAACAAGTTTTATGCCGCGCGCAAGGCCTTCCTGCCTTGTTTGAAGACCCTTACAGCCTCAAGAATCTCACGCTCTGCATCCTCAATTTTTTTCTGGGTACGCCGTTCGTCCGCTTCCATCGACTTCTTGATGAACGCCTTTACTTCAGAAAGCTTGGCCTCGTGCGCGTCAATCAACTTCTGGTTGTGGTTAATTGCTGTGTCAACCAACTTGCCGTGCACCTTTTTCGCCCCACTAATCGTGCGCTTACTCGCCGCGTAAGTGCCCGCAGCCAATTCCGGCACAAAAAACCCGGAGAGTGCAAGGCCGTAACGGAGAACCTGCATTGGCGCGGGCTCCGAGGCTATTGGAGGAATGTCATGCAAGTTGTAGTACATGAAGTATTGGCCGTAAGTAAATGCCTCTGCAACTACTCTTGCCGCAGGGTGAAACGTTACTTTCCCAGTATCAGAGTTCACGTAGAAGTTCAAGAAGTGCTTGCCCGGAAAGTCCTTGGAGCCCGGCGCATTTTGCTCGCCAATAAAGTCAGTTATGGCCTTGGGCACAATGCCGTTTGCCAACTCGCTCTTGTGCTTGACGAGGAGCTCACCTATCCTCTTCTTGAACGCAATACTGCCCTCAAGATGGTGCTTGGCCACCACTGCCTCGCGCACGTTTTTTGGCTTGAAACCCCTGCGGAACCGAAGCTTGAACCCCGTGCCTAGCTCCTTGAGCTTTTTCCCGGCCCGTTTCTTAAGCTTGCCCGCCATACACTAATTAATGCAGAAGAGAGATAAAAGGCTTTTTATCCCGTGGCTTAGACCTCAACTATCCAGCCGTTCACGCCGTCGGGGTAATAATCATAGTATGTTTTTGCCGTGGTCTCGACGTACCTCGAATAAGTCCCCGTGTCGACGTAGACAATCACGTGATTCATGGTTTGTGGGTCAAGCGGGTTATCCGCGTCCAAGTAAACAAGCTGAACAATCCAATCCGGGCTTGCCGCCCTAAGCATGCTGGCCATAAGAATAGAGCTGTCCTCACAGTCGCCACCCGCCCCAGTCAACGTCTCAAGCGAATAACGAGGCGTGTCCCCTATGTCCAAAACATAAGTCGTGATTTGCTGGACTATGTTAAACACTTCTTTAATGAATTCCTCGTCACTCCCCGCTTCCTCGTACAGCGGAGGAATAACGTTCTCGAACATATACCCCTCAACAAACAGCGAAAAGTTGAGAGTGTACGTCTGCTTACCCGCATAATTCAGATCCATTATCGGGATTGTCCGCGTTTTTTCGATGTATCTATACGTCATCATCTGTATCTCGGCCATTTTCTTGCAATGCGCATCCCTATCTATTTTTCTTTGTACGCAATCAACATTCCCGCCCAGGACAGCGGCGTAATTACACGACGACACTGACACCTTTGTATCCATTTCACACATGTTGTTTTCGCTCAGCATCCTCTCCCCGTACGCCTTCAAGTACTCAGGCCCGGCCTCCCGGTAGTCATACCCCCGGTTATAGCTTGACTCATAAGAATCAAACGGAAACACCCAGCTCTCCACTTCGCCGTCAAGCTTTTTGAACGCAAACGTAACGTTCCTGCCCTCAATGGTTACGTAAGGCGGCTCCTGAGCATCCATCAACTGGTATTCTACATCGATTAACTCGGCCTGTGTCTCAATCAACTCGGCCTGCAACTCGTTGTATTCTTCCACTGTAACATCACACAAACAGCCCCCCAAAACAACGAGAACAACCACGGAAAACAAGGACAAGAGCTTCATGGCAAGCACTAAATCAATGGAGGGATAAAAGGCTTTACTTCGCGAATGGGTTCGTCACCGGCTCTTCGCCAGGCAAGTGCCACACGTTGTTCGGGTGCGCCTTTTTCACGCCAAGCTTCCCAATCGCCACGCCGTACCGCAATAATTTGTTGAAGTCCTGCAGCTCAAAGCTCACGCCACTGAACTCATGCGCTACCCCCACAAGCTCCTTTGCAGTCGCCACCCGCGCCTTCGCATCGGGATGAAGCTCCTTGCCCGTCAAGTGGGCCACTAAAACACCAACTAGTTCCTGGGGGTCCACACCACGCTTCCTGCCCCACGCCTTCATTTTTTCGTGCTGGGGAGCCTTGTCCGTAAGCGTGCGCTTGATGCTCACGCCCCCGCCGCCGGTGTACAGCGTGCGGCGAGTGCCGCCGATAACACGGTCTGCCTTGGGCATAGAATGAGTAAGGGGATGGAGGGATAAAAGCTTTTACTTCTTAGTGCGCTTGTCTTCCCATTTGATGGCACTAAACAAGTGGCGTTCAATGTTGCGCTTGGCATTCGCTTCATAAGCACTTCTCGCGCCCCACTTTTTGCCAAACTCCTCCAGCGTCAAAGGCCCGCCCTCAAGGCATTCATGGAGCCTTTTGAGCCACGAAGCCTTTTCACGAATGTACTCTTTTGGCATGAACTTATGGATTGACTCCAGGCTCACCCTCCCGTCCTTGTCCAAATAGTCAAGCTCCGGCATTACGCCGAGCACATGGGGGCTTATCGCCTCGCCGTCAAAAGGATGACTCATAAAGACCTTCGTCATAGAGTGTATTTTAATCAGCAGATTAAGGTCAAATGGAATGAAAGGGCGAAGGGGGACAAGCGCTTTCGTCGTTTTCCTGAACTAGCCAAAATCGGTAAGCTGGCTAATATAGACACTAACATTGTGTTAAACCTGTTAGCCAATGAATTGTACTTGCGGAGAGATGAATTGTTTGCCAAGAAACAGGATGTCATCCCGAAAATATCTCCTCCGGCGGGCCCGGAAAAAAAGACGTACGACAAACTAGAAAAAATGGCTGGGACATTTGTCAACAAAATGTATCGCGCGGCCAAAAAGAAGCGCAAGAAACGCCGCGCAAAACAGTTTAAAAAAGACATGAAGGAATCCGAGGACCTAGGGCGCGTAATGCCGGACAATTTCGATTGGATAGAGTTTGACGGCAAGAAGTAGCCCCATCAACAAAAACCCTTTTATCTCTCTTCTGCGTTAATTATTGCATGCCTAAGGAGCTGGCCAAGTTTGACCCCAAGCGCCACATGACGTTCAAGGACTATTTCAACAAGGCGCTGTACGGCCCGACGGGGTATTACACGACCGGGAAGGTCGATATTGGAGTCCAGAATAGCACAGCCCACTTCAGCACTGTGCCCGTCGCCATAAGCCCTCATTTCGGGCGGGCCACTGCGCACCAATTGTTCAACATGTGGAAGGGCATGCGCAAGGGCGGCAGCCTCAAAGAAAACGAAAAGTTTCACGTCGTTGAGTTCGGCGGCGGCACTGGCCAATGGGCGTACGACATCCTGTCCTATTCCAGGCAAAAGTCCAGGACAAACAAGAACTGGAAAGAGTTTTACGATTCGCTGAAGTACACGATCAAAGACATTTCTCCGGAGCTTTCGAAGAAGCAGAACAAGCTGATGGAGGGCTTCAAGAAGAAGTTTGTTTCCGAGGTCGGTGACGCACGCGAAAAATTGTTCAAGCCGAATTCAGTGAAGGGCGTGTTTATTTCGAACGAGGTGCCGGACGCGTTCTCCCCCCACAAGGTGGTGGTGGACGAGAACGGCAAAATCACGGTTGCCGTGGTGCGGGTGTCCACGAAGGGGTCGCTTGGCGCACTGCGTGAGCTCGGGCTCGTCGACAAAAAGACTGCCGACAAGGCCTTGGCACAGGCCGCCATGGGGAAGGAGTATGATTTGCCGATAAGTGTTTTTGACGACATTATCGGGCGGGCCGGGAAAGCCAAGTTGCAGGGGGCTGAGTGGGAGGCGGTGCTTGACAAGATTCGCTTCAAGGAAGAGCCTGTGGGCGTGTCGGATGTGCCGGAGGTCCAAGAGTTTTTGGCGGAGCACCCGAAGACGGCGGCGATGTTGAGGGAGGCGGCCAAGAGGGAAGGCGGGAAAGTGTTTTACTTGAACACTGACTCGTCGCGGTTCATCAAGAACGCGGGCGAGGCGCTGGACAAGGGGTATGTTTTGACGGTTGATTACGGCATGAGGAACTTTTTGACCCAGAGCCCGAGGGGCTCTTCGTTCAGGACGTATGGCGATGACTATAAGGAGAACAAGACGGACCAATACGCATTGTTTTCTGATAGGGACATGACTACTGACCCTGCGTTCAGCGTG